>NZ_JBFAZJ010000024.1:0-145769 GCF_040681715.1 Streptomyces sp. NPDC051582
ATCCCGAAGAGCGGGGCGAGCTGGCGCATGGTGAGGTTGGTGCGGTAGTAGACGGCCACCAGCAGCACCCGGTCGGCCAGCGGCAGGCACCACGGCCTGCCGCCACCGGGACCGTTCCCGCCCCGCTCCCGCACCACCTTCACCAGCTTCGCGAACCGGTCGATCCGCAAGCCCGTGAACGTCTCCACCCACAACGGCTCAACCCGCAACACCCCACCCATACACGGAAAATGCCCGGAACTCAGCCTTCTGCAACATCCTTTAGGGGGTGTTGGCCGGACGGCGGTCGGTCCGTGCCGGTCAGAATGCGCCGATGGACCAGAACACCCCGACCTCGTCCGCGCCGACGGCGATCACGCCCAGCTCGTCGAACAGGTCCAGGCCCTTGAAGTATTCGACGCTCAGGAACGGGTGGGCCGCGTGCCCGCCCAGCCCCGTCGCGAGGAAGTCCGGCGCCGGGTCCGAGGCGGCGGCCACCGCGTTCGTCCAGAACCGGGCCTCGGGGCCGTAGCGGGCGAGCAGGGTCCGGGCGTCCGCCGTCAGCGCGTCGAGGTCCGGCCGGTCGCGGACGGGACGGGGTTCGGTCATCCACTCCTCGGCCATGACGGTGAGCGCGGCGACCGCCGCGTCCGGCTCCAGCCGGTGGACCCGGTGAACGACCTCTGCCGCGGGAGGCGGAGCGAAGGGATGGGCCGGCCGGACGAGACCGGCGCCATGGTCGCCTGGGTCGGCGTCGATCCGCAGCCATCCTCGTGGATCGGGAACCTGCCGGTGCATCAGGGCGAACACGTCCCGGCCCCAGTCCTCGTGGCGGCGCGGACCCGTCGCCACGAAGACGTGGGGATCTTCGAACAGCCGCAGGGCCGCCGCGTTCCAGGGCGAACGGCGTCGGCGGAACTCCATCACGAGGTCGCCGGCGCCGCGGACGAAGCCGTCCGCCGGCTCCCGGCGCAACCGCGCCAGTCCCGCGAGCCCCCACCGCAGAAGCTCCGAGCCGCCGTCCGCCGCGGAGCCGGCCAGACTCTCCGGAACCGTCGGGAGCGGCTCTTCCTGCCCCCGCGCCCGTGCTTGCGCCGCGTACCAGAGCCTCTCCAGGTGCGCATCGAGGAGGTCGAGGGCGCTGCGGTCGTCGTCCGTGGCCATGACCTCACCCTAAGTCCGCGGCGGCGGCGGGAGTTCCGATGGCCGGCCGGGGGCATGTCGGCGGAGGTGTGGGGCCGCGCCCTGGGCCGCGCATGGGGTGGGAACGGCTGGCCGGGGTGGTCGTGGGCGTGGTGCTGCGCACCGTCGTGCCGCACTGGCCGGCGGACCCTGCCCGGTCCTTCCCCGCCGTGCCGGTCACCTGCTGCGCGGGCACGTACCTGATGGGCCGGCCCGGCGTGCCCAACCAACAGGTCCTCATCACGGCCCCCACGCTGTACGCGGCCGCCGTCCCCGGATACCCGCTGGCCCGCCTGGAGGAGAGCCTCGTCGGCATCGCCGTGGTCGTACTGCTCGGGCCGCTGCTGTGGCCGCCGGGCGGCCCGGCACCGCCGCCGCCCTCGACGACGGGCTGTGCGGCGAGGACTTCACCGCGGAGCCCGACCGGGCCCCGCGCCCTCGACACGGCCCACCGCGCGGCCCACCCCGTCAGGCACGACGCCGTACTGCGCGCAGGGCTCCACCTGACCCACGAGGCCCTGGCCGACCACGCCCCGCACGGCGGTACCGCCGCGGCCGGCGGGACACCACCGTCGGTGTGAACCGTACGAACGACCCCGACCGCCCGGCGGCGTCCCCGTGCCCAGGGCGGGCGGGCGGGATGCTGAGGCCCTGGCCGGAGTATGACCGGACTGTCACAGGATCGGGTTGCGGGAACGGACGGGGAACCTCGTACATCTAGCCGGTCAGCGGGGCCCCTGCGGAGGCCCCGCCTGACGGAATCGGCAAGAACCGGCCGGGTTGGCCGGGGGTGAGTGCAAGGCGGGGCAGGAATGAAGGCGGTAACGGTGGCGGGCGGTTCCCCGGACACTCCGAAGTCTGCGGAGACGGAGGGGACCGAGCTTGCGGGAACGCAGAGCACGCCTCCCGAAGCCGGCGGCCCGAACCCCCCGGAGCACCCGGAGCCCGAAACCCCGGCCGAACCGGCGGCGAGGGAGGAGCCGGAGCCCGAGCCGGAGCCCGACCCGGCCCCTGAGGCGGACGGCACCCGGGAGACCGGGCCCGAGGAGGGCATGCCGGCCGAACTGGTTGCCGCCGCGGACACCGGGACCGAGCTCGACGGAGCCACGGAGGCCGGGTCCGACGAGGACGCGCCGGCCGAACCCGCGGTGGTGACGGCAGCCGCGACGAACCCCGAGGCCGAGGCCGAGGCCGAAGCCGAAGCCGAGGCCGAAGCCGAAGCCGACGCCGCCCGGAAGACCGGCCTCCAGGGCACGCCCGTGTCGACGGCAGAAGCCGGGCGGGAGGCTGAAGCGGCCCCCGAGACGGGGGCCGAGAGCGCACCTGGGGCGGCGGCGGCCGAGAACGGCTCCGAGGCCGACGAGACCGTGCCCGAGGCCGAAGCACGGCCCGACGCGGAAGCCACGGGCGGAGCCGCAACCGAGCCGGACGCAGCGGTGACCGGCGGGGCCGAATCCGAGCCCGGGACCGCGGCCACGAGCGGGGACGTACCCTCGCCCGCGCCCGGAGCCACCGGCGCGGACGCGTCCGAGCGCGATGCCGGGGCAGCCGGCGGGAAGGTGTCCGACCCCCGGTCGGCGGGCACGGACCGGGCGGTGACCGAGTCCGGCGCGAAGGCCGGCGGCGCGGCCGAGCCCGAGCCCGAGCCCGAGCCCGAGGCGGGGGCGGGGGCGGGGGCCGACGGCGGGGACGAACGCGGGGCCGAGGCCGGCGGTGACGGCCGGGACGCGGAGGCGCCGGAGCAGGACGGCGGGGCTGCTGAGGAGTCCGCCGAGGCGGGTCCGGACGACGGCGAGGACGAGGGCGAGGGCGAGGACGCGGGCCCGCAGGACCGGCCGGTGCCGTCCTGGGCCCGGGACGAAGAGACCGACGCGGAGCGGACCAGCCAGTTCGTGGCCCTGAAGGATCTGGACGCCCCGCGGGAGAAGGCCCCTTGGCCGCGCGCCGTACCGCAGAACCGCACCCCGGGCCGGACTTCGGCCCCGCCGGTCACCCCGGACGCGCCCCCGGCCGCGGGCCGTACCCCGGCCCCGGCCCCGGCCCCGGCTCCGGCTCCGGCTCCGGCTCCGGCTCCGGACCAGGCTCCGCCCCGCCCCACGGGCCCCGCCCGGCCGGTGGACCCCGCCCGCACCCCGGCCGCTACCCCGGGCCGGACTTCGGCTCCTGCCCCAGGCCGTACCCCGGCCGCACCCGCCGGGGCCGCCCTGCCGCCCGGTGTCGTCGAGCCCACCCGTGAGGTGCCGGTTCCGCCGCGGCCCCCCATCGACCTGCTGGCCGAGCTCACCAACAACCCGCCCCCGCCCGAGACCCCGCGCCGCACCGCCGTGCGGCGCGTGAAGATCTGGACCCCGATACTCCTGCTCCTCGCCGGCGCGGCCATCGGCGGGCAGCTGCTGCGCCCGCTGCCAGCCCCCAAGATCGTCGCGGCCGAACAGACGCACACCCTCGACGGGCAGTTCTCCGTACCCTGGCCCGCCAAGGGCCAGGGCGCCGTACGCGTCCCCGGCTCCGGGGACATCGGCGCCTTCGGCGAGCAGAAGCCCGTCCCCACCGCCAGCGTCGCCAAGGTGATGACCGCCTACGTCATCCTCAAGAACCACCCGCTGCGCAAGGCCGAGGCCGGCCCCCAGATCGAGATCGACGCGAAGGCCGTCGCGGACGGCACCTCCGAGCACGAGTCCCGCATCGAGGGACTCGTCGCCGGTACCGAGTTCAGCCAGCAGGACATGCTGAAGATGCTCATGATCCCCTCGGGCAACAACGTGGCCCGGCTGCTGGCGCGCTGGGACACCGGCTCCGACTCCGAGGCCGCCTTCGTCGAGAAGATGAACGCCGCCGCCCGGGAACTCGGCATGCGGAACACCACGTACACCGACCCCAGCGGTCTGGACGCCGGGACCGTCAGCACGGCCGCCGATCAGCTGAAGCTGGCCGAGGCGGTGATGAAGGACGAGGCGTTCCGCGCGGTGGTCGCGCTGCCGAGCGCCGAGATCAAGGGGCTGTCCAAGACGCTCACGAACAACAACACCCTGCTGTCGGTCAACGGCCTGAGCGTGCGCGGCATCAAGACCGGTTCCAGCACTCCCGCGGGCGGCACCCTGATGTGGGCGGCGTACAAGTCGGTCGGCGACGAGACCCCGCTGATCCTCGGCACGCTCATGGACCAGCACGTGGACGGACCGGACCTCAACGCGGAGAACAGCCTGAAGCTGGTCCTGGCCAACAGCAGGAAGATCATCGAGGCGGTACGGCAGGCGCTGAACGCGGCGCCGGTCGTCCGCAAGGGCCAGACGGTCGGCCACGTGGACGACGGCCTCGGCGGCCGTACCCCGCTGGTGGCCACGAAGGACCTGAACGTGATCGGCGTACCGGGCCAGCAGCTGGAGCTCACCCTGAGCCCGGGCGCCTCCGGGACCCCGCACGCCGCGAAGGCGGGCACCGAGGTCGGCGTCCTCGCGGTCGGTACGGGGGAGGGCGCGAAGAGCGTCCCCGTGGCGCTCGGAACCAGCCTGGCCGAGCCGTCCTTCACCACCCGGGTCACCCGCCTGCGCTGACCCACGCGCCGGCCCACGTGCCGGCCTGCCCACGCGCCGACCCGCGGCGCCCCCGCGTGCACCGATGCCCGGTACGGACGACATCCCGTACCGGGCATCGGCGTACGCGCCCGACTCCCCCGGGGTGCGGGCGCCCGGTGGACAGGAGCGGGCAGCAGTGGACAGCCGCGGCCCCCGCCGGGCCTGGTGAGTGGACACCGACCGGTACGAACCTGTGGGCCATGGACGCCGCCGACCGGTCGGCACCCCCCACCCCCACCCGGAGGAACACCAGCCATGACGTCCCGCGCGATCCGCACCCTGTCCGTCCTGACCGCCGCGGCGGCCCTCTCCGCCACCGCGACGGCCACCGCCTCCGCCACTGCCGCCCACACCGCGCAGGACTCCGCCCGGCACGCGTCGCCGAGGATCGTCGCCGACTGGGCCCGTGCCTGGAACGGCACCGACCCCCGGGCACTCGGCGCCCTGTTCACCGCCGACGGCGTCTACGTCGACGAAGCCGTGGGCATCACCTTCCGCGGCCGGAAGGAGATCGCGGGGTGGAAGGCCCGGGCCGACAGCATGATCGACAACGTCCAGGTCAGCATCCGCGCCACCCGCGTCGACGGCGACCGCATCACCGTCCGTTCCGTCTACTCGGGCCACCTCAAGGGCGCGCCCAAGCCCTTCGCCGTGCCGATGACCACCCTGCTCGACCTCGACCCGAACCACTGCCGGATCGCCTCCGACCAGGACCGCTACAGCCTGGCCGCGGTCCTCGCCCAGTCCGGTCTCCCCGCCGACTGGACCCCGCCCACCGCCTGACCGGGCGCCGGGCCCATGGCGAGGCCTTCCGGCGGGCCGGGGCGACCCGGGCCCCGGGGCCGAGCTGCGAGAGTGGCTGCCATGGATCGTCTTCCCGCAGACCCGACCGTCCTCCACCCGCTCCCGGACCAGCCGCGCGTGGTGCTGCTGAAGCCGCTGGTGACCTCGCCGCTGATCGAGGTGGGGGAGTACTCGTACTACGACGACCCGGACGACCCGACCGCGTTCGAGACCCGCAACGTCCTCCACCACTACGGTCCGGAGAGGCTGGTCATCGGGAAGTTCTGCGCGCTGGGCACCGGCGTGCGGTTCATCATGAACGGGGCCAACCACCGCATGGACGGCCCTTCCACGTTCCCCTTCCCCATCATGGGCGGCTCCTGGGCAGAGCACTTCGACCTGCTCACCGGCCTGCCGGGCAAGGGGGACACCGTCGTCGGCAACGACGTCTGGTTCGGCCACGGCACCATGGTCATGCCCGGAGTGCGCATCGGCCACGGCGCGATCGTCGCCTCCGGTGCGGTCGTCGTCGACGACGTCCCCGATTACGGCGTCGTCGGCGGCAACCCGGCCCGGCTCATCCGTACCCGCTACGACGAGGACGACGTCGCGCGCCTGCTCGCCCTCGCCTGGTGGGACTGGCCCGCGGAACACCTCACCGCGCACGTCCGGACCCTCATGTCCGGCAGCATCGAGGACCTCGAAGAGGCCGCACCGCGCACCTGAGCCGAGTCCACGACGTCCGCATCAGTGCCCGGCAACCGATCGACGCGCCACGGGGAAATCGAAGTAGGTGTCGGGATACGCCTCGGGCTTGTACGTGAAGTGCCACCACTCCTCGGGCAGGTTGACGAAGCCCTGGCCGGCCAGGGTGCCCTTCAGGAACTGCCGGTTCGCCCTCTGCACCCCCTGGATCCGCGGGTCGTCGGTGTGCGCGAGGGTGTCGAAGCAGTCGAACCCGGTCCCCATGTCCACGGAGTCGTCGGGCCGCCTCTCGCCCTGGGGCGCGTAACAGGGAGGGACGGGTCGCGCCGATCCGCCCGCGGCCCCGGAGGACCCCAGCCTGACGATCGTCAGGTCCACCGTGCTGCCCCTGCTGTGGCCGGACTTCTCCGCGATGTAGCCGTCCGCGAACAGCCGGTCCTTGGCGACCCGCGGGTAGAACTCCGCCTTCATCCGCTCGTCGTCGAGGTCATTCGCCCACCGCACGAAGTGGTCGACGGCCCGCTGCGGCCGGTAGCAGTCGTACACCTTCAGCGAATAGCCCCGCGGCAGCAGCTCCGCCTGCGCCCGGTGCAGCGCCTCGGCGGCCGGCTCGGTGAGGATGCACAGGGGCTCGCGGTAGCCGTCGATGCGCCGCCCGATGAAATTGACCTTCGTGGCATAGCGCATGTCCTGAAGGATCGAAGGATCGACGGAGGACAGCGCGACGAAATCCGCCGGAGCCTTCGACGCCGGCGCGGCGTGTGCGACAGGGGTGAGGGACCCCAGGACCAGTAAGGCGGCGGCGGTGACGAGCGGGGGAGTTCGCATCTTCATGGCTTCCGTTCCGGTTTCCGGTTCGAGATCTGGATCGGCCCTACGCGTGACCGGTGCCCAGCACGTTGTCCACGTAGGCCGCGAGGGAGGACCGCAGGCCCTCCGGTGTCATCCTCTGCTCCTCGATCAGGTGGGTCACGAGGTCGGCGCGGATCGCGGCCAGCAGCGCGTGCGCGGTGAAGTCCGCGTCGCGGACGTTCGGCACCTGCTCCAGTTCCGCGCGCAGCGTCCCGTGCCACCAGCCGTAGTGCCCGGCCCGGTACGGGCTGCTGAGCCCGGCGTCCTCCGCGGCCACCATCAGATGGCGGTTCTCGACCTTGAACCGCAGCGAGGCGTCGAGGAGCTTCAGCACCCGCTCCCGGGGCGAGGACCCGGTCTCGTCCCGCGCCTCCCGCACGGCTCGGTCGAGGGGTTCGAGGCGGGAGGCGATCACGGCGCCGATGAGGCCGGCGCGGTCGCCGAAGCGGCGGAAGAGGGTGCCCTTGCCCACGCCCGCGGCCGCGGCGATGTCGTCCATCGAGACGCTGCGGGGGCTGTTGCTGGCGGCGAAAAGGGCGTCGGCGGCAGCCAGGACGGCTTCTCGGTTGCGCTGGGCGTCCGCGCGCTCTGGGCGCTGGGCCACAGGTCCTCCTCGGTCTCAGGCCCCTCCGGGCCCCGGGAATCATATGCGGCCGTGTCACACGGGCGGCGGCTCGACAGCGCTCGGAGCGGGCGGGCGGCGCGGCAGCAGCAGCGGGGTCGCCAGCAGCAGCACGCCGGCCAGGGCGATCGCCGGCCGCGGGCCGAGCAGCGTACCCAGCACCCCCCACACGGCGGTCAGCAGCGCGGTCGAGGCCTTGGTGGTCACCGCCCAGGCGGACAGCGTACGGGCGACCCGGTCGGCCGCCGTGAGCCGCAGTCGGCAGGTGGCCTGGACCGGGTTGAAGACCCCGCAGCAGAAGATCAGCCCGAGTTCGACGCCCATCACCAGCACCAGCCCCCCGGTCCCCGGCCCCACGAACGCCAGGCCCACGGGCCACAGCGCCCGCAGCGCACCGGCCCCGGCCAGCACCTCCCGCTGCCCGAACCGGGTCACCAGCGGCCCGGCGAGCCGCGAACCGAGCAGCCCGGCGATCGAGGGCACGGCGAAGGCGAGGCCGTACTGCCACGGCGCGAACCCGAGCCGGCCGAGCATCAGGACGGCCAAGAGCGGCTGGACGGCCATCACCAGGCCGTTGAACACGACGGTGTTGAAGAACAGGGGCCGCAGCACCGCGTCGGCCAGCACGTACCGCCAGCCGTCGAGCAGGTCCCCGGCCCGCATGCGCGCGCCGTCCCCCGGGCGCTCCCCGGGCCGCGGCTCGTGCCCGCCGATCGCGCGGATGCCCAGGGCCGAGAGCAGGTGGCTGACCGCGTCGGCCGCCACCGTCACCACCGGGCCGAGGAGCCCGATCGCGGCGCCGCCCAGCGGCGGGCCGATGATCGTGGTCGTCCAGGCCGTGGACTCGAACCGGGCGTTCGCAACGAGCAGGTCCCCGGCCGGCAGCAGCGTCTTCAGGTACGCGCCGGAGGCGGCGCGGAAGGTGATGTCGGCCGCCGCGACGACGACCGAGACCAGCAGGAGCTGAAGGAAGGTGAGCACGCCGAGCTCGAAGGCGGCGGGGACCGTCAGCAGCGCCGCGCACCGCAGAAGGTCCATCGCGATCAGCACCGGCCGCTTGCGGCGGAACTCCACCCACGGGCCGAGCGGCACCGCCACCGCGGCCCCCACCGCAGCCCCCACGGAGGCGAGCGCGGCCACCTCGGCCGGTCCGGCATCCAGTACCCGGATGGCGATCAGCGGCAGCGCGCCGAAGGCGAGCCAGGTGCCGAGCGCGCTGGTCCCGTAGGCCGCCCAGAGCCACCCGAACGCCCGCCCCAGTCGCTGCCCGCTCCCCACGCCCGCCGCCTTCCGCCACTCATCCGTACAACCGATCCGCGTACGGGGTCATCAAAGCGAGCGGCACGACCACGGATCAAACAACCGAGGGGCCATCACCCACAACCCGTGGTTGTACGCCTTAGAATCCAGGTGTGGACCTCGACGCCGTCCGGACCTTCGTCGCCGCCGCCGACACGGGCCGGTTCCAGGAGGCGGCCGCCGAGCTGGCGGTCACCCAGCAGGCCGTCTCCAAGCGCATCGCCGCACTGGAACGCAGCCTCGGCGTACGGCTGTTCACCCGAACCCCGCGCGGCGCCGAGCTCACCATCGACGGGCAGGCGTTCCTGCCCCACGCCCGTGAACTGCTGCGCGTCGCCGAGCGCGCGACCGCCTCCGTGCGCACCGGCCGCCGCCCGCTGCGCGTCGACATCATCGCCTCGCGCGGGGCGGCCTCGGGCCTGATGCGCGCCTTCCACCGGGCGCACCCGGACGTCGAGCTCGACGTGCTCATGCTGTTCGACATCGAGACGGCCGTCGCCGCCATCCGCTCCGGCGAGATCGACGCCTCCTTCCGCGCCGTCGCCGCGCCCGGCCGGCCCCTCCCCGAGGACATCGAGTCCGTACGGGTCCTCGACGAGCCGCTCCAGCTCCTCACCGGCCCCGCCCATGCCCTGGCGGGCGCCCGGTCGGTGCCCCTCGCCGAGCTCGCCGGGCACCGGATCTGGATGCCCGGCATCGTTCCCGGCACCGAGTGGGCCGCCTACTACGAGGACCTCGTCGCCGAGTTCGGCCTCACCATCGAGGCGACCGGCCCCAACTTCGGTTCCGACGCGCTCCTCGACACCGTCGCCGACACCCCGGCCCTGGCCACCTTCATGGGCGAACACACCCGCCTCGTCTGGCCCGCCGGCCACGGCCTGCGCCGCATCCCGGTGACCGGCCCGACGCCCGTGTACCCGCACTCACTCCTGTGGCACCGCGACAACCCCCACCCGGCGCTGTCCACCCTCCGTGCCCACCTGGCCGGCACGACAGCCGCCCCCGAAGCCGGCGGGACCTGGGCGCCGCACTGGGTGCGCCCGCGCTGACCCCGCCGGCGACCGCGTGCGGTCACCGCCTCCCGCTGCGCGTACGCAGCAGCGCGACCGCGCCGACCACCGCGAGGGCGCCCACGCCGAGCGCGGTGAGGGCGGTGAGCGCGGCGTGCGAGCCGGGCGCGCCGGGTGAGTCCGGCGCCCCGGGCGCACCGATCGAGCGGTACGGCCCGGCGGACATCAGGGACCACTTCCCCTGCACGGACAGCACGCTGCCGATGCTCTGGAGGGACCCGGACGACAGCAGCGACATGGAGGACCCGATCGAGCCGACGGACAGCGCGGACCCGATCGATCCGATGGACAGCGCGCTGCCCACCGACCCGATGGACAGTACGGACCCCACGGAGCCGATCGACAGGAAGGAGTCCCTCGACCACAAGGAGAGCGGGGAACTTCCGACCGTGCGGGAAGAGGAGTGCGTCATGGGCCCAGTCTGCCGGGAGAAGGCGCGGCCCACACCGCATCACGCCGCATCACGCCGCATCACACGGCCTCACATCGCCTCACGCGGAAGCGGGGCTGCGCGGGACGTCCTTGACGAACACGAGCCCGTCGCTGGCCGCCAGATGGGCCGGGTCGAACGGGGCGTAGCCGAACCAGGAGGAGACGCGGGGCGCGGGCGGCGCGGCGCCGAGGGCGGTGGCGAGCCGCGCGGTGTCGATGAGGCAGCGGTCCTCCGGGAGCGGGTACAGCAGCCCTTCGAGGGTGTCCGCGGACGGGACGTCCACCCCTTGGTGCCGGATCGTGCCGAGGGCCGTGGCCACGAAGGCGTACTCCTCGCCGAGCTCGGCGCTCACCAGCGCACCGGCGCTCCACCACTCCACCGGCCCCTGCCACATCTGCATCGAGCTCTTCTCCCGCTGGAGGTGGGAGTTGTGGGCGTGGACGAGCGCCGGCCCCCGGCCGGCGAGGGCGAGCAGATTGCGGGCCATCATCAGATCCCGCGACATGCACAGCCGCGTCATACGGGCCGGTGAGGGGTCGGCCATCCCGTGGTGGTAGCGCAGCAGGCCGGTCGCGGTGCGTCCGTACAGGCGCGCCCGGTCCAGGTCCTCCCGCGAGGTCTCCGTGATCAGGTACGGAGCCTGCGCATCGAGCAGCGCCACCAGATCGTCGGCGAGCGGCCGCAGCTCGCGGGCCCCGGCCGAGCGCCCCGCTGAGCGCGCCGGGTCCATCATGGCGCCGGGATCGGTCCACCGGTCGTCGGTGCCGAGCAGGCTGTCGAGCGCTTCCGCGGTGCAGGGGAGCAGGTCCGCGTCCACTCGGGCCGCCAGGTAGCCGTGGAGCGCGGTGAGGGCCTGCCGGGGGCTCGCAGCGTGGGTGATCTCCAGCGGGCCGTCGAAGCCGGCGAAGCGGACCCGCTCGGCGGCCGGCCGGCCTTCGTTGTGGGCGCGCATCCAGCGCACGAGCTCGCGGTTGGCGGCGCAGGCGCCCCAGCCGTGGCTGAAGCCGTGCTCCATGACCTCGTCGAGCGTGCCCGTCCCCGAGACGACGTGGTCGTCCACCAGCAGGCCCGCCATGCAGTCGGTTTCGAGGGCGATCGTCCGGTATCCCTCCTGCTCGACGAGCTGTCGGAAGAGCTCGTTGCGCAGGTCGAGCAGGGCGTCCTCGCCGTGGGTGGGCTCGCCGAGCGCGAGCAGCCGGGGCCGGGCCGGGAGCAGTCCCATGACGGCGGCAGCCTCGAAGGGACGGACGCCGTCCTTGATGTCAGTAGCCATGCCTTCAACGGTATCTTGGAACCTCCGGTTGAAACTTCGTCGCGATACCGTCGGCCTCATGGGCCAAAACCTTCAAAACCCCCAAGACCATGAAAGCCGTCGGACCACCCTGCGAACCCCGCGAACCCCGCGCGGCGGCGAACGGCTCAGGCCGGTGGATCTGGCGCGCGAGCACGGTCTGTCCACACAGGCGGTCAGGAACTACGAGGAGGCGGGCATCCTCCCGGCCGCCGCCCGCACGCCCCACGGCTACCGCACCTACACCCCGCTGCACGCGGCGGCCCTGCGCGCGTTCCTCGCCCTGGCGCCCGCCCACGGCCACCGGACGGCGACGGCGATCATGTGCGCCGTGAACCGGGACGCCGTCGACGAGGCGTTCCGCCTCATCGACGAGAGCCACGCCCAGCTCCTCGACGACCGGCGGACCCTTCAGGCCGTGGAGCGGGCCCTGCGCGACCTGGATCCCCACGTCACCGCTTCCGGGCGAACTGCGGCGGACGGGCCCGGCAGCGCGTTCATCGGACCGCTGGCGCAGACGCTCGGAATCAAGCCCGCGACGCTGCGCAAATGGGAGCGCGCCGGGCTGGTCCAACCGCGCCGCGACCCGCTGACGGGGTACCGCGTCTACGACGAGGCCGACGTCCGGGACGCCCGGCTCACCCACCAACTCAGGCGGGGCGGCTACCTGTTGGAGCAGATCGCCCCGCTCATCGCCCAGGTCCGGGAGGCCGGCGGGCCGGAGCCGCTGGAAGCCGCCCTGGGCGACTGGCGCGCCCGTCTGTCCGCCCGCGGCCGGGCGATGCTGAGCGGCGCCGCGGAGCTGGAGGCGTATCTCGGCGACTGACCGGTGGCTGAGCGGCGACCGGCCGGCGACGGACCGGCGACGGACCGGCGACTGAGCGCCGACTGAGCGGGGGTCGGCCCATTCACCGACAACTCGTCTCGTCTTGACAAATTTTTTTGTCGGTTGGATCCTGGAACGGTGCTGGACGTAGCCGTCATCGAAGAACCCGCCGCGGCCGAGGCCTCCCTGGACCCCATGAGGTCCCGGATCCTCGCCGCCCTCGCCGAGCCCGGATCGGCCGCCATGCTGGCCGTCCGCCTGGGACTGCCCAGGCAGAAGGTCAACTACCACCTCAAGGAGCTGGAGCGCCACGGGCTGGTGGAGCTCGCCGAGGAGAGGCGCAAGGGCAACGTCACCGAGCGGATCTACACCGCCACCGCCGCCTCCTACGTCATCTCCCCCCGGGCTCTGGCCGCCGTCAGCCCGGACCCCTCCCGCTCCCCGGACCAGCTCTCGGCCCACTGGCTGCTGGCCCTGGGCTCCCGGCTGGTGCAGGAGGTCGGTGCCCTGGTGACCGGCGCGACCCGGGCCCGCCGACGGGTCGCCACCTTCGCGATCGACGCGGAGGTGCGGTTCGCCTCCGCGGCCGACCGGATGGCGTTCGCCGACGAGCTGACCCGGGCCGTGACGGCCCTCGTCAGCCGCTACCACGACGAGGACGCCCCGCAGGGGCGCACGCACCGGGTGATCGTCGGCCTCCACCAGATCCCCGGCTCGCCGCCCGGCACTCCCGGCGGCACCTCAGCCGAACCCGAACCCGAACCCGATCCCGAACCCGAACCCGAGCCCGGACCCGAGCCCGAACTTGGACCCGGACCCGGACCCGGACGCGGTCCCGAAGCAGGACAGGAGAACGCGCGATGACCCACCCGTTCGAGATCGAGCAGGAGGCGATCCTGCCGGCGAGCCCCGAACAGGTCTGGGAGGCGATCGCCACCGGACCGGGGATCGATTCGTGGTTCATGGGCCGCAACGAGCTGGAGCCGCGCGTGGGCGGCACCGCCGCCATGGAAACCGGCGGCAACCGGCAGGAAGCGCGGATCACCGCCTACGAGCCCGGCAAGCGCCTCGCCTCGCGCACCGACACCGCCGACGACGGCCGCTTCATGGCCTTCGAGTACTTGATCGAGGGTCGCGAGGGCGGCAGCACCGTCCTGCGCGTGGTCCACAGCGGCATGCTCGGCGACGACTGGCAGGACGAGTACGACGCCCTGCGCCGCGGCTGGCCCTTCCACCTCCACACGCTCCGGGAGTACTTGACCCACTTCCCGGGACGCACCGGCGCCCCGGTCTTCGCCCTCGCCCCCACGGGCGAGCGGTCCGCGGCGCAGGTCCGCGCGGCCCTCGTCGGCGCGCTGTCGCTGCCGGGCCCGGTCGTCGTGGGCGCGCGGGCGCACACCGAGCCGGCCGGGCTGCCTGCGTTCGACGGCGAAGTGACCTGGGCGGACGAGGAACGCTTCGAGGTCCGTACCGCCGACGGCCTCCACACCTTCCACCACGGCCCCGGCGTCGCGCTGATGTTCCACCACCTCTTCGGCCGGAACACGGACGGAGCCGAAGCCGCCTGGCAGCAGTGGCTGACCGGCCTCTTCTCCTGATCTTTCAGACCTTCAGCACCTCCGCCACCTTCAGCACCTTCAGCACCTTCAGCACCCTAGGCATCGTCATCACCTTCGTCCGAGCCGACGAAGCCGCCATAGAAGAGGAACTCCCATGCGCACCCTGATCAGTACGGCGTTCATCTCCCTCGACGGCGTCGTCGAGGCCCCCGGGGGCGAGCCCGGCTACCGCAACTCCGGCTGGACCTTCAAGGACGTCGACTTCGTACCCGAGGCGTTCGAGATCAAGGGGCGGGAACAGGAGGAGTCCACCGCCATGCTCCTGGGCCGCACCAGCTACGAGGCCTTCAGCCCCGTGTGGCCGGACATGGCCGAGTTCGCGCACTACAAGACCGTGCCGAAGTACGTCGTCTCCACCACCCTCACCGACGACCGGCTCGTTCCCGGCTGGGGCGAGACGAGCATCCTGCGCTCCCTCGACGAGGTCGCCGCCCTCAAGGAGACCGACGGCGGCCCGATCATCGTCCACGGCAGCGCCCGGCTGAACCGCGACCTCTCGGACGCGGGCCTGATCGACCGCTACCACCTGCTGGTCTTCCCGCTGTTGCTCGGCGCCGGCAAGCGCCTGTTCAGCACGACGGACAAGGACACCCAGAAGCTGAAGCTGGTCGAGTACGAGGCCTACTCCAACGGCCTCCAGAAGCAGGTCTTCGACGTCGTCCGCTGACCACACCCCTCCGGCCAGTTGCATTTGATTCCCAATTGCATACAAAAGGCATTAAGGCCGCCAGGTAGACGACACCGGATCGAATGAAGCTCCACCCGCCGGGCCCCGGGGAGCGGCGAGACGGGGGAGCGATGAGCGCATGACCGTCACCGCAAACATCGACAGCAGCCGCCCCGTCGCGACGCTGATCAACGTGTTCACCGTCCCGCCCGAGCGCCAGCAGGAACTGATCGACCTGCTCACGCAGGCCACCGAGACGACCATGAAGCACCAGCCGGGCTTCATCTGCGCCAACTTCCACGCCAGCCGGGACGGGCAGCGCGTCATCAACTACGCGCAGTGGGAGAGCGAGGAGCACTACTGGGCCATGCGGGCCGACCCCGGGGCCCGGGTCCACATGGACCAGGCCGCCACCATCGCCACCGACGTCGAGCCGCGCCTGTTCACCGTGGTCTCCCACCACCCCCGGCCCTAGGTCGTGTCGTCAAAGTCTCGTCTGGTCGGCGCGCGGCCGGCCCTACAGCACCACGATCCCCAGGGGCCGCTCGCCCGCCGGGAGGCGGCGCGTCGTACCGCTCGGCAGGTCCACGACGGTGATCCCGTCCCAGTGCCCGTCCCGGGTGAAGCCGCCCGTGACGTACGCGGTGCGGCCGTCCGCGGTGACCGCTACGTCCTCGTGCGGGCCCTCCAGGGGGACCGTGCGCTCCGCGCCGCCGGGGGAGCGGACCGTCAGCGAGGCCGCGTCCCGGTCCTCCGCCGCGCCGACCACCAGCAGCGTGCCGTCGGGGGCGAGCGCGGCGCCGTGCTGGTGGATGTCCGCGGTCATCGGCTCGACGGTGACCCGCCCCGTACCGGGGTCCAGCACCGCCAGCTTCTCGCCCTCGAACGGCAGCAACAGCCGCCCGTCGGAGGGCCTCACCACCGCGTAGTGCGGCTTCAGCCAGGAGCCGAGGCCCCGCTCACCGTACGGCGCGACCACCAGCCGCCGGGCCGCGAGCGTGTCGGCGCGCACCGCCGTCACGTCGTAGGAATCGTGCCCGGTCGCGTACACCTCACTGCCGTCCGCCGCGACGTCCACGTCGAAGGGGCGCCGGCCGACGGGCACGGTGGCGGTCACCGCACGGGTCGCCGTGTCGATGACCTCCAACACGCCCGGTGCGCCGGGCACGTTGACCCCCACGTACAGCCGCTTCCCGTCGGGGGCGAGTGCGAGGCCCATCCCGCCGCCCCGGTACTCGCCGGTGGTCACGGACCCGGTGCGGGTGCGGTACGGGATGCGGCCCAGGCCGGTGCGGGTGGCGGTGTCCACCACCGCGACCCCCTCGGCCGTCGCGACCCAGGCCCGCCCGTCCGCGCCGAGCGCCAGCCCGTACGGGGCGGTCCCCACCTCGACCGATCCGACCGGGCCGCGCGCGGGGTCCACGAAAGTCACGGTCGAACCGCCGAAGTCGGCGACCAGGAGCGTGCCGTGCGCCGTGGGCACGGCCGCGGCGGCCGCAGGCCCGGAGGGGGCGCCCGTACGATCGCCTGCGCCGGCACCGGGTGCGCCGCCGCCCCCGCCGCCCCCGCCCGCCGCGCACCCGGCCAGCAGAGCCGCCCCGGCCAGGCCCAGCGCCGCCCGCCGCGCCCCGGGCCGCCTCGCCCGCCGCACCCTCACCGCAGCAGCTCTGCGAGCTCGGCGTACCCGCGCCGCTCCGCGTGCGCGAGGGCCGTCACGCCGTCGCCGTCCGCCAGCTCCCGGTCCGCCCCGGCCGCGAGCAGCAGCCGTACGATCTCCTGGTGGGCCGGCCCGCCGTCGCCGAGGATCACGGCCTCCAGCAGGGCGGTCCAGCCGAGCCGGTTGACGTGGTCGACCTCGATGTCCGTGACCGCCAGCACCTCCCGTACGTACGCGACGTGCCCGCGCTCGCTCGCCGGAATGTGCGACACGCCGCCGAACCGGTTGGTGCGCCGCAGGTCCGGGCCCGCGGGGAGCAGTGCGCGCAGCATCGCCACGCTGCCCGTCACACCGGTGACCAGCCAGGCGCTGTCCTGGCGGGCGTCCTGGGCGTCGACGTCGGCGCCCGCCGCCACGAGCACCCGGGCCGCCTCCACCCGGTTGGCGAGGGAGGCGAGCAGCAGCGGCGTGCGCAGCTCCTCGTCGCGCACCTCGACGTCCGCACCACCGTCGAGCGCCGCCCGTACGGCAACGGCGTCCCCGGCCCGCGCGGCGTCCAGCAGCTCACGATCGACGGCCTTCATCCCGTACCCCTCATCCGCTCCGCGGCCTCGCGGCCACCTGTCCTGTCCTGTCCTGTCCTGCCCCCGATCCTCCCCCCGCCTTCAAGGCCGCCCCGCCCCCGGACCGGCTCCCGCTCGTCATCCGATCGGCTGATGCGCGAGGAGCAGGGACGGGTACGGTGTCAGCGGCCCCCGGCCCCCGGCCCCCGCCCTCCCGCTTCGCCGGCCCCCCGGTCCCGCGATGCGCAGGTTCGATCCTGATCAGGACGCGGCGCAGCGGGCGAAGCCCCGTGTGAACACGCCCGGCGGGCACGGAAGTTACCGTCCTCGCATGGAACGAACCGACATACTCGGCAAGCTCGTCACGAACGGGACGGTCACCACCCCCGAGGCTCTCACCGAACTCGCGAGCGAGTTCGACATACCGGCGGCCGACCTGCTCGTCATCGCGGGGCACCCGGTGCCGGCGGATCTCCTGCCCCCCGAGCGCAATGGCGGGCTCGCGAAGGAGTTCGCCCACCGCGTCAGCCACTGCGACCACGCACAACTCGCCGAGCTGGAGCGGTTCGTACGTTCACGGCCGCGGCTCAAGGCTTCGCGGCCCTTCGTGCAGCCGACCTCGCCGTACGTCACGCCCGCCGAAAGCGGCCTCGGCGCGGTGCTGAACGGACTGATCCGCAACCGCGGATTCGGCGTCCGGGAACTGCCCTTCGTGGCACTGTCCCGCAGCACCCTGCACCGCATGGTGGAGGACTGGGGGCCGAGTCCGCATCGGCGGCACCAGGTCTGCGCGATGGCCGGCGTGCTGGGGTGGCGGCTTTCCGATCTGTTCGCCGTCTTCGGCGAGCCGTACTCACCGGACTTCCGTCCGACGGTGCTCTGCCGGCACGCCGGGCGGGTGTTCGAGGCTGCCGTGCCCCTGTCCGAAGCCCAGGTGGCCGAGTGCGCACGGGAGGCTGAGCGGCTGAGCGCGCGTGTGAGCCGCGGCGCCTGGCGGCCCGTCTCGCAAGGCTTCGTCGAGGAGTGTCCGGACTTCTCCTGACGGCGCGGGCGGACAGGCGCAGGACTGCGTCCGCGCGTCCGCGCGTCCGCGCGGTCCGCGGCGGGGGTGTGCGCCGGGCGTGTGTCGGCTTCCTCGCGCCCGGCGCGCACCACTGCCCGGCCCCGGACACCGCCCCGGACCCCGGCGTCACGGGCCCGCGACGTCAAGGCCGATTGTCACTCTATTCCCGCCTAGGGATGGCTTGCGTAGGTTCATCGATCTTCGCGTGCTTATGCTTCACGCGCTATGACGGAAAGTCAGAACTCCCGCGCCCCAAGGGAATCAGCCGACGTGATCGTCCTCGGTGCCGGTCCGGCCGGGCTCGTTCTCGCGAACCTGCTGCACGCAGCCGGGATCGACTGCGTCCTCCTCGAACGCGCCTCCCGCACCCACGTCCAGACCCGGGCCCGCGCCGGGTTCCTCGCGCCGAACACGGGGCGGATCCTGGACCGCCACGGCCTCGCCGGGGGACTGCACCGCCACGGCACCCGCCACGGCACCTGCGAGTTCCGCACGCGGGACGGCCGGTTCCGGCTCGACTACGGCGCCCTCGGCCAGGGCGGCCAGGGCGGCCAGGGCGGCCAGGGCGGCCAGGACGGACAGGGCGGGCAGCACCACGTCTACCCGCAGCAGAACCTGGTCACCGACCTCCTGACCCAGTACCTCGACCGCGGCGGCCGCATCCGCTTCCACACCGAGGCCCTCGCGGTGGGCGACGCCGACGGCACCGGGCCGTACGTCACGACGCGCGAACCCGACGGCCGGCCCACCCGCTGGAACGCCCGCTACGTCGCCGGCTGCGACGGGCGCCACGGCGCGGCCCGCCGCTCCCTGCCGCCGGGTGCCGTCCGCCACCACCACGACCACGGCGTGACCTGGCTCGGCCTGCTCGCCGAGGCCCCGCCGAGCCTCGACGCCGTGGGCTACGCCGTCCACGACCGGGGCTTCGCCGGACACATGGCCCGTACCCCGGAGGTCACCCGCTACTACCTCCAGTGGCAGCGCGGCGTCCCGGCCGATGCCTGGTCCGAGCAACGCATCTGGGACGAGCTGGACCTGCGGATGCGAGCCGCGGACCACGGCCCGCTGAACCGGGGCCCCCTCCTGGAACGCGGGATCTTCGACCTGACCTGCGACGTGGTCGAACCGCTGCGCAACGGCTCGCTCTTCCTGGCGGGCGACGCGGCGAGCCTGCTCGCCCCGGCCGCCGCGAAGGGCGCCAACCTCGCCGTCCTGGAGGCCGAGATCCTGGCGGCAGCCCTGACCGATGCCCTGACCCGGGGCGACACCGCGGGACTCGACGGGTACTCCGAGCAGTGCCTGGCGCACATCTGGCGGGCGCAGGAGTTCACCGGGTGGATGACCCGGCTGCTGCACGCGGCCCCCGACGGGGAGCAGGGCGCCGGACCGTCCTTCGACGCCGCCCTGCGGCGCTCCCGGCTCGCTTCGCTGCGTACCTCGCGCGTCCACCGGGAGTGGTTCGCCGAGAACTACGTCGGCGTGTGACGGCCGCCGCGCCCCGTACGCGTACCGCTCGCCCGCTCGCCCCCGTTCCGCTCGCCGCCGGGACTTCCGGCCGCCCGCCACACCCCGCTTCGCCCCGCCTCCACCCCGCTTCTCCCTGCCCTGCCCTGCCCTGCCCTGCCCCGCCCCGTACCGGCCCGAGGAAACCCCCACGATGACGACGACGCTCCCCGACGAAACGATGCTCCTGGACGACACGGCCCGCCTGCGCGCGGCAGCCGAGTTCGTCCGCGAGCACGACAGCGCCGCCCTGCTGCCCCTCCTCCTGCCCGGACTCGGCGGACCGGACCTGCGGGCGCTCGCCGGGCACTGCCGGTTCGCCCACGCGGGGCTGCTGCTCTTCCCGCCGGACGCGGACGGCCTGCGGGCCCAGCTCGCCGACTGCGGGCTGGCCCCGGACACCCCCTCCCACCCCAGCGTGGTGGTCCGCGAACGCCTCGCCCGACGCCACCGGCGCGACCCGGCCGAGCTCGACGTACGGATCCTGCGCCCCCAGGTGCACGGCTGCGCGGGCGAGCGCCGCGCCGTCGAGGTGTTCGCCCTGACCGTGCCCCCGCACTCCGGCCTGGAGCGGATCGCCGCCTACGAACGCACCCGCCGGCACGAGGCACACCTCGCCTTCGAGATCGAGCACTCGGACCCGCTCGCCCTGCGCGGCCTGTGCGCGATCCTCGTCCGCCACGGTGCGCGCCCCGACGGCGGCGGCTACAACCCGCACGAGGACGGCACCGTCCTGTACTTCACCACCCCCGCCGATCCGGCCTGCGGCTACCAGCGCCTGGAGCTCTACGCCCGGGGCGACCACCGGGCCGCCCTCGCCGCGCACCTGGACCACCCCGTCAGCAGTGCGCGACCGTCCGCCGAAACGCTCCTTCAGCTCCTCACCGGCGCGTGGACGACACAGGCGCTCGCCGTGTTCGCCCGGCTGGGCCTGCCCGACGCCATGGACACCCGTACCGCGCACAGCGCCGAGGACCTCGCCCTGCTGACCGGTACCCATCCCCGCGGCCTCGCCACGCTCCTGCGCTACCTGGCCATGGTCGGCGCCGTCACCCCCGCCCCGGAGCAGGAGCAGGAAGGATTCCGCCTGACCGAACTCGGCGCCCTGCTCCGCGCGGACGCGCCCGGTTCGATGCGGCCGCTGGCCCTCATGTACGGAGGCCCCTTCTACTGCTCCTTCGGCGAACTCGACCACGCCGTACGGACCGGACAGCCGGCTTTCGACCGCCTCTTCGGCGAGAACCACTTCGACCACTTCGCCCGCGACCCCGAACTGGCCGCCCTCTTCGACCGGTCGATGGCCGCGAGTTCACGGATGTTCCAGCCGCTCCCCGACCACCCGGTCGTCACGGCCGCGGCCGAGGCACCCGGGTCCGCGACCGTCGTCGACGTCGCCGGAGGGAACGGGGAACTCCTCGGCCGCATCCTCACCGCGCACCCGCGCCTGCGCGGCGTCCTGCTCGAACGCCCGCACGCCGTCGAGGCCGCCCGCCACCTGCTCGACGCCGCGGGCTGCGGTGCGCGCTGCGACTACCGGGCCGGTGATTTCGCCGACGTGCCGCCCGGCGGCGACGTCTACGTCCTCTCCCGCGTCCTGCACGACTGGGACGACGACCGCTGCCGGGAGATCCTGCGCCACCTCGCCGGCGCCATGCCCGCCCACGCGGACCTGCTGATCGTGGAACGCCTGCTGCCCGCCGACGGTTCCCCCTCGCTGGCCACCGCCTGGGACCTGCACATGCTGTGCAACGTCGGAGGCCGCGAACGCCGCGCCGACCACTACGCACGCCTGCTCGCCGACGCCGGCCTGCAACTCGTCGGCCACAGCCCCCTGCCCCTGGACGCGCACGTGCTGCACGCCCGCAGGGCGTCCGTCCCGGACCCCACCGCCCGGCGGAGCTGAACCGGGACGCGTCGCGGACGGTGACCCGGCCGGGCAGGACCCGCCGTGCCGGGTGACCGTCACCGCGGCCCGCCCGGGG
Organism: Streptomyces sp. NPDC051582; assembly: GCF_040681715.1. NCBI lineage: Bacteria > Bacillati > Actinomycetota > Actinomycetes > Kitasatosporales > Streptomycetaceae > Streptomyces > Streptomyces sp. NPDC051582. The sequence continues at coordinate 21,672 of NZ_JBFAZJ010000024.1, forward strand.
CGGCCCGACCGCTGCGTGACGGGGTCATTCGCCCTGGCCGGCGCTTCCGATCGGGCCGACCTTGACCGGGGAGGCGCCGCCCTCGGTGACGGGCAGCGTGGCGGCGCCCGGCCACGCCAGGGTGACCGACTTCGTCTCGTCCGGCGGGGTCACCACGAGTCCCGTGATGCGCACGCCGGAGCCGCCCGACGTGTTGAGCGGGTAGTTGATGCCGAAGGACACCGACTTCCCGGGCTTCAGGACGCCCGGGCCGGACTGCTCACCGCTGCGCTTCGCGGACAGCGACCCCGAGCTGGTCTTCAGGTCGACGCCCGCGTATCCGGAGATCGCGCAGTCCCGGCTGCCGCGGTTCTTCAGCGTCACCGCGACGGTTCCTTCGCCGTCGCCGTCGATGGTGCCGTCCATGGCCGTGATCGTCAGATCGTCGGTCCGGCACTTGCCGGACTTGCCGCTCCCGCCGGAACCGGCCCCGGCGGCGGCGCCCTGCCCGGCCGCCGTGCCCTGACCGGCCGTGCCCTTCCCGGCGGAGTCCTTCCCGCCCCCCTGGTCCGGACTCCCCGAGCCCGCACCGCCGTTCGGGGCGGACGGGGCGGGCGGGGTGGCCGCGGACGACGGGCCGCTCTGCCCCGTGCCGTCGTCGCCGTTCTGGCAGGCCGTGAGCGAGAGGCCGGCGGCAACGGCCAGGGCCGCGAAGGTGAGCTTGTGAACGCGCATCGTCTCTACCTCGGTATCAGTCGGGGGCGCAGCCCGCTCGGTGGGAGTCGACACGTGTCGGTACGAGCGGGCGTTTCCAAGCACCAGGACCCGTCGGCCCGGCGAACCGTTCCGCCCAACCGCCTCCTAATACATTCCTGTTACACAGACAGGACTTCGTCCGGGCCGCCGAGGCGCGGCGCGGCGTCCGTGATCCTCCGGCGCATCGGCCGCCTTCGCAGCGCGTCGAGGGCCTCGCCGACGAGCCGGCTCAACGGGAACGAGAGCTCCGCCTCAAGCTGCGTGGCCGCCGCCGTGGTGGCGGCCCATTCGGCGTCCAGCATCGGCAGCAGCGACTCGGCCTTCGGCGTCAGACGGACGATGCGCTGACGGGCGTCCGCACCGGGAGCGAAGCCGACGAGGGCCTCCTCGGCCATCTGGGCCACCGTCTGGCTCGCCGCGGAATGGGTCACGCCGGTGGCCCGGGCCAGATCCCGGATGGAACTCGGGCCCGAGGCGGCCAGGGCGCGGACGACCGGGGCGAAGCGGGGCCGGAACCCGGTCAGCCCCAAGTCCGCGTAGACGGACGCGACGTCACCGTCCAACAGCTCCAGCAGATGGCGCAGCCGGGTACCCAGCAGTTCGGACCGGGGGCGGGACCGGGGGCGGGACCGGGGCCCGGAGGAACGTCGGGCCACCCCGGCGCGCGCCGGTACTTCGATCCGGACCGTTACCGCGTCGTCCTGTTCGACCAGCGCGGCTGCGGTCGCAGCACGCCCCACGCGGGCGCCTCCCCGGCCGCCACGCGGCACAACACCACCTGGCACCTCATCGCCGACATGGAACGGCTGCGCCGGCACCCGGGCATCGACCGCTGGCTGCTGTACGGGGGCTCCTGGGGCTCCACCCTCGTCCTGGCCTAGGCCGAGCAGCACCCCCGAGAGGTCTCGGAGATCGTCATCTCCGGCGTCACCACCACCCGGCGTTCGGAGATCGACTGGCTCTACCGCGGCGTCGGCCGGTTCTTCCCCGAGCAGTGGGAACGCTTCCTCGCGGGTGCCCCCGGCATCCCGCGCGACGGCGACGTCGTCGGGGCCTACGCCCGCCTGACGGAGCACCCGGACGCCGCCGTACGGGAGAAGGCGACGGCCGACTGGTGCGCCTGGGAGGACGCGGTCCTGTCCGGCGAGACGAAGGGCGCCTCCGCTCCGTACGGGGACCGCCCGCCCGCCGCCCGGCTCGCACTCGTGCGGATCTGCGCCCACTACTTCTCCCACGGCGCGTGGTTGGAGGAGGGCGCGCTCCTGCGCGACGCCGGGCGGCTGGCCGGCATTCCGGGGGTTCTGGTGCACGGCCGGCTCGACATGGCCGGGCCCCTCGACACCGCCTGGGCACTCGCCCGCGCCTGGCCCGGCGCCGAGCTCGTCGTCGTCGAAGACGCGGGCCATCTGGGCGGCGCCACGACGCGCGACCACGTACGCGCGGCCCTCGACCGCCACGCGGCCACTGCCTGAACCCGGTTCGCCGCCGGGCCGCAGCAGGGCCCGCGCCCGGGCCTCAGCCCTTCTCCTCCGGCGGGATGGAGCGCGCGGCGCGGCGCGGCGCCCCTGCCGCCCCTGCCGCCACAGGCTCACACCGGCGAGGCCGCCGGCGGCCACGAAGAAGCCGACCTTCAAGGCGACCTTGCCGGACAGCCAGGCCGCACCGAATCCCAGGTGCAGGCCCAGCCGCCAGAAGATCGCGCACACGCCGGCCGCGGCGAGCACCCCCGCCACGACCCCCGCCGCCACCCGCCCCCACCGGCGCCCGTCCGCGCCGTCCCCCGTGTCACTGGTCATGCGGACCACGCTAGAGACCCGTACCGCCGTCCTCGTCCGCACGGAGGATGACCGCGCGGTCAACTTTCGTCGCGAAATCCGCCCGCGATCCGAGCCGAAAGTACCCGGCGGCGGCCGCGTGGTCCGTGGTGACGGTGGTTGTCCTACTGCGGCTTCGGGCCCTTCATCAGCTTGCTGAGCTGCTCCAACTGGCCGTCCTTCATGCCCCGGACGTAGTCCCAGCCGTTGTGGTCGCCGCCCTGGATCTCGTGGATCGTGACCTTGATCGGGCCCTTGCCGAACTGCTGCTGGAACTTCTCCATCCGGTCGCGGCCGCCCTCCTTGGTGCCGTACTGGAAGAAGACGTTCACCTCGGGGCCCTTGCCGCCGATCAGCTTGGGTGCGATCTTCTCGGGGTTGTTCGCGTCCATCTCCGCCTGGTGGCCCTTCCAGAGCGGGGAGTCCGGGACGATCTCGCCGCCGTTGGCTATGACGGCCCGGAAGCGGTCCGGCTTCTGCAGCAGCTGCTTGAGGCCGACGAAGGCGCCGGAGGAGTTGCCCATGAAGGCCCAGCCGTCGCGGGACTTGTACGTACGGAAGTTGGCGCGGGCGAGGTCGGGCACGTCCTCGCCGATCCAGGTGCCCATCTTGGCCTGGCCCGGGATGTCGGAGCCGTCGTAGTAGTACTTGGCGTCCGGGTTGAGGATGGGCATGACCAGGATGAACGGAAGGCTCTTGCCGGCCGCCGCGCCCTCGGCGACGGCCTTCTGGAGGCCCAGCTGCGGCATGGTCGCCCAGTAGTTGTCGGCGTTCCCGTTGCCTCCGGGCAGCGCGATCATCACCGGGAAGGCGCTCTTCGCGTACTCCGGACGGTCGTACTCCTTGGGCGTCCACACCCAGACGCTGCCCTCGAAGCCGGACTTGGCGCCCTTCACCTTGGCCTTGGATATCCGGGTGCCGTCGTCCAGCTTGACCGTCTGCTTGAACTCGGTGAACGGACCGGTGGGGAGGGACACGTCCGGGTCCGCGCTCGGCGCGGAGGGCTGCTTCCCGCCACCTGCCCCGGTGTCCTTGCCGTCGCCCTTGTCCTTGTCCGCTCCGGCGGAAGGCTTCCCGTAGCTGACGGCCTCCCCGTTCCCGTCGAACCAGTCCGTGGTCCAGAAGATCAACCCGGCACCGGCACCGGCGAGCAGGGCCACGGCCACCGCGGAGCCGATCCACACCTTCTTACGGGATCGTCGCCTGGGCTGCTGCGGCTGCGGCTGCGGCTGCGGCTGCGGGTACACGTGCACGAACTTCGCTCCGAACAGTGGGGCTGCCCTCGGGCGGGCAGAACGGGTGGATGGATGGGTGGGTTCTCCTGTTTGGATGCGGTTTTCGACCGTCGGGTTGCACAAACGTGCGGTGAATGTCGTTCGGGCCGGCCGGAGGGCGACCGGAAGCGCCGGGCGGACCGGGCGGACCGAGCGGACCGAGTGGTTCCGGACAGCTTTTGCGCACCCCGCGTGATGTTCCGGCCGAAGATCGGAGTGGCGGGAGGTGTCGCGCCCGGGGCCTGGCGAAATGTGGTCCATGGGGCGCCTGGCTGGTAACCGACCCATATGCGCCGTTCGAGTCCCTTTGCGGACCATGCGAACTGATCCCTACGTTACGGTAACTTCGCTGTCTGTAACGGGGATATCCATGGAGAACGCGAAGCATGAACACCAGCACACTCGATCGCCACAGCCGGTTGGAGGCCCTGGGGGCCCACCTCCCCGAGACCGTGATGACCAACCGGGAGCTGACCGAGGGCATATCCGCCGTCCGTGACGCGGACCTCCAGCGGATCACCGGAATCGCCGAGCGCCGCGTGTACGACCCGGATCCGGCAGCGGCGGAGAACTCCTTCTCGATGGCCCTGTCCGCCGCGCGGGACTGCCTCACCGCCTCCCGTTACGAGGCCGCCGACCTGGACGTCGTCATATCGGCCTCGATCACCCGGTTCACGGACGGCGGCCGCTTCACCTTCGAGCCGTCCTTCGCCGCAGTGCTCGCCCGCGAACTGGGCGCGCGACGGGCCGTCCACTTCGACGTGTCCAACGCCTGCGCCGGCATGATGACCGGCGTCCATCTGCTCGACCGCATGATCCGCTCCGGCGCCGTGCGCAGCGGCCTCGTCGTCAGCGGCGAGCAGGCCACCGCCGTCGCCGAGACGGCGGCCCGCGAGGTCACCGACTCCTACGACCCGCAGTTCGCCTCGCTCTCCGTCGGCGACTCGGCGGCCGCCGTGGTCCTGGACGCCTCGACCGACGAGGCCGACCGCATCCACTACGTGGAGCTGATGACCTGCTCCGCGTACGCGCACCTGTGCATGGGCATGCCGAGCGAGCGCAGTCAGGGCATCGCCCTCTACACGGACAACAAGAAGATGCACGACCGGGACCGGCTCAAACTGTGGCCGCGCTTCCACCGGGACCTCCTGGCCAAGCAGGGCCGGGAATTCACCGACGAGGCGTTCGACTACGTCATCCAGCACCAGGTCGGCACCCGTTTCATCGACTACGTGAACCAGACCGCCGAGGCGGAGTTCCAGGCCCCGATGCCCACCTCCCTCGCGATCGTCGAGAAGTACGGCAACACCGCCACCACCTCCCACTTCCTGACGCTGCGCGAGCACCTGCGGGCCGGCACGGCCCGCACCGGATCCCGGTTCCTCATGGTCCCCGCCGCCTCCGGCGTGGTGACCGGCGCCCTGTCGGCCACGATCACGAACATGGGGGTCTGAACCATGGGAATGGTCATCGCCGCGGCCCACACCGCCACCCACCACGGCACGGGCCCCGCCTCCGCCGTCGAACTCGCCGGCCGCGCCGCCCGCGCCTGCCTGGAGCAGGCACAGGTCTCCCCGTCATCCGTCGGTGTCCTCGTCAACGTCGGCGTCTACCGGGAGTCCAACACCTTCGAACCCGCCCTCGCGGCCCTGGTCCAGAAGGAGGTCGGCATCAACCTGGACTACATCGCCGACCCGGTCCCCGCCGCCGGGTTCTCCTTCGACCTCATGAACGGCGCCTGCGGAGTCCTCAACGCCGTACAGCTCGCCCAGAGCCTCCTGGACACCGCCAGTGCCGAGCGCGTCCTGATCACGGCCGCCGACGTACACCCCGGGGGCGACGGCCGCCTCGACCCCGACTATCCGTACGCGGACCTGGGCGGCGCCCTCCTGCTCCAGCGCAGTGCGGACACCGGCGCCGGGTTCGGCCCCGTCTCGTCGTACGCGGGCGACGGCCCCACCGACACCGAGGGGTACCTCGACACCGCGGCCATGGGCAGCGACGGCCGCTCCCGGATCACGGTCCGCCGTACGGAGGGACACGGCGCGCGGCGCGGCGCACTCGCCGCCGCCTGCGCCGCCGGGTACGCCCGCGAGCACGGCATCGACCTGGACCGCACCCTGGTGGTCGGCCCGAGTGCGGGGGAGCGCGTCCAAGGCGAGCGCGAGGGCGAGGGCGAGCACGAGGGCGAGCCGCACACCGCCGCCCCGATCCTCGGCTACCTCCGGGCCGTGGCCGCCCCGCGTCCCCGAGGCCGCGACCGGCTGCTCCTGGTCACCGCAGGCGCAGGCCCCAGCGCCGCCTGCGTCTCCTACCGGCCCGAAGGCTGGTGACACGGAGCCATGAGTACGAGCACGAGCACGAGTACGGGCACGGGCACGGGCACGGGCACGGGCACCGTTCCCGCTTCCGCGCCGACGGCACCCACGGCACCCACGGCACCGACCGCACCCACGGCACCCACGGCACCGACCGCACCCACCGCAGACGCCGCGCGCAGCCTGGCCGACCGCCTGGCGCGCAACGCCGCCGCCTTCCCGCACAAGCCGGCCGTCATCCACCCCGGCCCCGGCGGCCGCCCGCGCTACCGCGAAGTCACGTACGGGGAGTTACAGGACACGGTCGAGGAGATCGCCCACGGACTCGCCCGCGCCGGGATCACCCGAGGGACCAAGACGGTACTGATGGCCCCGCCCGGACCGGAACTCTTCGCCCTCGCCTTCGCGCTGTTCCGCCTCGGCGCCGTCCCCGTCGTCGTCGACCCGGGCATGGGCGTGCGCCGGATGCTCCACTGCTACCGCGCCGTCGGCGCCGAGGCGTTCATCGGGCCACCGCTCGCCCACCTCGTACGGGTCCTCGGCCGGCGCACCTTCGGCCGCGTGCGCATCCCCGTCACCCTCGGCCGCCACCGGTTCCGGGGCGGCCACACCCTCGCCGCCCTCCGTACCGCCGGTGGACCGAGGACCCCCGCCGCCGACGTCGGCGGCGACGACCTCCTGATGATCGGGTTCACCACCGGAAGCACCGGCCCCGCCAAGGGAGTCGAGTACACCCACCGCATGGCGCTCTCCATCGCCCGCCAGATCGAGGCCGCCCACGGCCGCACCCGTGACGACACCTCACTGGTGACCCTGCCGTTCTACGGCATCCTCGACCTCGTCTACGGCTCCACCACCGTCCTCGCCCCGCTCGCGCCGGCCAAGGTCGCCCGGGCCGACCCCGCCCTGCTCGTGGACGCGCTGGAACGATTCGGCGCCACCACCATGTTCGCCTCGCCCGCCCTCCTGCGGAACCTCGCCGACCACCTCACCACCCTCGGCCGCACCCTGCCCGACCTGCGCTGCGTCGTCTCCGGCGGCGCGCCCGTACCCGACTCGGTCGTCGCCGCCCTGCGCACCGTCCTCGACGGGGAGGCGTCCGTCCACGTCACGTACGGGGCCACCGAAGTGCTGCCGATCACCTCGATCGAATCCGAGGAGATCCTCGCCGAGACCTCCGCCGGAAGCGCCGGCGGAGCCGGCACCTGCATCGGCCGCCCCGTCCCCGGCACCCGCGTCCGCATCATCCCCGTGACCGACGGCCCGCTCGCCCGCCTCCCCGCCGGTACCGCCCTGCCCGCCGGCAGCGTCGGCGAGATCCTCGTCGAGGGCGAATCCGTCAGCCCCCGCTACCACCGGGCGCCCCACTCCGACGCCCTGCACAAGGTGCCCGAGATCGGGCCCGACGCCGCCGCCCCCCTCACCTGGCACCGCACCGGCGACCTCGGCTACCTCGACGACCGCGGCCGGCTCTGGTTCTGCGGCCGCACCTCCCAACGGGTGCGCGCCGCGGGCCGGGACCTTCACACCGTGCGCTGCGAGGGCGTCTTCAACGCCCATCCGCTGGTGCGCCGCAGCGCCCTCGTGGGGATCGGCCCGGCCGGCGCCCAACGCCCCGTCGTCTGCGTGGAGACCACCGTCCCGGCCGGCGGCCCCGCCTGGCGGGACCTGGTGGCCGAACTGCGCGCCCTCGGCGCCGAACACGCCCCCACCCGAGGACTGGAGGAGTTCCTGCACCACCCCGCCTTCCCGGTGGACGTCCGCCACAACGCGAAGATCGGCCGCGAGCAGCTGGCCCGCTGGGCGCAGCGCCGCCTCGCCCCGCCCCCGCCGCCGTTCTCGCGGGCCCGCGCGGCCCGGCTCGTACCGCTCGCGGGCTGGGCGTACCTCCTCGGCGGCGCGCTCTGGGCGGCCTTCGCCGACGTCCCCGACGTACCGCTCCTGCGCCTGCTCTGGTGGGCCGACGCCTTCCTCAGCATCCCGGTGCACGCCGCGCAGATCCCCCTCGCGCTCCCCCGGGGCAGGGCCGCGGGCCACGGCGGCGCCGCCACCGCCGCACTGACCATGCTCTACGGCGCCACCTGGTGGCGGTCGCTGTGAACGTCCTGATCACCGGTGCCACCGGATTCCTCGGCGGCCACCTCGCCGACGCCTGCCTGCGCGACGGCCACCGGGTCCGCGCGCTGGTCCGGCCGGGCAGCGACACCGCCCGCCTGAGCTCCCTCGGACCGGGACTCGAACTCGTACCCGGGGACCTCGCCGACACCGCCTCCCTGGCCCGCGCGGCCATCGGCTGCGACGCCGTCCTGCACAGCGCCGCCCGCGTCGTCGACCACGGAAGCCGCGCCCGGTTCGAGGAAGTCAACGTCGCCGGAACGCAGCGGCTCCTGACGGCGGCCCGCGCGGCGGGCGCCACCCGCTTCGTCTTCATCAGCAGCCCCAGCGCCCTCATGCACCGGCGCGAAGGCGATCGCCTCGGCATCGACGAGAGCACCCCGTACCCCACCCGCTTCTTCAACCACTACTGCGAGACGAAGGCCGCCGCCGAACAGTACGTACTGGCCGCGAACACCCCGTACTTCACCACCTGCGCCCTGCGTCCGCGCGGCATCTGGGGCCCCCGCGACCGCGCGGGCTTCCTGCCCCGCATGGTCGCCTCGATGCGGGCGGGCCGGCTGCCGGACCTGTCCGGCGGCAAACGGGTACGGGTCTCGCTGTGCCACGTCGACAACGCCGTCGACGCCTGCCTGCGCGCGACCGCCGCCCCCGCCGAACGCATCGGCGGCAAGGCGTACTTCGTGGCGGACGCGCAGGAGACGGACCTCTGGGCCTTCCTCACCCGCGTCGGCGCCCTCCTGGACTGCCCGCCCCCGCACCCCCGCATCCCGCTCGCGGCCACCCGCGTCCTCGCCGCGGCCGTCGAGACGGCATGGCGCCTCCACCCGTCGGCCGCCACCTGCCCGCCGCCGCTGACCCGCTACATGACGGCCCTCCTCACCCGCTCCACCACGTACGACACGGGCGCCGCCCGCCGCGATCTCGGCTACGACCCGCCGCGCACGCAGGAGGACGGCGTGAACGGCCTGCTCCGCTGGATCCACGCCAACGGCGGCACCGAGGCCTGGACCCGGCCGGTCGGCACCGGAACCGGCACCCGCCCCCGCACCCGCACCGACCAAGGAACCACGCGACGATGACGCCCCCGCACATCCCGTACCGGCGCCCGGTATCGCCCACGGAACACCTCTACCTGGCCGCGGGGCACGCGCGCGGCGCCATGGCCCTGCGCATCGTCGTGGAAGGCCGCACCGCCCCCGGACCGGCGGCCCTGCGCGCGGCGATAGCCCGGGCCGCCGAAACCTGCCCCGGCTCCCGCCTGGTACGACGCGGAGCCGTCTGGAGCGCCGAGGGCCCGCTGCCCGCGATCCGGTACGCGGCCCCCGCCGCCGGGCGCGTCGACGTGTCGCACCCGGCCACGGCGGCACTCTTCACGGGCCACGCGCACCGAGGCGCCCCACCGGGCTGCGGGGTCCTGGTCATCCCCGGCGCCGCATCCGACACGGCCACGCTCGTATTCAGCGCCTCCCACGCCCTGATGGACGGTCACGGCGCCCTGACCTGGGTACGGGAGGTCTTCCGCGCCCTGCGCGGCGAACCCGGCGCCCCCGCCCTCGCCCGGGACACCGACCGCGCCGTGCTCCGCCGCCTGGGCGCCACCGCCCGGCGCCCCGCACTCCTCCCGGCCCACCCGTCCCCTCTGGGCCCCCGGCCGCCGGGCCCCGAACAGACCCTCTGGCTCCGCCGCACCCTCCCCACCCGCCACCCGGCCCTCACGGCGCGCCTGGCCCAGGCCCTGACGGACAGCGCGGCGGCGGTCGGCACCCGCTCCGGCGGCGCGGGCCGCGGCGGCACGCGGGTCATGGTCCCGGTCGACCTGCGGCGCCACCGCCCCGGCATCGCCGCGACCGGCAATCTCACCCTCCCCCTGTTCCTGGACCTGGGCCCCGGAGGGGAGTGGGCGACGGCACAGGTCACCCTGCTCCGGGCCCTGGCCGACGCCCAAGAGCTCGCCGAGGGCTTCGAATCGTCCCTCCTCCCGCTGCCGCCGACCGCCACCCGCCTCCTGCTGCGGGCCGCCCAGGCGGGCACCGTACGGGCCGACCGCCACCTCGCCTCGGCGGTCCTCTCCCACCTCGGCCGCCTGGACCCGGCCGAGTTCTCCGGCGGGGGATTCACGGCGACGACCCTGTACGCACTGCCCGTCCACGCTCCGCTGGTCCCCGTCTCGATGGTCGCCACCGAGACCGACACCGCCACGGAACTCACGATGGGCGTCCGCGGCGGCCCCGGCCTGGCCGAACGCGCCACCCGCCTCCTGGACGAGATCCTGACCCACCTCCCGGCCGCCACCGAGCAACTGCCGGAGCCAGCGCCGGAGCCCGCGCCGCAGCCTCCGCCCGCGCCGCAGCCCGCGCCCGCGCCGCAGCCCGCGCCCGCGCGCGCAGCGGTGTCCGCGCCGCAGCCCGCGCCCGCGCCGCAGCCTCCGTCCGCGCCCGGCGCCACCGTCGTGGAACTGTTCCGCGCCCAGGCCGCCCGTACGCCCGGCGCGGCCGCGCTCGACGGGCCGGACGGGGTGCTCACGTACGCCGAACTGGACCGCCGCTCCGACGCCGTGGCCGCCGCGCTGCTGCGCCGCGGCATCGGGCGCGAAGACCTCGTCGGTCTGGTCGTCGACCGCACCCCGACCGGGATCTGCGCCCTCTGGGGCATCCTCAAGGCGGGCGCCGCCTACGTGCCGCTGGATCCCGACCACCCCGCCGCTCGGACCGCCGAGGTCCTGCGCGCCTGCGGGGCCCGACTCGTCCTGACCCGGCGTCACCTCGCCGAAGCCCTCGCCGCATTCGCCCCCTGCCCGCTGGTCGCGGCCGAGGACCTCGTCACCGGCCCGCCGCCGCCCCACCACCCCGTACCGCCGGCCCCCGCGCCCGGGGACCTCGCGTACGTCATCCACACCTCCGGCTCCACCGGCCGCCCCAAGGGCGTGCAGATCGAACACCGCGGCCTCGCCGGCTTCGTCCACTGGATGACCCGGGTCTGCCGCGTGGACGCCCGGACCCGCTTCGGCTTCGCGTCCTCCTACGGCTTCGACATCTCCTGCTTCCCCCTCTTCCTGCCCCTCCTGGCCGGCGGCACGGTGGTCCTCGCGCCCGACGCACCCTCGCGCGCCACCCTGCGCCGGCTCGTCACCGACCACCGGGCCGACACCCTCGCCCTCACCCCCTCCCACCTGCTCCTGCTGCCCGACGCGGGTGCGGGTGCGGGCGGGGCAGCGGGCGCGCGTTCGGGCGGCGTACGCACCCTGCTGCTCGGCGGCGAACCGCTGACCCCGGCCGCCGTACGCACCGCCCGTACCGCCTTCGGCCCCGACTGCCGGATCGTCAACGGCTACGGCCCCACCGAGACGACCGTCGTCTGCCTCGCCCACGTCGTCGACGACGCGCGCCCCACCGCCTCCGCGACCCTCCCCATCGGCACCCCCGGCCCCTACGCCCGCGTCGACCTCGTCACCGAGGACGGCGAGCGCATCGGGACCGGGGCCGAGGACGCCGGCCGTACGGGGGAGATCGTCGTCACCGGCCCCCAGGTGGCCCGCGGCTACCTCGGCCCGCCGGACGGCAGGCCCTCCCCGTTCACCGAGCACGAGGACGGCACCCGTACCTACCGCACGGGCGACCTCGGCCGCCGACTGCCGGGCGGGGAGGTCGAGTTCGCCGGGCGCATCGACGGCCAGCTCAAGATCGCCGGACACCGCATCGAGCCCGCGGAGATCGTCGCGGCGCTCGAAGCCCGGCCCGAGGTGAGCCGCGCAGCGGTGGCCGTCCGGCGCCGCCCGCACAGCACCACGCCGGTCCTGTGCGCGTACGTGGTGCCCAGCGCGTACGCCCCGTACGACGACGCCGCCGGCCGCCGCGAGGCCCGGCCCGGCCCGCACGACCCGGAGGGCCCGCTCCGCCCGACGGATCCGCCGGGACCGCCCGGCGGTCCCGGCCTCCCCGCCACCCTGCGCTCCGCGCTCACCGCCCTGCTGCCCGCCGCCATGGTCCCGGCCCACGTCATCCCCGTGGACGCCATCCCCAGCACGGTCAGCGGCAAGGCCGACCTCGACGCGCTGCCCGACCCCTTCACCTCCGCGAACCCCTCGCTCCGCGCCCCGGCCCACGACCCGGCCGAACCCGCCCCCGCCCTCGCCCTTGTCCCCGTCCCCGTCCCCGTCCCCCTCCAAGCCCGGGTGGCCGCCCACTGGTCCGCGATCCTCGCCGTGGACACCGCCCGGCTGTCCGCGGATTCCGACTTCCAGGCCCTGGGCGGAGACTCCCTCGCCCTGGTGGAGATGCTCACCGCCGTCTCCGGAGACCTGCTGGAACCCGCCCAGGCCCGCCGCTTCATGGCCGGCCTCGACTGCCTCGTACGGAACCTGACGCTCGCGCAGGTCTGCGCCCACCTCACCGCCGCCCGAGAGGAGCTCCCCGCATGATCTTCGTCGGAGACGGCGCGCTCCTGCGCCGAGCCGTCGCACACGCCGCGGCGCAAGGCCACCCCGTGGACCTCGTCTGCTCGGCGGACCCGCAGGACGCGACGGGCGGCGCCGCCCCTCCGCACCTCCCCGCCCCGCACCTCCCCGCCCCGCACCGGCCCGCTCCGTACCTGCCCGCCCCGCCGCACCTGCACCTCCCCGCCCACGCCGACGTCAACGCCCACGCCGACGCCCTCGCGGATGCGTGCACGGACGGCATCGTCTGGTCCCTCAACAACCTCCGGATCTTCCGCGCACCCCTGCTCTCCCGGGGCCTGCGCATCCTCAACATCCACAACGGCCTGCTGCCCCGCCACCGCGGCCTGCCCTCCGTGGCCGTCCTCTTCGCCCTGCTGAACGGCGAGCGCGAGTACGGCGCCACCCTCCACGAGGTGGACGCGGGCATCGACACCGGCCGCGTCCTGGCCGTACACCGCTTCCCGGTCGCCCCCGACGCCCGCCACTTCCAGGTCATGCTCCACGGGGTGCGCGCCTGCCAGGCCCTGTTCGAGGAGACCCTGCCGACGGTCGCCGCCGGAGTACCCCTCCCGCCGCCACCCGCCCCGGCGGGCCCGTCGGCGTACCACGGCACCCGCGCCCTGGGCAGCCTGGCGGCCCACCGTGACCACCCGTCGTACGAGCGCGCCACGGACCTCGGCCCCTTCGCCGCGCACGCCCCCGAACTGGCCGCGGCGATCGCGACGGTGACGGGGTCTCACGCCGCCCGTTGCCCGTAGCCCAGGTGAGTTATACCCTCTAGCGATAGTGCAAGCTTCTAGCGTGCGGCCGTGCGTGCCGTCCGTTCCCGTGCCCGACGCCAGAGGAGATCCCCCATGTCCGCCGTTCGCCGCCCCCTCGTCCCCGCCGCCCTGTTCACCTTCCCGCTCGTCGCCGGCCTCCTCGCGACCACCGCGTTACCCGCCGGCGCGGCCACCCTTCCCGGCCCCCGCCCCACCCCGTCCCTGACCTGCCGCGGAGTCGGGGTGGACCCCGGCGCCAAGGTCCGGCACCGGGCCGAAATCCTCATCGACGCACCGCTGCGCACGATCTGGAAGCTCCAGACCGACGTCGAACGCTGGCCGTCCTGGCAGGCCCCCGTGACGACCGCGGAACGCCTCGACCGCGGCCCCCTCCGCCCGGGTTCGGCCTTCCGCTGGAGCACGCCGGTACCGCCCAATCCGACTCCGGCCGTCCGTCTGGAGATCACCTCGACCGTCGAACAGCTCCGCCGCCACTCCTGCCTGCGCTGGACGGGCCCCGCGACCGGCGAGGGGCTGCACATCGACGGCGTCCACGTATGGAACTTCACCCAGACCCCGCACGGTGTCAGGGTGACGACCGAGGAGACCCACACCGGCCCCCAGGTCGACGCGGACGTCCCCACCGCGACCGCCATCCTCCGCCAGGGCCTCGAAGGATGGCTGAAGGACCTCAAGACCACCGCGGAGTCCGGCACCCACCACCGCCCGAAGGGCGCGTGACGCGAACCGTGAGGGGGCCGCGGCTGCGGCCCCCTCACGCATCTCACACCGTACGGGCGGCCCCGACGGGCGAGCGGTGCGACGGGGACGCCGCGTCGGATCCGAGCGCCCCGAGGATGTCCTCCATCCGCTGCTTGGCGTCGCCGAAGAGCATCTGGGTGTTGTCACGGAAGAAGAGGGGGTTCTGCACGCCCGCGTATCCCGTCGCCATCGAGCGCTTGAAGACGACGACGTTCTGCGCTTCCCACACCCGCAGCACCGGCATGCCGGCGATCGGGCTGGCGGGGTCCTCGGCCGCGGCCGGGTTGACGGTGTCGTTGGCGCCGATGACGAGGACGACCGTGGTGTCGGAGAGTTCGTCGTTGATCTCGTCCATTTCCAGGACGATGTCGTACGGCACCTTCGCCTCCGCCAGCAGCACGTTCATGTGCCCCGGCAGACGTCCGGCCACGGGGTGGATCCCGAAACGCACGTCCACCCCCCGCTCGCGCAGCCTGCGGGTGAGCTCGGCGACCGGGTACTGGGCCTGCGCGACGGCCATTCCGTACCCCGGCGCGATCACGACGGACGAGGCGTTCACGAGCAGTTCGGCGGTGGCTTCGGCGGTGATCTCCTGGTGCTCCCCGAGGTCGGTGTCGCCGCTCGCGGCGGCCTCGACGCCGAAGCCGCCCGCGATCACGGAGATGAACGAGCGGTTCATCGCCTGGCACATGATGTACGAGAGGTACGCGCCGGAGGAGCCGACCAGCGCTCCGGTGACGATGAGCAGGTTGTTGTTCAGCAGGAACCCGGACGCCGCCGCGGCCCAGCCGGAATAGCTGTTGAGCATCGAGACCACGACCGGCATGTCGCCGCCGCCGATCGAGGCGACCAGGTGCAGGCCGAGGGCGAGCGCCACCGCGGTGACCGCGATGAGCAGACCGAGGCTCGGGTGGATGACGAAGAAGACGGTGAGGACCACGAAGGCGGCGAGGGCCCCGAGGTTGATCAGGTTCTTGCCGGGCAGCACCAGCGGGCTGGACTTCATGCGCGCCGAGAGCTTCAGGTAGGCGACGATCGATCCGCTGAAGGTGACGGCGCCGATGAACACGCCGATGAACACCTCGGCGTGGTGGATGCCGAGCAGGTCCTGGGCGACCGCGGCATGCCCGGGGCCCTCCGCCTCGACCTCGAAGTAGCCGTTCCAGCCGACGAGTACGGCGGCCAGCCCGACGAAGCTGTGCAGGAGGGCGATGAGCTCGGGCATGCCGGTCATCTCGACGACCTTGGCACGCCAGAACCCGACCCCGGCGCCGACCAGCATGGCGACGACGAGCAGGGTCAGGCCCGTCGCGGTGATGCTGCGCGAGGCCAGGCCGATGGTGGCGGCGAGGGCGATCACCATTCCGCAGGCGCCGAACACGAGACCCGAGCGGGAGCTCTCGTGTTTCGAGAGCCCGGCGAGGCTGAGGATGAACAGGAGCGCGGCGACGATGTAGGCGGCCTGCGCGGCCGTGGCGGCAGTCATGGGGGATCAGCCTCTCGAAAACATGGCGAGCATGCGGCGGGTGACCGCGAATCCGCCGAAGATGTTGATGCTGGCCAGCAGGATCGCGACGGACGACAGCACCGTGATCGTGGTGTCCGAGTGGGCGATCTGCAGGAGGGCGCCCACGACGACGATCCCGGAGATGGCGTTCGTGACGGACATCAGTGGCGTGTGCAGGGCGTGGTGGACCTTGCCGATGACGTAGTAGCCGATGACGATCGCGAGCACGAAGACGGTGAAGTTGCCGATCAGCTGGGACGGGGAGAAGGCGGTCAGGAGGAAGAGCGCCGCCATCCCGGTGCCGGCGAGCACGTACTTCGCCGCAGCGGACATCGGCTTCTTCTCGGGAACGGCCGGCTTCGAGGCCACCGGCGCCTGCGCCTGCGCGGCCGGAGCGGCGGACACCTGCACCGGGGGCGGCGGCCAGGTCGTCTCGCCGTCACGCACCACGGTCATGGACCGCTGCACCACGTCCTCGAAGTCGATCACGTGCCGGCCGTCCTTGGCCGGGGTGAGCAGCTTCATCAGGTTGACGAGGTTCGTCCCGTACAGCTGCGAGGCCTGGGCCGGCAGCCGGGCGGGCAGGTCGGTGTAGCCGATGATCGTCACGCCGTTGTCGGTGACGACCACCTCTCCCGCGACCGTTCCGGCGACGTTCCCGCCCTGCGACGCGGCCATGTCGACGATCACGCTTCCGGGCCGCATGCTCGCGACGTCCTGAGCGGTGAGCAGCTTCGGCGCCGGCCTTCCGGGGATCAGCGCGGTGGTGATGACGATGTCGACGTCGGCGGCCTGCTCGCTGTAGATCTCCGCTGCCCGGCGGTCGTACTCCTGCGAGGTCGCCTTGGCGTACCCGTCGGTGCTCGCCGCCTGCTCCACCTCGACGGCGAGGAACTCCCCGCCCAGGGAGCGGACCTGCTCCGCCACCTCGGGGCGCGGATCGGTGGCGCGCACGATCGCACCCAGGCTGCTGGCGGCGCCGATGGCGGCGAGCCCCGCCACGCCGGCGCCGGCGACGAGGACCTTCGCGGGCGGCACCTTCCCGGCCGCGGTCACCTGACCGGTGAAGAACCGGCCGAACGCGTGCGCCGCCTCGACGACCGCGCGGTAGCCGGCGATGTTGGCCATGGAGCTGAGCACGTCCAGGGACTGCGCGCGCGAGATCCGCGGTACCGCGTCCATGGCGAGCACCGTGATGGGACGCCGCGCCAGCTCGTCGACCAGGCCGGGGTTGAGCGCCGGTCCGATCAGGCCGACCAGCGTCGCGCCGTCGGCCAGCTGCCCGATCTCCTTGCCGGTCGGTGCGTTCACCTTCAAGACGATGTCGGCGCTCCAGGCGTCACCGACCTTGGCGCTCTGCGCGACGTACGCGTCGTCGGTGAACCCGGAGGCCCTGCCCGCCCCCGCCTCGACGACGACCTCGTAGCCCAGCGCGACCAGTTGGCGCACGGTGGACGGCGTGGCCGCCACGCGCGTCTCTCCCGGGCCCGTCTCGGCCGCGACACCGATCCGTTGCGGTGTGGGATGACCCATTGCTTACCTCCCTTGTGATGAACGTGAATGTGGAACGAAGCCGACAGCGGCCGCAGTCCGAAGCCGCCGCAGATCAGTACCCCATGACCGCGTCCGAGCCCGCCCAGATTCTGATCACGCACGCACCCCCTCCAGATACGCGAGAGCCGCTACTCCGTCACATGTCCGCGCAGGCCGCGGCGCAGGGCCGCTTGCGCCCCCGGTGGAACCGGGAGATGCCTGCCGACGCCTGTGATCAGATGCTCGGGACGATCGAGACACCACAAGAGAACAGCCGACGGAGGAGCAAGGGATGCAACTGCGCGATGTCCGACTCGATGATGTCGATGCTTACGTTCGCATGCGCTGTGACCCGGCCATGATGGCCGATCTCGGTGGTCCGCTTCCCCGGGAAGGCATGGAGGAGAAGGTCGGTCGCGATGTTCGGGGTGTGGAAGCGGGCACTCAGTGGATCAAGATGATCGTTCTCGACGAGGCACGTCCTGCGGAGGTGGCGGGAACCGTGACCCTGTGGTCCCACGAGGAAGACGGCGAGCGGATCTCCGAGATCGGCTGGATGGTACTGCCGGAGTTCCAAGGACGCGGGGTGGGCAAACGGGCTGTCCGCGCACTGCTGGAGCTTGCCTGGGCCGACGGCCGGTGGGGGCCGGTGCACGCGTTTCCCGCGACGGCGAACGCCCCTTCGAACGGCATGTGCCGCTCGCTGGGGTTCCGGTTCCTGAAAGGGCGGGACGTGGACTTCGCCGACCGGATCCTGCGAACCAACCACTGGGTCGTCGACCCCCACCCCGAGCACCGCACCGCCGACTGACGCCGCCGCCCCGAGCCTGCCGGCCACCCGCCTGCCCGCCTGCCCGCCTGCCCGCCTCCGAGCCCGCGCGCGGCGAGGTGGTGGACACCGGCGTGGCCGAGGTCGTGGGCCCGGCGGCGGGTAGGGCCGGGGTGTGCGGGAAGATCACTTCGTGACCACCCTTGTCCCGCCTCCCGGGCCCGGCCGGCACCGGGCGATCGTCAGCAGCTCCGTGCGGCCGTCGCGCTGCTGGCGCGCTCGACGGAGTACCGGCAGGGACTCGGGGTCTTCCGGGGCTTGCTCGCGATGGCCGAACTGATGCTCGCCGACGGAGCCTGAGCCGGTCGCCGCCCGGGCCCTCACCCATGGTCGAAGAAGCTCTGACGTCGGCTCACAGCAGATCCGGCATTCAGGTGGCTGACCCGGTAGGCGCGGGGGTGTCGGTACTTCGCGCGCGGGCGTTCCCACGCGGCGACCACGAAGACGATGAAGGGCGCCTGGCCGATGGCCTCCTGGTGGGCGCACAGGGCCCCGGCCTCGGTGTGGGTGAATCGGATCGCGACCCAGAGGTCCGCGACGAGGCCCTGTCGCGGCTTTCACGCGGGGACCGGAAGGCGGGTACCGGAAGGCGGGGACCGATCTTCCGTGAGAATGGTCGGCCGCCGGTGAGACGGGGCCGGTTCCCCGGATCCGGCGGGGGTCAGCCACGGGGCGAGGCGGCCGACCACGACTGCGTCAGCCGTGCTCAGACTGCTGGTAAAGGCTCTGCGCGAAGGCCCCTAGTGCCGTTCCGTAGCTGGTGTCATCGTCGCCGCTGACGTTCACCGCGACGACGCTGCCGGCCGCCGGGTCGCCCGAGAGGTACGGGCCGCCGCTCGACCCCATCCCCATGTGGCAAGGGATGCGTACCAGGGCCTTGGCGGCCGCCCACTTGGTGACGCCGGAGCAGTGCAGGACGCGGTCCGTGTACGGGTAGCCGAAGAAGTGCCCGGCTGTGCCCGGTGCAGAGGTGAACGAGATGGGCTGGGCGCCGACCACCTCCGAGATGTTCCGCCCGTCGGGGCCGGGGTTCATCTCCAGCATTGCGACGTCCTGCCCGTCCGTCTGCCAGTCTTCGGCCATCCGCACCCGGCGCACCGTGAAGCCGCCGTGAGGCCCCGACTCGCCCTGATATCCCGGCACGAAGTAGAGGTTCCGGTCCCAGGCGGCCGCCCGCGCAGGAGATCCCTCGGTCGATGTTCTGACACAGTGCCCGGCGGTGATCACGGTGCGCACCCCCACGACGGTCGCCGTGCAAGCACCAGGGCCCCCGCCCACACCCGAGGACGCATACAGCCGGCCGACCGTTCGGGCTATCAAACCGCCGCCGGTCCACGCCGGCTGGACGAAGTCGTCCTTGACGTCCGTGCCGGCCACCTCGGCCATGCCACCACCACCCCAGTGGGCCTCGACCTCGCGGCGGTCCTCCTCGGTGACGGAGCCGTCGTGGACCACGGTGCTCACCTCGGCGGGCACCGTCCCGCTGCTTCCAACCGTCGTGGCCGGACCACAGCCCACGGCCCCCGCCAGGACCAGAGCGGCCGCTGGTGCCAAGCCCCACCTGCGTGTGTTCCCCATACCCCTTGCACCCTCATCCCGGTTCATGCTCGCCACCCGGGCCCATCGGGGCAAAGTGCGCTCCCGCTCGCGCCTCGATCGTCTGCGTGCGTTGTCGATCAACGGCGTGGAGCTTACGGCAGAGCCGGGAACCAGGTTCGAGGGGGTCGGCCCTCCGGTCGCGGGGTCGCGAAGCGCTGCACTCGCACCATAAATCGAACACGTGCTTGAATTGGTGGATGCAGTGCACCTCCTTCCCCGACGACCTGGTCGGCCTCCAGGCCGACTGGCTCCGTACGTACCGGGAGCTGGCCCGTCGGCCCGCGGCCGCCGGCACGACCCCGCTCCGCCGCCGGCTGATCGCCCTCTCGTGCGCGATCTCCACCCACCCGTACTGGTCGCGCCCGGCCCGTACGGCGGGAGGCCCGGCAGAGCTCCGCCGCGCGGCCGGCGCCCGGTCCTGGGCGAGGGCGGCATGACGAGCGCCTGCCCCGGAAGCGACCACGGGCCCGGCGAGCCGGGCCCCGCCCCCCGGCTGGTCGTCCATCCGCCCGACCACCGGGGGTGGCGCCGGGTGCGGTGCGACGGGCGGAGCCTCGGCACGGCCTACCGGATCAGCGACATAGCCGTCTTCCTCGCGGCGACGGGGATGGAGGACGCCGAGGACTTCGACCTCACGGACCCCGCTCTGGTCGACTGGCGCGGCGGCGGCCCGGACTGCTGGACGCCACCCCCGGCATAGCGCGCGCCTGGAAGAGGAGGCCCGGTGACCGCGTACCTGACGTACTGGCTGGAGGCAGTCGCCGTCCACCAGCTCCGCGAGAACACCCACACCCGCTACACCGCCTGCGTCCGCCAGCACCTCATCCCCGGCCTGGGCAAGAAGAAGCTCGCCAAGCTCACCGCCAAGGACGTCCGCATCTGGCTCAACCAGCTCCGCACCACCTACCAGTGCTGCGCCCGCAGCATCGATGCCGGCCGTGATCAGCCCCGTTGCTGCGCCGCCGGAGCGTGCTGCTCGAAGCGGCTCTCCCCGCTGACGCTGGCGTACATCCACTCCGTACTCAAGTCCGCCTTGGAGCACGCCGTCCGGGAGGAGGAGATCCCGCGCAATGTCGCCCGCAACGTCCGCACGGGCACGCCCCGCCCCCGCCGGTTCGAACCGCTAACGGCAGATGAAGCCCGCCAGTTCCTCGCCGCCGCCCGCGTTGACCGCCTGTTCGCGCTGTACGAACTCGCCCTCCGCACCGGACTCCGCAAGGGCGAACTCCTCGGCCTCCAGTGGGAAGACCTCGACCTCCGCAACGGCACTGCCAGCATTCGCCGCACCCTCCAGCGCACCCAGACCGGTGGGCTGACCGCCCTGCCCACCAAGACCCGAGCATCCGAACGGCGCATCGCCCTCCCCAGCGAGTGCATCCACTCACTCAAGGAACACCGCGAGGTGCAGGAACGAGAACGAGAGGCGGCAGCGGGGCACTGGAGGGACAACAGCCTCGTCTTCAGCACGCCGGCAGGAGGGCCGATCGATCCGGCGAACCTCAATCGCAGCTTCCGCGCCCTCCTCGATCGGGCAGGGCTCCGCCGGATTCGCTTCCACGATCTACGGCACTCCACCGCCACCCTCCTCCTGGAGCAGGGCGTCGAACTCGTCGTGATCAAAGAACTCCTCGGCCACGCCCACATCGGCGTCACCGCCACCGTCTACGCTCACGTCCGGCTCCGCCTCCAGCGCGACGCCATCGACCTCCTGGGACGCACGCTCCGCAACTCCACTGAGACCACCAGTCCAGACGCCATTGCCGACCCACCTCCTTGCGGACCGGCCATCCGCTGACGTTGCCGTCAGCTACTGCCGTCAAGCGCGCAGAAGCCCCACCAGAATCGAAATCCGACGGGGCTTCAAAATTTCCCCTGCGACCAGAACGGAGGGAAATTAGCGCGATTCATCGGCTACGCATGCGCCATACTCTCAGGGTCTATTGAGTGCCACCCTTAGAGGCGCTGCGACGTCGATCCTTGGAGAATTCAATAGCCAAACGCTCTTCGAATTCATCCTTTTGGCCCACATTCCAGTACTTAACGTGACGCCACCGCTCATGGTCGTAATCGTCACGCCACTGCCATGGAGAAACAAGCGCCCAGAGAGTATTCCATGGCAAGGTGATCTGTAGGTGCAGCTGTAGCAGTTCAGCTTCCGATAGCGAGTCTGGGTCGAGAAATGACAGCGAATGCTGAAGCGTCCCAACGAGTTGCAAGAGTGCAACTCTTACGCCGCGTGCAACGTGCCTTTCAATGCTTCCCCGATGCGCGCTGGAAAGCGGATCCGTTCGTGCGACGAGGAACGATTGGATACCCTCGACGTCCGCAATGGTGACATCCTCTCCGTAGCACACTGCCTTCCTATTCGGCAGGGGCATGATTGCCGTCTCCTTTCTCGATCATAGGTGAAATGACGGGTCACCGCTCCCAGATCGGCGCATCGAAATCGAAGTCCACGTCACCCCATTCATCTTTCTTCCAAACCCTAGTTACATGTTCCCAAGAAATTCCGCCGTCGAATGCTATCTCGGCTTCATGGGGAGTCGGGTTCGCCGGGCCGAGTTCCTTCTTCACGTCAATCCCACCCGGGGCCCCTCTAATCTCATAAACATAGCCGTCACGGCCGCCGAACAGGTCTCGGGCTATATCTCGATTCGTAGATGTCCCGACATATCGACTGTGGTTTCGCTGTGCGGACACGTAATCAAGGAGGGACGTCTGGCTGTGCGGCGCCTGGGGCATAAATCCTCCGGCAGCTTCGATTACCTCCGGTCCTCGCGAGTCACCTCGGTAGACGGTGTCGCAGTTATGCACGAGGACCGGCGTGGCGCCTGCCAGCACATAGTACGTGTGGAAGTCGTTGACGGTCAGGTTGTGTGTCGTTACCGCGTAGGGGTAGTTGCGCTTGGCCTTGACCGTGAGGGTGGTGCCGTCCGGCTGGCGGAGGTGTTCGTCCGGGGTGAGTTCGCCGGCGTCGACCCACTGGTGGCGGGTCTCACTCCAGTAGGGGTGGTGAGAGGTGGAGGTGATTTCGGTCGGCGGACCGCGGGGGCTTGCCTCGTCGGTGAGGGTGAGGTCGGTGAAGTCCTTGTCGTCCGGGGTCGTGATGGTGGTGGTGACCGTCTTGGGTCGGGTCTGGCCGGTCTGCGGGTCGGTGGCCATGACCACGTCGCCGTCCTTGACGTCCTCGATGGGCTTCGACGTACCGTCGGCCATCAGAACGCGGACGCCGGCCGGGAAGCTGTTGCACGAGGTCGGTTCGGCCTTGGCCTCCGCCCCACCGCCCTTGACGTCCGCATCAGCCGTCTCCTTGGCGGCTTTGCTTTCCGTACTGGCGGTATCGCTGGCGGTTTCTGTTGCCGCTTTTCGTTCAGCTGATTGGGCTGCCTTGGCTTCGGCGTCCTTGGCTTCCTTGAAGGCCTTCTTGGCCTTGCTGAAGGACTCGGCGGCTTGGGCCGCGCCGCGTTCGGCCGCGTGGACGGCGTCGTAGGCCTTGTTGACCTCCTTGTAGATCTTGAAGGCCTTGATGCCGACCTTGATGGCCTTGGCGATCTTGCCCCAGGGGACGAAGTTGAGGGCCGTGTTGATGCATGCCATCACGTCGCCCTTGGTGAAGCAGTCCCGGGCGTCGTTGTAGCCGATCAGGTCACCGATGAGGTCGACGACCTGGCCGATGAGCTGGTCACGCTTCTTCTTGGTCTGGGTGACCTTGTCGTTGGCCGCGTCCAGGCCGCTGCTGTCCGGCCCGTCATCGCCCCACGAGATGGGAGACACGTGGCTCTCCACCCACTCCATCTCGGGAGTGCAGTCGTTGGTGCACGTGATCGACTTCAGTCCGCTGGGGTCCGATGCGTTGACGGGGCTGTTGTTGGAGTACGCGTACGCGTTCCACTGCTGTGGGTCGCCCGCGTCGATCAGCGGGTCGGGGCTGAGGAAGCGGCCCGTCGTCGGGTCGTATTCGCGGGCGCCGAGGAGGGTGAAGCCGGTGGACTTCTCCTTGGTGCCGCCTACGAAGCCCTTGTCGCCGGCCCAGGCGCCGGGAGCGGGCTGGGTGCCGCGCTCGTTGCCGAAGGGGTCGGAGGCGCGGCGGACCTGGGCCAGGTCCGTGGCGCGGAACTGGACGCCGCCCGTGCCGTGGTGATCGGAGCTCTGATAGGTGAGCGTGGACGTTCCGGCGGTCGTGGTGCGGGTGATGGACAGGCCGCCGGGGGCCGCGTAGGTGCGGACGTTGGAGACCTTGCCGGTGGCGGTGTCCAGGGTGATCTGGTCGGTGCCGAGGTTGAGGGTGGTGGTGCCCGGGTCGCGGCGGATGAGCTGGTTGCCGGCCGTGTCGTACAGGTAGCCGGTGCCGGCGCTCTCACCGGTGCCGGTGATCTTGTCGAGCTTGCCCTGGTCGTTCCAGGTCAGCTTCCTGGTGCCCGGGGTGCTGGTGATCGACGCGGTGTTGCCTCCCGCGTCGTAGGTGTACGAGGTGGCCTTGGTCCCGGACGGGCCCGTTTCGGTGGAGGTCATCAGGGCGTGTGGACCGCCCGTGCCGCCGCCCGTCTTCGGGTCGTTGGACGGGGTGTTCTGGCGGCCGCCGAAGGTCTGGGTGACCGTCGTGTCCTTGGCCGCCTTGCCGCCAGTGTCCTTCCTGACCAGCTTGGTGCGGTTGCCGAGGAGGTCGTACTCGTACTGCTGCCAGTACGGTGCCGGGCCGCCCACGCTGGGCTTGCCGGTGCCGTCGACCGCCGGGCCGTTGACGTTGGTGCAGCTGCCAAGGCCGCGGACGTTCGGCTGCGGGGCCGTGGTCTGGGTGCCGGTGTCGGTCCAGGCCTGGGTCAGTCGGCCCAGGTAGTCGTGGGTGAAGCACTGCAGGTCGCGGGTGGCCCCGTCCTGCGTGTTCCCGATCGAGGTCAGCTGACCGATCTTGTCGTAGGTGTAGTCGACGACGTCGACGCTGGCGGTTGCCGCGGTCTGCTTGTCGAGCGTGGAGTGGATCTGCCGGCCGGTCGCGACGTCGTAGTCGACGGTGGATACGAGCTGCATGCCCGCCTCGCCGACCGTGGTCCGTATCGCCTGCCCGTACGGGTCGAAGAACATGCGCGGGACGTACGTGGCGCGAAGCCCGCCGATGTTGCTGCCCAGCGAGGAGAAGTTGCCGGAGGCGTCCGAACCGATGGTCAGGGCCTCGGAGGCGAGCCCGGCGTTCGGGATGGCCGGCAGGGCCGTCTTGGTGAGCTGACCGTAGGCGTTGTAGGTGCTCTTGGTCTCGTAGACGCCGGCCAGACCCTTCTCGGCCGCAGGGATGGTGATCTTGGTGCCGAGAGCGCGGTAGCCGCCGTCGTAGCCGGTGACTTCAGAGAGGTAGGCGCTGCCGCCGGCTCCGCCGACGTACCGGGTGTTCGTGGAGGGTTTGCCCAGGGCCTTGCTGTCGTAGGTGAAGGCACTGACCTGCTTGGCCGGGTCGACGGCCTTGCCCTCGTACGTCGCGATGGTGCGGCCGAGGAGATCGGTGACGGACGTGGCGCTCTTGCCCCTGCCGTCCGTGACCGTGGTGAGGTTCTTGTCGTCGTCGTAGACCGTCGTGCTTGTCCCGGCGTCCGGATCGGTGGTCTTCACCGTCCGGCCGAGCAGGTCGTAGGCGAAGGTCCACTCGTTGCCGGCGGAGTCCTTGCGCCGCAGTTCCTTGCCCTGGGTGTTGGTCTCGTACGTCGTTTCGTCGTACGGGCCGGTGGGTGTGTTCGCCTTGTACTGGCGCAGCAGCGAGGTGGTGCCGTTGCTGATGGTCGCGGTGGCGTAGCCGCCGTTCGGTGGAAGGGTGCGGGTCTCGTCAACGCCGGGGTACTCCGTCTTGGAGCGCCACTGCTCCACGCCGTACGACTGGAAGACGGAGGCCGTGGGACGGCCTAGACCGTCGAAGACGGAGATGCTCTGAGCAGGTATCTTGCTATCGGGGTTGACGCCTCCGTTGGGCAGGAAGAGTGCGCCCGACGGACCGGCCTCGTCGTTGTAGTACTGGTTGCTGGTCTTGACCTGGCGACCGTGCGAGTCGAACAGGGAATCGGTGATGAGGCGGCCGTCGGCGCCGGACACCGCGCTCGCCTGTGTCTGGCGGACGCGGCCGAGTCCGTCGTAGATCGTGTAGCTGGTCGTGTAGTTCTGTCCCACACCCATGAGCGCCTGGCTCAGGACGGTGGACGGCGCGTTCGTGCCGTTCATCGCGTACGAGAACTTGCGCACGGGCAGGGCGCCCTTCGCGCGCTCCTGGCCGGGCTGCCAGATGGAGGTGACGCGGCCGAAGCCGTCGTACTCGCGTTCGGCGACGTGCTTGTTCTCGTCCGTGGTCACGAGCGGGAGGGAGCGGCCGACGTCGAGGGTGGTGGTCGTCTTCCAGCCGAGCGGATTGGTGTGCGTGACCTCGGTGGGTGCGGTGCCGGTGGCCGGCTTGTACTCCGTGGTCGTGACCGCGCCGTCGGGGTGGGCGGCGTCCTTCCGGGTCTTGTTGGTGTTGCTGGTGACGCGTCCGTACGCGTCGTACGTCGAGGTGGAGTTGAGGCGGTAGACCGGCTTTCCCGCCGCGTCGTACTTCTCAAGGACCGAGGTACCGGTCTGGTCGGCGCTCGCGCCCGACTGTCCGGCGGGCAGGCCGTCGAAGGAAGCCAGGGTGTCGCCGACGGTGTTCGCGGCCGTGGGGGTCTGCCCGCACGCGTCCGAGAGGATCAGGGTGCGCGAAGCCAGCTGGGTGAGGGCGCCGCCGGGGCCGGTGGCGTAGTCGAAGGCGGTGCACAGGCGCTGCTCGGGCCGGGACAGGTCGCCGTTGTCGTCGACCTTGGTCGGGCGGGAGAGCAGGGTGTCGTCGTACTCGGAAGTACGCTCGCTCACGCGCCAGGTGCCGTCCGCAAGCTTGGCGCGGCTGGTGACCTTGGCCGTGTTCTGCGCCCGGGCGGTGATGGCGGGCAGGTCGCCCGACTGGGCGCGGGTCGCGGTGACCTTCTTGCCGAGCCAGGGGGTGGTGACCTCGTCGGCGACGACGGTTGCGCCGTCGCCGTCTCGGTCGTACGTCTGCGTCTGGCGGACCCGGCCGGAGAGGACCTCCTCGTCCTGGATGGTGCCGCCCTGCGCGTCGGGGACGCTGACGCTGCGCTTGGTGCCGTTGGCGAGGACGTCGCCGTCCATGCCGCGCAGGTAGGTGGTCACGCTCTTGGTGCGCGGGGCTTCGGCCTCGTTGCCGTTGCCGGTACGGGTCGTGACGGTGGCGAAGCCGCGGAACTGGTCCCACGTACGGGTCTTGGGGTCGGCGAACTCGGAGTCGTTGCGGTGCCAGGCGATACCGCCGCCGTACTCGTAGTCGGTGACCGTGCTGACCTGGCCCGCCACCATGTCCTGCTGGGTGACGGACTGGACGACGACCTTGTTGAACCAGTCGTTGACCGGGTCCGGGTAGGACTGCTTGGGCAGGTACCACTTGACCGGCATGCAGGCCATCGTGTTGCCGTCCTCGGAGGACGGCATGGTGCCCTTGACCCGGGAGCACTCCGGGGCCTTGTAGACGACGTTGATCAGCCCACCGGTCTCGGTGGTGATCTTCTGGATGCGGGGGCGGTAGTAGCGGGGCGCCGAGGCGTCCGTACCGTCCGGGCGCCGTACGACACCGTCGACACGGTTGGGGATCTGAAGCGGCTGGAAGGAGACCGCGGGCAGTTCCTTCTCGGGCTGTCCGTTGGACGCCTTGCGGACGATCGAATCGAGCCAGAGAGTCGGGGAGGTGCCGTCGCCCGGGTCCTGGAACGACTGGTTGAGGACGTAGGAGTCGACGCGGCGGTAGTCCGTGCCGGCCAGGACCTCGGTGTCGATCTGGTTGATCCGCTTGGTGGAGAAGTAGGTGGGCGACAGGTTCAGGCACTGGCCGGTCGCCGCGCACTCCTGATCGACCGGGGTGTCGGCCCAGGACTTCGCGTTGGCCTTGGTGCGCTGTGCCGGGTCACAGGTGGTGGCGCCGCTGGCGAAGCAGCGCTCCGCGCCGCGCAGCCACACCTGGGCGGCGGGCTTGGCCGTGCCCTTCGCGGCGATCTGGTCGGGCAGGCGCTGGCCGTAGCCGATCCAGGTCGGATAGCTGCCGCGCTGGTACTTGGTGGCGGTGCCGGTGCCGTTGTTCTGGCCGCCGCCGCGCCCGTAGTAGTTGTCCTCCTGCTCGTAGCGGTAGGAGACCAGGTTCTGGTGCGGGTCCACGACGTAGTCGAGGTTCCACTGCCAGCCCAGCTGCTGCCAGGTGCCGTTGGCCGGGGTCTGGGCGCCCAGGCACTTGTCCTGGCCGCTGTTGAAGTACACCGGGACCGTGGAGACGGACTTGGCCTCCGGGTCGGTGCCGTCGCCGCCGGGCAGGCGGTTGGAGCCGAAGTAGTACTGGGTGCCGTCGGTCGTGGTGACCTTGAAGCCCTCGCCCTTCCAGGCGGAGTTCCGCTGGCCGGTCAGGCGCTCGATCTTCGTGCCGTCGTCGCCCTGGAGGCGGTAGACGCAGCTGGTGTCGTCGCGGACGATCTGGCCGGCGTGGCCGGCCAGGTTCAGGGAGAGGATGTCGCCGGCCCAGCACTCATCACCCGAGTCGTTGATGCCCGCGTCCTTGCAGCCCTTGTACGAGCGTGAGATCGAGCCGGGGCTCCACTCCCAGCCCTCGCCGAACGGACCCGCCTGGGCGTTCGTCGACGCGGTGCGGCCGTCCACGGAGGAGGAGTCGTATCCGAGCGAGATGCCCGGGCCGGCGCCGGCGATGCCGTTGGGGACCTCGACGGTGTAGCCGTACGTGAAGTTGGCGGCGTTCGCCCCGGCCTGCCAGGAGGCCGAAGGCAGCAGCGGGGTGGCGCTGTAGTCGCCGTTGGGGCCGCTGGGGCCCGGCTCCAGCGCGATCGCCACGTCTTGGGCGGCGAGCATCTGCGGGGCTTGCGGCGCTGCCGACTTGGCCGCGCCGGATCGGCTCTTCGGCGCGGCCACCTCCGCGACCAGCCGCCCGGAGGGGTCCCGGTGCGAGGCGAGGGGCGTACGGGTCGTGCAGCCGGGGGCGCCGGGGGTGATCAGGGCGCACGTGGGCAGCTGCACCAGACGGGCCCGGTCGCCCCAGTTGGCTCCGGCGGACTTGGCCCACGCCGAGACGTCGAGTCCGACCTCCATCTTGCCCGAGGGGCCGGGCCCTGCGGGGGAGCTGAGGGCGACGAGCGCGCCGTTGACCCCGGCGGCACGGGTCTTGGCGGCGTCCTCCACCTCGACGCGCAGCGTGCTGTCGTGGCTGGAATCGGCATCCGCACCGCCCACTGCGAGGGCGGAGAGATTGATTGAATGATTCGCGCCATTCACTGGCGCAATCCAGACAGGGAGCTTGCCGGCTTGAACCGCCGCGCGCCCGGAGGTGCCGCGAGCCGCGTCCTTGGTACCTAAGGAAACGCTCACCGAGCCGGATGGAATCCTTATGTTCGAATCAGGGGTCCATTTCCGGCCGGACGTCGCTTGTCTGGCCGGAAGCTTCGCGTCGGCCCCCTTGACGGGTTTCGCGTCCGGCAGGGGCGTATTGGGCGGGACCCACACCTTTGGCGGTTTGTCGGCGGCTTCGACGGCAGGAAGGCCGAGGCCGGAGAAGAGAACTGAGAGTGCGGCGATGACCGCGACGCGCGATCGTCTGGTGCGCGAGCGCACGGCGGAGCCACTTCTGCGAGACAACCGAATCCCCCCACAGGACACAGAAAGCACGAACTCCGGACCGGCGGGGTCCGGAACAAACGCACTTTACGAAGCATCCGTTCGATTTATCAGCGGAGTCTCATATTCCTCATGAGTGACTCATGTCACTCATGGCACACCTGGGGTGTTCGTTACCCAAATCGGACACCAGAACCTGATAAATCGTTGACAGAATTGCAGACGTGAAGGGATTGTGCCGCTGACTTCTGTCCGTCTCACAGCTCAGGGGGGCCATCACGTGAGATCGTCATTTTCAGCGTCGCGGACACCAAGGCCGGGGGGCCGCGGTCGGCGGGCCTTGCGCGTCTCGATGCTGCCCGTCGCCGGGGCGGCCGTGCTCTCGCTCGGAGCCGGCCTGATCGCGGCTTCGACCGCGGCGGCCGACGACGGCGCGCGCGGCCATGGGCCAGGGCCGAGCGCCTGGCCCGCACCTCCGCCCAAACCGGCGCCCAGTGCGCAGGAAGCGGCTGTCACCAAAGCTCTCGGTGAGGCGAAGAAGAGCGGCAAGCGGGTGGCCATCGCCGATCTGACCACCCCGGGCTCGCAGACGTTCGCCAACCCCGGCGGCACGCTGACCACCGAGTCAGCCGCCGTACCGGAGCGCCTCAAGGGCGCGGACGGGCAATGGCATCCGCTCGACGCCACCCTTCGTGCCACTGCCGAGGGCGCGGTCGTACCGGCCGCCGTCTCCTCGAAGCTCAGCTTCTCCGGCGGCGGTACCGGCCCCATGGTCTCCATGGCCACGGCGGACGGCCGGAAACTGGCCTTCAAGGCCCCGTTCCCGCTCCCCAAGCCCGCGCTCGCCGGGGACAGCGCCCTCTACCGGAACGTGCTCGCGGATGTGGACCTGCGGCTGAGCGCCGACCGGCAGGGTGGCTGGAGCCAGGTGCTGATCGTGCGGACCGCGCAGGCCGCTGCCGGCCCGGAGATGAAGAAGCTCCGGCTGGAGGTCCAGGCGGAGGGACTGACCGTCGCCGCCGACGGCGCGGGCAACCTCGACGTCAAGGACACCGACGGCCGGACCCGGTTCACCGGCCCGACCTCCCTGATGTGGGACTCCGCCGCCGCGCCCGCCGGAGCCCCGTCGTCGGGCAAGTCGGCCGGAGCCCCGCGGTCCGCCCCCGCCTCGGAGGGGGCGCCCGAGGCCTCCACAGCGGACGGCCCGGGCGCCGGCGCCGCCGTTAAGCCGGTCAAGACGACGGCGGACGCGAAGGGGATCGAACTCGTCCCCGATCCCGAACTGCTGGGCAAGGGAACCGGCCCCTGGTACATCGACCCGGGCTTCAACCTGGTCCTCGACAACACCAACCAGGCGTGGGCCCAGGTCCAAGAGGCCTATCCCGACACCAACGAGTTCAACGGCACCGAGCACGGCCAGGACAAGCCGGCCACCGGGTACTGCGGGTACAACATCGGCAACCCGCCCTGCACCGGGATCGGCCGCACCCGCGCCTACTTCCAGATCGGGGTGGACTCCAGGCTCTACAACGCCGAGATCCTCAACGCGACGTTCTCCGCGACCGTGATCTCCTCGTCCAGCCCGAGCACACCCACCCCGATGGGCCTGTACTCCACCAACGCCATCGGCAACCCGACCAGCTGGAACCGGCAGCCGTGCGGAACCGGCTCCACGATGCAGGGCTGCGGCCAGGTCGGGCACACCAGCATGTCGGGCACCGGCCAGATCGACTTCAACGTCACGGACCTGGTGAAGAACGCCGCCCGGTACCAGTGGCCCACCATCACCGTCGGCCTCGCCCCCGACGACGAGTACAACAAGTACTACCGGCAGCGGTACGAGAACACCCCGCACATCGTCGTCGAGTACGACGTCACGCCCACCGTGTGGTGGCCCCGTACCCGCCCGACGCCCGGATTCGCGAGCTCGGCTTCGTACGCCGACTGCCGTACGCCCGGCACCGCGAACCCGTGGGACAACCCCGGCTGGGTCGGCGCCAACAACAACGTCACCCTCACCACCTCCACCTACTCGGCCACCAAGCGGCAGCTCCAGACGACCTTCCAGTACTGGGACGACGACACCGGCAAGACCGCGTACGCCCAGACCGGCTGGAACGGCGACTACGGGGACGCGACGGTCGACATCGGCCCGCTGGCCGACGGACACCAGTACGGCTGGGCGGCACGCACCACGGACGGCACGCTGACCAGCGCGCCCACCGACTGGTGCTTCCTGCGCGTCGACCGCACCCCGCCCACCGCGGCGGTCAGCTCCACCGACTTCCCCGCCTCCGGCACCATCGGCGCCCACCCCAAGCAGACGGGCGACGAAGGCACCTTCACCCTGACCGGCACCGACCCCGCACCGGCAGCCGGCGGCCGCTCCTCGGGCCTGGCCTGCGCGCGCTGGACCACCGACCCCGTCAGGGCCTTGGCCGGAAACTGGAAGTGCACCGACCCGGACACGGCCAAGTTCACCGACGGTAAGGCCGATATCAAGTTCACTCCCCAGGGCTGGGGCACCCACTACCTCTACGTACAGACCCAGGACAACGCGGGCAACCTGTCCCGGCCCGTCGTCTACGGCTACTACGTTCCGTCCAACCCGAACGCCACGAAACCGATCTTCGGTGACGTCACCGGCGACCGGAAGGCAGACGTCCTCCTGCCCGACACCACGGGCGTGCTGCGCGTGATCGGCGCCGGCGCGGACCCGGCTGCGGCCCCGAAGGCGAGCATCAACTCCGCCCCCGGCAACAACGGCTGGAACAACATCCAGATCAGCCACCGGGGCAGCACCGGCTCCCAGAACGTGGACGATCTGTTCGCGCACGCGCCTTCTTCTCCGTCGCTCCACCTGTACCGCAATGACGACAGGAGTCCTGGCCGGTTCGACGCTCAGGCACCCGTCCCCATGGTCAAGCCGAGCGACTGCGCCACGCCGGCGCACGCCCCTCTCGACTGCGCGGCGGTCGGCTACGGCCCGGACTGGTCCAAGGTCGACCAGATCGCCGCGTTCGGCTCGATCACCGGTGACACCAGCACCAAGCCGAACACCCTGCCGGAGACCTCGCTGCTGTTCGTGGAGAACGGACGGCTGTGGCTGACCGCCGCCGTCGGACCCGATGAGCTTGAGTCTCCGGCCGTCCTCCTCTCCGCCAACGACACCCGGTGGGACGGCTACGACCTGATCACCCCCGGCCGCGCCCAGGGAACCGACTTCCCCACCTTGTGGGCCCGTTCCAAGACCGACGGCGCGCTGCACGCCTTCTCCGTCAAAGGCACCGCGCAGGCACCCGACCTCACCGGCTTCACCGACCCGGCCGCCGGGCTGATCTCCGGCAAGGTCGAACCGAAGACCTACCCCCGTGTCGGTTCCAACGGCGACCTGAACGGGGACGGCATCCCCGACCTGTGGGCCGTCGACAGCAATCAGCAGCTCGTCGCCTTCAACGGCTCCGGCACCATGACCGGGGGCACGGGCGCCTCCTACCCGATGACCAGTGGGGTCGGCACAGCCGCCGTGACACTGGGCAACCTCAACATCCCCACGGGCCAGTGGCCGCTGACCGGGCAGGCCGGCACCACCACCCCCGACACCGTCGGCAAGAACGACGCCACGACGGCCGGCATGAGCTTCCTCTCCGACACGATCGGCATACGCGCCACCACGTACGCGAGCTTCCACGGTTCGGAATCGGAGTCGACCATCACCACCGCCCGACCGGCCGTCGACACCAGGAAGAGCTTCACCATCAGCACCTGGGCCAAGGCGGGTGCACAGGGCAAGGTCGTCGCCAGTCAGGACGGCAATCGGACCAGCTCCTTCATCCTGTACGCCGACGACTCCTCGAACTGGCGCTTCGCCCTCGCCAACGCCGACGCCGACGGATGGCCCTTCGACTACACCAACACCGCCAACGACGCTGCCCGGTTCGTTCCGGGCGCGTGGACCCGTTTGACAGCCGTCTACAACGCGGACACCGGACTCATCAGCCTCTACGTCAACGGTGTACTGGCCGGCACCGGAGCGCACCGGGCCGCCACGAGCCCCGCCCCCGGCGGGCCCCTCGTCCTCGGCCGGTACAAGGCCAACGGAACCGCTCGGGACCTCCTCGACGGCGGTATCAGCGACTTCGCCGTCCACCCCTACGCCGTTGCCCCCACCGCACCGGACGCGGCCGGCCCCATCGCGCTGTCCGCTTCGGCCGCCAACTGCGTCGACAACGACTTCAACCGCCCCAACCCCGGCAACAAGATTCAGATCGCCGCCTGCAACGGCAGCAACGCGCAGAAGTTCCAGATCCGGGGCGACGGAACCATCCGAACCAATGGAATGTGCCTCGGCGCGACGAACGCGGGCACCGCGAACACGACGCCCATCGAGCTCCAGGTCTGCGACAGCAGCGCCCCGGGTCAGCGGTTCCTGCCCCGGGCCGACAACAGCATCCACAACCCGGTCTCCGGCCGCTGCCTCGACCTCGGCAACCTCGACACCCATCCCGGAACCCCGGTCTGGCTGTACGACTGCAACGCCAGCCCCGCCCAGCGCTGGACCATCCCCACCCTCGGCACCGCGCCCCTGCCCGCCCCCGCCGCGTAGCGGAAGCATGCCGAAGGGGCGGCGCCCGGTCTTCCGGTCGCCGCCCCTTCGGTTTGCTCGGACACCCCGGCGGGAGGCGAAACGGAGCAGTTCTTGTCTCTCCTTTGTTCCTGGCGTGCGTCCCGGTAACCACCCCTTGCCGAATCTATCGAATCTCGATAGATTCCAATCGTAACTCGATGGAAGGATGGGTCATGGGAAAGCTGACCGTGGGTGCGCTGCGGGCGGTGCTCGTGGTGGTGTTCGCCGGCACCGTGTTCGTGCAGGCGGGGATGGTCTGGGCGCTGGTCAGCGGGAACGATCCGGAGGACGGGTCGCTGCCGTTGACCCCGCTGCGCGTGATCACGATCCTGGGCATGATGTCGGCCCAGGTCGCCCTGGTCTGCGTATGGCGGCTGG
Organism: Streptomyces sp. NPDC051582; assembly: GCF_040681715.1. Classification (NCBI taxonomy): domain Bacteria; kingdom Bacillati; phylum Actinomycetota; class Actinomycetes; order Kitasatosporales; family Streptomycetaceae; genus Streptomyces; species Streptomyces sp. NPDC051582. The sequence continues at coordinate 56,031 of NZ_JBFAZJ010000024.1, forward strand.
TGACGATGGTGCGCCGCGGGACCGTTTTCTCCCACGCAGCTTTCCGGTACGTGGACGTCATGATCGGCGCGATCGTGTCGGCCGCCCTGGTGTGGTTCGCGGTCACGGCCATCAACGCGCCGGGGCAGCGGGAGGATCCGGGCGTCACCGTCATCATGGCCGGGGTCGGGGTGGCCATCCTGGGGGTCGCGCTCATGGTTCTCGTACTGCGGATGCTGCTCGCGCAGGCCGTCGCGCGTGACGTCCAGGCGGCGCAGATGCAGGCCGAGTTGGACGAGGTGATCTGATGCCGATCAGCGTCGACATCGACGTGATGCTGGCCAGGCGCAAGATGTCCGTGGGCGAGCTCGCGGAGCGCGTGGGGATCACGCCCGCCAACCTGGCGGTACTGAAGAACGGCCGCGCCAAGGCGGTGCGCTTCGCGACGCTCGCCGCGCTGTGCGAGGTGCTCGGCTGCCAGCCGGGCGATCTGCTGCGCTGGGAGGCCGAGGAGTCCGAGGAGGCCGAGGGCGTCGCGGAGGGCGCAGCCGCCGTGCCGGCCGCGGAGGCCGCGGACGGGTGAACCGCCCCACGGCCGCGTCCCGCGAGCGGACCGCCGTGCGATCGCAGTCCTCCGGGGCGCCCGACCGCTGATCCAGCGTGCCGGGCGCCGTCGGCGTCAGCGGGGGAGCTCCTCGCCGGCCCGGCCGCCGAGGCGGGCGACCCCCGGAACCGCCAGGCACAACAGGCTCGACGCGATGACCAGGATGCCGCCGCCGGTCAGGACGGTGGCCGAGCCGAAGGCGTCGACGGCCGGGCCGACCAGGACGTAGCCGAGGGGGAGGAGGGCGTAGGCGCTGAGCTGGTCCAGGGCGAAGACCTTGCCCAGCACGTCGGAGGGGAAGGCCCGCTGGAGCGCGGAGGCCCAGTACACGAAGTACATCTCCACGACGAAGCCGCCCAGGGCGAAACAGGCGGCGACCCCGACCAGGGGGAAGGGGCCGACCAGGGAGAGCGGGACCAGGGCGTAGCCGGTGAGTACGAGCATCGCCACCGTGCCCGGCGCCTTGGGGCGCCAGCGGCCCGCGACCACGATCGCCGGGAGCGCGCCGATGGCCATCGCGGAGAGCACCACGCCGTAGGCGACGTCGCCGCCGAAGTGCTCGCGGGAGACCACCGGCAGCAGGGTCAGGGCCGTCGCGGAACCGGCGAACAGGTGCAGGCAGACGGTGAACATCACGGCCGTCGCCCACGGCCTGCGCCGGACGGCCCGCAGCCCGTGGGCCGCGTCGGCGAGCACCGAACGTCGTGCCCGGCCCGAGGAGGGCACCTCTTCCGGCACCTTCAGCACCGTCAGGGCGCCCAGGGCGAAGACCAGCCCGGCGAGGACCAGCGCCGTGCGCACCCCCACGAGGGCCACCAGCGACACGCCGACCAGGGCGCCCAGAACGGCGGAACTCCGGTGCGCGGCGGCGACCAGCGCGTTGCCGCGTTCGAGCAGCGCGTCGGGCAGCAGCGAGGGGATGAGGGAGCGGGCCGCCGGTCGGGACATCGCCTCTCCGGCACCCATCAACATCGTCAGCAGGGGCAGCGAGGCGACGGGCAGCCACGGGAGCAGCGCGGCGGCCGTGAGGATCAGGACGGCGCGGAACAGATCGGCGCCGAACAGGATCCGGGTGCGCTTCATGCGGTCGGCGAGTACGCCGCCCACCAGAAGGCACAGGACCAGCGACACGGCGCGGCCGCCGAGGACCAGGCCGACATCGCCGGCGCCGCCGCCCGAGTGGAGGACGTACAGGCTCAGTGCCACCGGCAGCAGCTGGTCGCCGACCGCGCCGCTGGCCTGGCCCAGCCACACCCGCAGGAACCTCGGGTGCTCGCGCAGCGTCCCGGCGGTGGTGGCCGGGGCGGCTCGTTCGGGTGCCACTTCGGTGCTCATGCGGCGACGCCTTCCGTGTCCGCAGCCGTGCCGGCATCCGCGCCCGTGTCCGCATCGGTATCCGTGTCCGTGTCCGCGGCCGCGGCCGACGCCCGACCGCGGGCGTGGTCGGCCGGAGTCACCAGCCCGATGCCGACCAGCGCCTCCGAGACCTCGGTGGCCTCCAGGACGCCGAGGGCCTCGGCCAGGGCGCCGAAGTTCAGCTCGGGGCCGCGGCGCAGGGAGTGGAGGACGGGTGCGACGGCCGCCGGTACGCGCGCCGTGCGGGTGCCGGTCGTCAGCAGCGCGGTGCCGTCCGGTTCTTCCGTCACCCGGAACACCGCCCCGTCGCGCAGCCGGTAGGGCGCGGACGCCGGCCCCGGCAGTACGGGAACGGGCTCGGGGACGACGGACTTGAAGGCGCCGGAGCGCACCGCCCAGAGCACGTCGGCGGTGTCGGTGGTCTTCGCGGACGCGGCCAGCCGCTCCGCCGCCTCGGCGAGCACCGTACGGGCCAGCTCCGCGTCCTCCTCCAGGTCGTCGAGCGAGACCGTCGCGCGCAGCCAGGCATCGTCCTGGACGGCCCTGCTGACCAGCTCGGTCAGCAGGTCGTGGCGGGTGACCGGCGGGATGGCGATCGTCAGGTGCATGGAGAGCTCCTCCTGCGTGCGCGGTGAGTGGAAGGTGCCGCGCGGGAAGTACAGCGAGTCGCCCTCGCGCAGCACCAGTTCGGTGAGGGGCTCACTGGCGGCGCGCAGCTCGTTCCGCCGCCGGTCCGTGGAGTGGAACCAGGCGTGGGCCGGCAGCGGATCGGCGAACGGCTGGGTGCGCAGCTCCCAGCTCTTGCTCCCGGTGATCTGGAGGACGAGCACGTCCTCGGTGTCGTAGTGCAGGTCGACGCCCTGCGAGTGCGGCGGGGTGACGAAGGCGTTGATGCGTACGGGATGGCCCAGTTCGGCCGACAACCGGTGGGCGAAGCGGCGCAGCGGCGGGTGGAAGCGCTGCAGGGACCGGATGATGAGGGTGTGCCCGGAAGCGAGCGCGGCGCGCACGGTGTCCGTCGACACGAACGGCGCAGAGCCCGGGGCGTCGCCGTCCTCGACGGCGCTGCCGCGGGAGACGGGCGCCTCGGCGTTGTCGCGCAGCAGCCGGATGGAGGAAGTGCGCAGGCCCGCGCTCAGGACGTCGTCCAGGGCCTCGGGCGAGAAGAGGTCGCCGAAGCCGCCGGGCAGTTCGGCGGCCGTGCTGTGCAGGTACCGACGGCCGAATATCCGGGTGCGGAAGGTGTCGGGTGATGCGGAGGTGCAGCGTTCCAGGGCCATGGTCCGCTCCCTTCGGGTGGTCGGATCTTCGGTCGTCGCGCCGGGACGGAGAACAGAGGACGGGGGGACAGGGGGCAGGAGGCAGGAGGCAGGAGGCAGGAGGCAGGAGGCAGGGGGACGAGGACGGGGGGACAGGGCGGGGATCAGGGCGCGAGGCGCAGGGCTCCGCGTACCAGGAGCAGGCCCAACGGGCCGCTGCCCGCAGCGCCGTCGGCGGTGAACTCCTGCGCGCCAACGGTGTCCCCCGCGGCGAGCCGTTCCAGGAGCCCGCGAGCGGACGGCGGGAACCGGGCCCGGAAGCGCCCGAAGTCGGCCACCACCGACCCGTCGTCCTCGTACGTCAGGCCGATGTCGCCGCTCGCCGCGTAGCGGGTACCGGGAGCGGCCAGGGCCGCGAGTGCCCGCAGAACGCCGGCCAGTGCGGCCCCCTCCCGCTCCGCGCCGTCGCCGACGGGCACGGTGTCCAGGCGTTCGAATGCGCCGGACGCGTGCGCGTGCACCAGGGCGCCGATCTCCTGCGCCGGGTCGAGGCTGTTCAGATCGCGGTCGGGCCCCGACGCGCGCAGCGCAGCGAGCAGGGTGTCGGCGGCGAGGGCGCCGAGGGTGGGCCGTCGGGCCGCGAGGGAGAGGTGCAGGGAGTGGCCGCCGGTGGACTCGGCGTGGTGCGGGGTGCCGCGCGGGACGTACAGGACGTCGCCGGGCTCCAGCAGCGGGGTGAGCGCGACCGGGCCGAGCGCGGAAGGGGGCAGCGCGCCCGCGGTGAGCGGTACCGGGCGCAACTGCTCGTGCACGGTCCACTGCTTGCTGCCGGACAGCTGGAGGACGAAGACGTCCTCGTCGTCGATGTGCGGGGCCAGGCCCTTGCGGGCGGGCGGTGTGAGGAAGGCGACGGCGTCCACCGGGCAGGACAGGGAGGCCACGAGCCGTTCGCAGAGCGACCCGACGGCGGGCACGAGCAGTTCCACGGCGTCGAGGACGAGGGTCGCGCCGAGACCGAAGTGGCTGAGCACCTTCTCGGGGACGATCGCGTCGGTCACGGTTCCGTGCCCGATGCGGCGGACGCCGGTGTACGTGCTCTCGGCGACCTGCTGTCCGTCGCGGACCAGGCGGACGTGGGGCAGCCGCAGGGCCCGGGCGGTGAGGAGGTCGGCGAGGTCCGCCAGTGAGAGGAGACCGGCGAAGGCCTCGGGGGAGACGGCTCTGCGCAGCAGGGGGGTGCGGGTCCAGTGCCGGCGCAGGAACTCCTCGGGGTCGCCCACGAGCGTGGCGAGTGCGCCGCCGCCCTCCGAGGGGGCGGCGGGCGCCGGCGCGCGGGGTGCGGTCGTGGCCGTGTCAACGGTTGCCGTTCGCATCGTCAGACCTTCGAAGGGGGCGGGAAGGCGAAGTCGGCCGGGACCAGCGGCCCGGGGCCGTCGGGGACACCGGCGGAGAGCAGGTACACCGCGAACTCCTCCGCGGGGTCCACCCCGAGGAAGCGCTCCACCTCGTCGTCGGCGAACGCGACGGTCTGGAAGGGGCCCAGACCCAGCGCCGTGGCGGTCAGGGCGAAGGTCTGGCCGTAGTGGCCGGCGTCGTACATCCACAGGCGGTACGCGCGGGGGTGGCGGTACTTCCAGGCGAGCCGGTTGGCGACGGCCGTGGTGAAGATCGTGAACGCCCCCTCGTACGAGGGCTCTTGGTCGTACGTCAGCTCCGCGATCCGTTCCCGCGGGGCGTCGGGGTCCAGCAGTTCCAGGGCGTGACGGGCGGGCGCGTAGTGGTAGAGGCCCGGCTGGACGCCTTCGACGTCGTAGACCACCACGTACGCCTCGACCTCGTGGCGGCCGCCGGCGGAGGAGCTGACCCGGCACTGCTGGGGGCCGAACGGGCCGCCGTGGATGAACCGGTGCGGCGCGAAGCTGTGGAAGAGCAGGGTCCCGAGCTGGTCCAGGGAGACGGGGGCGCCGGTGAACCTGCGGTGCGTGCGCCGGGTGGCGAAGACGTCCTCGACCGGGGCGTCGAGGCGCAGCGGCCGGCGGGGCAGCATCACGACCGGGTTGTCGGGGTACTCCTTGAAGATGTCCGGAGCGCCGCCCTCGGAGGTGATTTCCTCGACGAGCTCGACCCGCTGGGGGGAGTGGACCAGGTAGTTGGCGTTGCGGGCCTCGTCGTGGAAGCGCTCGGTGACGGCGCCCCAGCGCTCCCACAGCTCGGGAAGCGGCGGAGCGTCCTCGTTCGGAACCAGGACGCCGAGGCCGGTGAGGGTTTCCACGGCCGTGCGCACCCGGGCGCGCTCCTCGGCGGGGTGGCGCTCGGCGAGCTCCTGCGCATCGGCCCCGTCGCCGGCTTCCGTCAGGAGTGCGAGCAGATCGGGGGTGACCTCGATCCAGCGGCGCTGCCCGGGGATTCCCATCCGCAGTCCGTCCGGATGCCAGCTGAGGACCAGGTGTTCCCGGCGGCGGACCTTCATGATCGAATCTCCTCATCGGTGTCCTGGGCGCGTTGCGGGGCTTACGGTGGAATCAGCACGGTCCCTTGGTGGAGCGCAACGTCCGGCTGCGAGACACAGCCCGTCTCGCAGCCGGACGGTTTTCTGTGCGGACCCCGTTCACGTGCGGGCCCTGGGCTCACTACAGGCTCGGGTGGTGAGCCACGACCTCGCGGTCCTCGATGATGACGATGTCCATTTCCTTACCTCCCTTCGGGAACTCGGAAATGCGTCGGTCGTCAGAGGCTCGGGTGGTGAGCGACGACCTCACGGTCCTCGATGATGACGATGTCCATTTCTCTGCACCTCCCCTCTGTTTCCGGTTTTCCGCGGTGTGCTTTCCGCGTTGGATTAATAACACCATTTCCGGGGCGCCGGGCAAAGGGTTTTCTGCGGTGAATCCGGAGGGCATCGCCGTTCCCGAATCCTTGTTTCTGGAATTCCGATCCGGGCATCGGCCCCCGGAACGGCGAAGGCGGCTGCGGCACGTCGTCCGTGCCGCAGCCGCACACAGGGGGCCGGGTTCGAGCCCGCGGTGTCCTTCCGGCGCCCTCCCGGACACCTTTCCGGACACCTTTCCGGACAGCTTTCCGGACAGCTTTCCTGACGCCTTTTCCCACCGCTCAGGCGCCGGCGCCCTTTTCCTTCCGGGAGAGGAATGCCAGGGACAGGGCGGCCGCCAGCGCGGACACTCCCGCCACCACCCACATACCGGTACCGATGCCCGCGTTGAACGAGGCGTTGACGGCCTCGGTCACCGAGGCCGAGGACCGGCCGCTGCCATTGCCGCCGCTGCGCGCCACCTCGACGACCGCCGACGCGACCGGCTGGGGCACGTGCGCCGCTGCCAACCGGTCCGGGAGCACGCCGATGAACCGTACGGCCAGCACCGAGCCCAGGACCGCGGTCGCGAGCACCGAACCGACCTGCCGGAAGGCGGTGACCGCGTTGGAGGCCGAGCCCATCTGGGCCGGCTGGACCACCGCGAAGGCGGCTGCCGTCGACGGCGCGACCACCAGACCACTGCCCAGCCCCAGCAGGGCCAGGCCCAGGGCCGTGATCCCGTACGCACTGTCCGGCTGCTGCCCGACCAGGACGACCGCGGCGGCGCCCGTGACCACGGAACCGGCGGCCAGCAGCCGGCCCGGTCCCACCTTCGCCGCGATCCGCTGCGCCACCAGGGTGGACAGCACGAACGCGACCATCGCGGGCAGCAGCTTCAGGCCCGTCTCCAGCGGCGGGGTCGCCTGGACCCGCTGGAGGTACATCACTTCGAGGAAGATGACGCCGACGAAGGTGAACAGCGCGCTCGCCGACACCACCAGCGTGGCCGAGACCCGCAGCGAACCCATCATCCGGACGTCCAGCATCGGCACGGGAGCCCGCCGCTCCACCAGCACCAGGGCGGTCAGCGACACCGCGGCCACCACCAGTGAGGCCACCACCACCGGGTCGTCGTACCCGGCCCGCCCGCCGACGGCGATCCCGTACACCAGGGTGCCCAGGCCGACGACGGACAGGAACTGGCCGCCCAGGTCGAGCGCCCGGTCGGCGACCTTGGTCTCCTTCACCGCGTACAGCGCCAGCGCCACCGTCACCACGGCGATCGGCGTGTTCACGAGGTAGACGGCCGGCCAGTCGAAGCGGTCGAGCAGCGCGCCGCCGAGCAGGGGCCCGACCGCGAGACCCACGCCGGACATGGAGACCCAGATGGTGATGTAGCGCAGCATGCGCGGCAGGTCGACGAAGAAGGTCGTGGTGATGATGGCCAGCGACGTCGGCAGCACCAGCGCGCCGCCGATCCCGCTGATCGCCCGCCCCACCAGCACCTGCGCGAAACCGCTCGCCGTCGCGACCACGAGCGAACCGGCGGCGAGCGCCACCACGCCGGTGACGAACACCCGGCGCCGGCCGAAGCGTTCGCCGAGCGCCCCGCCCGAGAGCACGCAGGCCGCCACGACCAGGGTGTACGTGCTCGACACCCAGCTCAGGTCGGCGGGCGGGACCTGCATGTCCACCTGGAGGGCGCGCAAGGTCGAGATCGCGGCCGTCACCTCGATGAAGGACATGAACAGTCCCAGACAGGCGACGGCCAGCACCAGCCTGCCGTGCTCGATCACCGGCTTCGCCGGCGCCGCCGCCTCGGCCTGCGCGTCGGCCGGCGTCCGGCCCATGGTGGTGCTCATCGGCCACCCTCCTTCTCCGCCAGCCGTGCCACCGCGTCGTCCCAGGCCACCGGCAGGTCATCGCGGCCGACCGGATAGAAGACGAACACCGAACGGTCCATCACCTTCCGCAGCCGGCTGACGATCCGGGCATGCGGGTCGGACCGGGAAAACCGGTCGAGGGACTCCTGGTCCGACCACGCGGACAGGGTCCAGAAGGTCTTCTTCATCGGCTCGGCCCGCAACGAGGCACCGATCACCCCCGGCGCCGACCGCACCTGCTTCCAGACCACCAGCGACAGCAGGAAGAACCGGGGGACGTGGAGCAGGGAGGTGACCTGGAGCTTGGACGCCATGACCACGGCCTGGCCGGTGTCGGCTGGCGCGGCTCCGGCGGCGGCCCCGGGCATCCAGGGAATGGTGGGCATGGAGCTCTCTCCTCTACTACGGCATGCAACGCAGGACCACGGCGGAACGACCCGCCTCTGACAAGAGGCGGACGGGCGGCGCATCCGGACAGCACGGAAGGAGGAACTTCATATCGTGGGAACAGTTGGCTCGATTCCGCCCTGTGCGTGAGGACGCCCGGATCCGGACAACGGCCCCCCGCCCCATCGGCCTTTCCGATGGGCGCCCGGGCATCCGTGATGCGCCGTTTGACCCCGCGCGGCGCCAGACCTACGTTTCGAGCCGTGCCGGCCCGCCACCGCCGCCGCCGTCACCATCCCCACACCGAACCTCGCGCCCCGCCACGGCTACCGCCACCGTCACCGCCACCGCCGTGCGGGCGACAGCACGAAGTTCCGCCCCCCACCAGAGGTGTCACCCCTCTGCGCTCCAGCCGCCGTCGCGCAACGCGACCGGTTCCATGACCAACGCTTGAGCCGAAGGGCTGCCTGCCATGACCACCCGAGTCGCTGTCGTCGGTGCCGGCATATCCGGACTGTCCGCCGCCCACCACTTGCCGGACGACGTCGAAGTCACCGTGTACGAGAAGGACGACCGGCCCGGCGGCCACGCGCTGACCGTCGAGGTCGAGGAGGAGGACGGCCGCACGATCGGCATCGACACCGCCTTCGTGGTCTTCAACTCCCGTACGTACCCGCAGATCACGGCCTTCTTCGAGGAGATCGGCGCCCCTTCCCTCGACCACACGGGCGGCTTCGACTTCTTCGACCTCGACCGCGGCCTCGACTACGGGACGGCCGAATTCGAACTCTCCGAGGAAGAGATCGCCCAGCGCTATCCGGCCGACTTCCTCACCCTGTGGCGGGACGCCGAACGCTTCCACCGCGAGGCCCCCCGCGACTTCCTGCGCAAGCGCACCGACATGGCGCTCGGCGAGTACCTGCGGCGGGGCGGCTACTCCGACGCCTTCAAGTACGGCTACGTGGTGCTGCTCGCCACCGCCGTCTGGTCGGTCCCCGCCGAACTCATCTGGGAAATGCCCGCGACGACCGTCATCGCCTTCTTCATGTCGCACGACCCCGGCGGCCTCGGCGGACGCACCGTCGCCTGGAAGACCGTCGCCGGCGGCAGCATCGAGTACGTCCGCAGGGTCGTCGCCGGCATCAACGGCAAGGTGCGCACCTCCAGCCCGGTCACCCGGGTCCGCGAAGAGGCGGACGGCGTGGTCGTCACCACCGCCGACGGCGAGGAACGCTACGACTACGCCGTCCTCGCCTCCCACGCCGACCAGACCCTCGCGATGCTGGAACGGCCGAGCGCCCTCCAGGCCGAGGTCCTGGGCAAGGTCCGCTACAGCTCCACCAGTGCGGTCCTGCACACCGACCCCGCCGCCATGCCGCCCCACCGCGAGCGCTGGCAGAGCTGGAACTACGGGCTCAAGACGGTCGACGGCCGCACCCGCACCTGGGTCGCGTACTACATGAACTCGCTCCAGGGCTTCACCGCCCGCAAGGACTACTTCGTCACGCTCGACTCCCCGATCGTGCCGCGCGACGAGTTCGTCATCCGCGAACTGCCCTTCACCCACCCGATCATCGATCTCGGCGTCCGCACGATGCAGCGCACCATCTACGACGTCAACGAGACCGGCCGGATCAAGCTCGCCGGCTCGTACTTCCACTCCCCGAAGATCGGCCACGACCTGATCGGGTCCCACGAGGCCGGATTCGTCTCCGGACTCAAGGCCGCCGAGTCCATCAACCGCGACATCAACCCCCGCGCCGTCAAGAAGTGAATCGAGGCAGTCCCATGCAGACCGTCACCGCACTGGAAGCACAGGCCTGGCTGGTGGAGAAGCTGGCCGTCCGGCTCGGCGTAGAGCCCGCCGACATCGACGTCGACCGCTACTTCGACGAGTTCGACCTCGACTCGACCGAAGCCCTCATCCTCGCCGGCGAGCTGGAGAAGTGGCTCGGCTTCGAGCTGGAGGCGACCGCGCTCTGGTACCACCCGACCGTCGCCGCGCTGTCCGAGCACATCGCCGAGGAGAGCGCGCGCAATGTCGCCGCGGCCTGACCCGACGGCCCCCCGTCCGGTCCTGCGGCTCCTGCGGGACGCGGACGGCCCGGCCGGCCGGCGGATCTGCGCCGTCCACCCGGGCGCGCTGGCGGCAGCCGAGTGGGAAACGCTCGCCGCACGGCTGCCCGCGGACACCGCCGTGTACCTGCTCGACCTGGGCAACGTCCCCGAGTTCCTGACCGCCGCCCTCGACCCGCGTGCGCCGGCCGTCTCCATCGGGGACCTGGCCGCCCGCTGCCTGGACGAACTGGCGGCGGCACGGATCGACACCGGGCCTTTCACGCTGGCCGGCTGGTCCTTCGGCGGCGTCGTCGCCTACGAGATCGCCGCCCGCCTCGACGCGACCGGCCGCGGCGCGCTCCTGCGGGACCTCGTCCTGCTCGACAGCATCGCACCCGTCCCCGCCTTCAAGCGCACCGACGAACTGCTCGACGCGGCGATGCTCCTCGACTGGTTCGCCATGTACCTCGGCGCCAAGCGCCGCAGTCCGTTCACCGTGAGCATCCCGCCCCTCGCCGTGCCCGAGGACGGACTGCACCTGGTCCTCGACGCCGCCATCGCCCAGGGCCTCCTGCCGGCCGACACGGAACTCGCCGGACTGAGCAAGCTGTACGCCGCCTACCAGGGCGGCCTGTCCCGCAACAACCGCTGCACCGCACCCTACGAGCCGGGCCCGCTGGAGCGGCCCCTCACCCTCGTCAAGCCGGAGCGCTCCCTGCTCCCCGCCGAAGGCGACCTCGGCTGGAGCGGCCTCAGCAGCCGTCCCGTACGGCAGGTGGACGTCCCCGGCGACCACTACACGATGCTTCGGGACCCCGAGGCAGTGAACGCGCTCGCCGGCCTGCTGGCCGGCTCGGCCGTCGTCTGAAAAACCGTGGATTTCGGGCCCCGCCCACCCGCCGCACTCGAACGAGAGGACCGTCGTGCACCACTCACGTCTGGCCGAGACACCCATCGCCATCGTCGGGTTGGCCGGCCTGTTCCCCCAGTCCCGCAACCTGCGCGAGTTCTGGCACAACATCGTCGAAGGAAACGACTGCATCGAAGACGTTCCGGCCGGCCACTGGAACCTCGACGACTACTACGATCCGGACCCCACCGCCGAGGACAAGACCTACGCCCGGCGCGGCGGGTTCCTGCCCGAGATCGCCTTCAACCCCATGGAATTCGGTCTGCCGCCCAACACGCTGGAGGTCACCGACATCCTCCAGCTCCTCTCGCTGACCGTCGCGCGCGACGTCCTGCGCGATGCCGGCACCGAGAACTCCGGCTGGTACGACCCCTCGCGCACCGGTGTCATCCTCGGCGTCACCGGCGCCAACTCCCTGACCCAACCGCTCTCCGCACGCCTCCAGACCCCCATCCTGAAGGAGGTCGTGCGCAGCGTCGGCCTCAGCGAGGCCGAGGCGGACGAGGTCGCCGAGCGCTTCAAGAAGGCCTACATCCCCTGGGAGGAGAACTCCTTCCCCGGCATGCTCGGCAACGTCGTCGCCGGACGCATCGCCAACCGCTTCGACCTCGGCGGAACCAACTGCACCGTGGACGCGGCCTGCGCCAGCGCCCTCGCGGCGGTCAAGCTCGCCGTGAGCGAGCTGGTCGAGGGCCGCTCCGACCTGATGATCACCGGCGGCTGCGACGCCGAGAACACGATCCTCATGTACATGTGCTTCAGCAAGACCCCGGCCTTCTCCAAGACCCAGATGATCAGGCCGTTCGACGAATCCGCCGACGGAACGCTGATCGGCGAGGGCATCGGCATGCTCGCCCTCAAGCGCCTCGCCGACGCCGAGCGCGACGGCGACCGGATCTACTCCGTCCTGCGCGGCATCGGAACCTCCAGCGACGGCCGCTTCAAGAGCATCTACGCCCCGCGCGCGCAGGGCCAGCAGCTCGCCCTGCGCCGGGCGTACGAGGACGCGGACGTCGCGCCCGGATCCGTCGAGCTCTTCGAGGCACACGGCACGGGCACCGCCGTCGGAGACCACACCGAGCTGTCCGCCCTCGGATCCTTCGTCGCCGAGGAGCAGGACGACCGCGGCTACGCCGCCATCGGCAGCGTCAAGTCCCAGATCGGACACACCAAGGCCGCCGCCGGCGCGGCCGGGCTGATCAAGCTGGCGCTCTCCCTGCACCAGAAGGTCCTGCCGCCCACCATCAACGTCGAGAAGCCCAGCAAGGCCGTCGACCCCGAGCAGACCCCCTTCTACGTCAACTCCCAGGCACGCCCCTGGATCGCCGACCCCGGTCGCGACAAGCGCCGGGCCGCCGTGTCCTCCTTCGGCTTCGGCGGCACCAACTTCCACATGGTCCTGGAGGAGTACGACGCCGCCGGCGGCAAGGTCCTCGGCCCCGTGGCCCGCACCGGCCTGTGGCACGCGGCCGACCCCGAGGCCCTCGCCCGCCGCCTGGAGCAGGGCGCCGCCCCCGACCCCCTCGGTTGGATCCCCGCCGGCGACGCCCGCATCGGCATCGCGGCCCGCTCGGACGCGGAGTTCGACGCCCTGCGCTCGACCGCCGTCGGACTGCTGCGCGCCAAGCCCGGCGCGGAGGCCTGGCAGCACCCCAAGGGGATCACCTACCGCCGCTCCGCGCTCCCCGCGGGGGCCAAGGCCGCCGCGGTCTTCGCCGGCCAGGGCAGCCAGTACACCGGCATGGGCCGCCGCGCGGCGCTCGCCGTGCCGCCCGTACTCGCCGCGTACGACCGGGCGAACCGGCTCACCGGCGGGGCCCGGACGCTCGGCCGGGTCGTGTTCCCGCCGCCCGCGTTCGACGAGGCCACCCGTACGGCCCAGGAGGAGACGCTGCGGCGCACCGAGTTCGCGCAGCCCGCGATCGGCGCCCTGTCCGCCGGCCAGTTCGCCTGGTTCCGTGAGCTCGGCTTCGCCCCCGAGGGCGTGATCGGCCACTCCTTCGGCGAGCTGACCGCGCTGTGGGCGGCCGGTGCGCTGGACGACGCCGGCTTCGCCGAGCTGGCCCGGGCCCGCGGACTGGCGATGGCGCCGCCCGCACAGGCCCCCGCCGACTTCGACCCCGGTGCCATGGCCGCGGTGCGCGGCGAGCTGAAGGCCGTCGAGGCCCTCATCGCCGGGTACCGGGACGTGGCCGTCTGCAACGTCAACGCGCCCGGCCAGATCGTGGTCGGCGGCCCGACCGCCGAGATCGACCGTCTCGTCGCGGACGCCGCCTCCGGCGGAAAGATCCCCGCCAAGCGGCTCCCCGTCTCCGCGGCCTTCCACACCCGGTTCGTCGCCCACGCCGCCGATGCCTTCCGCGGGGCCGTGGAACGCGTCGACCTGTCCGCGCCCCGGATACCCGTGTACGCGAACACCCCGGGAGCCTCCTACGGCACGGACACGGCGGCCGGCCGGCGCACCCTCGTGGACCAGCTGCTGCGCCCGGTCGGCTTCGCCGACCGCATCGAGGAGATGTACGCCGACGGCTTCCGCGTCTTCGTCGAGTTCGGACCCAAGCGGGTCCTCTCGGACCTCGTGGACAAGGTCCTCGAAGGCCGTGAGGGCGTCGTGACCGTGGCCGTGGACGGCGGCCCGGCCAAGGACAGCGAGATCGCGCTCAAGTACGCCGCGATCGAACTGGCCGTCCTCGGCCTTCCCGTCTCGGGCATCGACGACCACACCGCCGCAGTGGTGGCGGCGCCGGCGGGCAAGGGCATGGCCATCCCGCTGCGCGGCATCAACTACGTCACCGACGCCCGGCGTGCCGCGTACAAGGAGTCCCTGGCCGAGCCCGTCGCCCGGGTCGGAATCGAGTCCTTGCCGACGCCGACGCCGACGCCGACGCCGACTCCCGCGCCCGTGCCCACGTCGGCGCCGATCGAGTCCGGCTCCGAGGCGGAGGGTCTCGGCGAGGTCGCCCGCGAGGGGCTCGGCCTCCAGGCCGAGATCCTCGACGCGCACGCCGAGACGATCCGCGAGGCCGTCAAGACCCTGGAGGCGTCGGTCCGCTCCGGTACCCACCCCGACGCGAACGCGGCGCTGCGCCTCATCGAGCAGCACGGCGCCTCGATCACGACGGCGCACGACCGGGCGACGCGGCTTCTGATCGAGGCGCTGCGGGGAGACGGACAGCCGCCGACGAAGACCCCGGCCCCGGCGCCCGCCGCTGTGACCGAGGCCGCTCCTGCTCCTGCGTCTGCTCCTGCTCCGGTGGCGGAGGTTCCTGCCGCCGTCCCTGCTGCCCCCGCTGTTTCGGCCGAGGTCGATGCGGCGGTGCTGGAGGCTCTGCTGGAGGTGGTGGCGGAGAAGACGGGCTATCCGGTGGAGATGCTGGAGCCCGGTATGGACGTCGAGGCCGATCTGGGGATCGACTCGATCAAGCGGGTTCAGATCATGGGTGCGTTGCAGGAGCGTTTCCCGGTGTCGGGTGACGTGGATCCGGAGCGCATGGCCGAGCTGCGGACGCTGGACGACATCGCGGGCTTCCTGGCGGAGGCTTCCGGTACGTCGGCCCCGGCCCCGGTGGCTGTCCCCGCCCCGGTGGTCGAAGTTCCCGTTGCCGCTCCCGCTGCCGCTCCCTCCGCCGAGGTCGATGCGGCGGTCCTGGAAGCGCTGCTGGAGGTGGTGGCGGAGAAGACCGGTTACCCGGTGGAGATGCTCGAACCCGGTATGGATGTCGAGGCGGACCTCGGTATCGACTCGATCAAGCGGGTTCAGATCATGGGTGCGTTGCAGGAGCGTTTCCCGGTGTCGGGTGACGTGGATCCGGAGCGCATGGCCGAGCTGCGGACCCTGGATGACATCGCGGGCTTCCTGGCGGAGGCTTCCGGTACGTCCGCCCCGGCCCCGGCGGCTGTCCCCGCCCCGGTGGTCGAAGTTCCCGTTGCCGCTCCCTCCGCCGAGGTCGATGCGGCGGTCCTGGAAGCGCTGCTGGAGGTGGTGGCGGAGAAGACCGGTTACCCGGTGGAGATGCTGGAGCCCGGTATGGATGTCGAGGCCGATCTGGGGATCGACTCGATCAAGCGGGTTCAGATCATGGGTGCGTTGCAGGAGCGTTTCCCGGTGTCGGGTGACGTGGATCCGGAGCGCATGGCCGAGCTGCGGACGCTGGATGACATCGCGGGCTTCCTGGCGGAGGCTTCCGGTACGTCCGCCCCGGCCCCGGCGGCTGTCCCCGCCCCGGTGGTCGAAGTTCCCGTTGCCGCTCCCGTTGCCGCTCCCTCCGCCGAGGTCGATGCGGCGGTCCTGGAAGCGCTGCTGGAGGTGGTGGCGGAGAAGACCGGTTACCCGGTGGAGATGCTCGAACCCGGCATGGATGTCGAGGCGGACCTCGGTATCGACTCGATCAAGCGGGTTCAGATCATGGGTGCGTTGCAGGAGCGCTTCCCGGTGTCGGGTGACGTGGATCCGGAGCGCATGGCCGAGCTGCGGACCCTGGACGACATCGCCGGCTTCCTCGCCGAGGCCTCCGGTACGTCCACCCCGGCCCAGGCCCCGGCGCCGGCTCCCGCCGCAGCGGAGGCCCCGCTCCTCGTCACGTACCCCGAGGCGAACGGCGTCGGACGGACCTTCGCGGCCGTACGCGAGCTGCCGGCGCCCTGCCGCCTGGTCGGGGCGTATGCCGAGCGCCGGACCGCGCTCGTCCTGGACGACGGCTCGAAGCTGACCCCCGCTCTGGTCGACGGGCTCAGCGCCGACGGCTGGCAGGTGGACGTCGTCGGACTTCCCGGCGCCGCCGCGTTCTCCGGGCGGGCCGACTCCGTCCGGTCGCTCCGTACCTGGGACGAGGGCGAACTCGCCGCTGCCGTCACGGCCGAGCGGCTCGACCTCGTCGTGCAGATGACCGCCGAGGGCGGCCGGGAGTGGGCCGACGGGGTCCGCCGCCTGGCGCACACCGTCCTCGTGGCCAAGCGGACCCAGGCCCCCCTGAAGGCCGCGGCCGCGGCCGGAGGCAGGGCCGCGTTCGTCGCGGTGACCCGGCTGGACGGCGCGAACGGCTACCGCGGCAGCGGCGGCGGGGCGGCACTGCTGGGTGGCGTGAGCGGTCTCGTCAAGACCCTCGCCATCGAGGTCCCGGCCCTGTTCACCCGGACCGTCGACCTCGCCCCCGGCCTGGACGAGCGCACCGCCGTGACCCGCTTCCTGGACGAGATCCACGACGTGTCGACCGACACCGCGGACGTGGGCCACGACGCGGAGGGACGACGGACCGTCGTACCGTCCGCCGAGCCGCCCGCCGGCCACGTCACGGCCGTACCGGAGATCGGCGCACAGGACCTGCTCGTCGTCACGGGTGGCGCCCGCGGGATCACCGCGGACTGCCTCCGGGCGCTGGTGGAGGCCCGTCCCGCGGGTCTGCTGCTCCTCGGACGCAGCCAGGTGGGCGCCGAGCCCGAGTGGGCGCGGGGCCTTGAGGGCGCGGCGCTCAAGGGCGCCATCGTCAAGAGGATCACCGGCGCGGGGGAGAAGCCCACCCCGCGCGGGGTCGAGGCGGTCTACCGCGAGGTGACCGGCAGCCGTGACGTCCGGGACAACCTCGACCGGCTGCGGGCCACCGGCGCGGACGTCGAGTACCTGGTGGTCGACATCACCGACACCGCCGCGGTCCGCGGCGCCCTCGCACCGTACGCGGCGCGCGTCACCGGCGTCGTGCACGGCGCGGGCGTCCTGGCCGACCGGCTGATCTCCGACAAGACGCCGGAGGAGATCGAGCGTGTCCTCGGTACGAAGATCGTCGGCCTGGGCAACGTACTGGACGCGCTCCGCGGCACGGCCGACCTGCGCCACCTGGTGTTCTTCTCCTCGGTCGCCGGGTTCTTCGGGAACCGGGGCCAGTCGGACTACGCCGTGGCGAACGAGGCCCTCAACCGGCTCGCCGTACGCCTCAAGCACGAGCTCCCCTCGGCCCGGGTGACCTCCGTCAACTGGGGTGCGTGGGACGGCGGGATGGTCACCGACGACCTGCGCGCGATGTTCGCCTCGCGCGGTGTGGTGCTGGTGCCGGTCGCGACCGGCGCGGGCATGTTCGCCGAGCAGTTCACGGCCGCGCGCGGCCAGGACACGGTCATCGTCGCCGGCCCGCTGACGCCGCTCTCCGCGCCGGCCGAGGCCGACGCGTCCGCCCCGGTTTCGCTGCTGATCGACCGTACGCTCGCCGACATCGCCGCCGAGCCCGTGCTCGCCGACCACGCGATCGACGGCAAGCGGGTGCTGCCCGCCACCGCCGCGCTGGGCGCGCTGGTCAACGCGACGGAGCGGGTGACGGGCGAGCCCGTGACCGAGGTGTCCGCGTTCAAGGTCTTCAAGGGCCTGGTGATGGACGCGGCCGAAGGACCGGCGGCCTCGCGGCTGAGACTGTTCATCGAGCCCGGACCGGCCACCCGCCCCGACTCCGTCGAGGTGCTGGCCTCGGCCGTGGACGAAGCCGGACAGAGCAGGCCCTCGTACGGAGCCAGGCTCGCCGCGGTCGCGCACCCCGCACCCGCGGACCGTACGGACCTCGCCCGCGCCGCCCGTGAGGCGACCCGCACGGACGCGGCCCCGTTCTACCGGAACGGCACGCTCTTCCACGGCCCCGCGCTCCGCGGCCTGCGCTCGGTCCTCGTCGCCGAGGAGCGGTTGCTGCTGCTCGCCGCCCGGCTCGATGACGGACGGCCGGCGCGCGGCGCGTACCACGGGCGGTTCCACAGCCCCGTCCTGGCCGATCTGCTGCTCCAGTCCGCGCTGGTGTGGGTGCGGCGCTTCCGCAACCGGGCCTGCCTGCCGATGGAGGTCGCCAGCGTCCGCTTCCACGCGGAGCTCCCCGCCGACCAGGAGTTCCTGATCGCCGTGGAGAACGTGGTCGCCGGACCGGGCGGCATCTCCTGCTCGGTCACCGCCCTCGACCGCGAAGGCCGCGTGCTCCAGGTGCTGGACGGCGTCTCGCTCGTGGAAGACCCGCAGCTGGAGGGCAAGTTCGGGGCGGCCGAGCGCACCGGCGCCGCGCCCGTCTCGGTCTGACCCCCTCGGACGCGGGTCCGGGTCCGGATCCTCCGGGCCCGGGCCCGGACCCGCGCCCACCCGGACCACCGGGTCGCGACCCGGGTCCCGACCCCGGGTCCCCACCCCGACCCCAAGTCGCCACCCCAAGTCGCCACCCCGACTCCCGAACCCGACTCCCGAACCCGACTCCCGAACCGATCCATTCGGACACCCGGAGGCTGACCCAACCATGGGCAAGTACGCGATCGTCGGCCTGGCCTGCCTCTTTCCGGGGGCGGGAACACCCGACGCCTACTGGCGCAACCTGATCGGCGGCGTGGACTCGCGCACCGACGGGGACGAACGGATCTTCGGGCACGCCCCGCAGACCCGGGAGACCGACCCGCAGGACAGACACCGCATCTACTGCACCCGGGGCGGATTCCTGCGCACGTACGACGAGAACGCCACGGGCGCCGAGGGCTTCGATCCGCAGGGCTACCTCCTTCCTTCCGACTACCTGGCCGGCCTGGACCGCTCGTTCCACTGGGCGCTCCGGGTGGCCGGGGACGCACTGGCCGACGCGGGACATCCCCCGACCGCGGCCGGCCGGCAAGGCCGGAGGACCGGGGTGGTGTTCGGGAACTACCCGTTCCCCACCCCGGCCTCCGGGAGGTTCGCCGGTGAGTTCTGGGACTCGGCCGTGGCCCGGGGCCTCGCGGACGCCGGACTGTCCGTCCCCGGCGAAGCGGTCGTCTCCGGCGGCGCACCCGAGCCCGGCGCGGTCACCGCGCACAACCTCTGGGCGGGCGGCATGCCGGCCCGCGTCGTGGCGGCCGCCCTCGGCCTGGAGGGGCCGAGGTTCACCCTCGACGCCGCCTGCTCCTCCGCCCTGTACGCGCTGAAACTGGCCTGCGCGCACCTGCAGACCGGACGCGCGGACCTCATGCTCGCGGGCGGCGTCTGCGCACCCGATCCGACCGTGATCCACCTCTCCTTCTCCGACCTGAGGGCCTATCCGCAGGACGGTTTCAGCCAGCCCTTCGACGCCCGCTCCCGAGGCATCGTGACCGGGCAGGGGGCCGCGATGATCGCGGTCAAGCGGCTCGCCGACGCACGGCGCGACGGCGACCGCATCCACGCCGTCATCGACGCCCTCGCCCTGACCAACGACGGTCCCGGCAAGCACCTCCTCGCGCCCAACGAGGCCGGGCAGCTCGCCGCGTACGACCTCGCCTACCGCGAGGCGGGCGTCGACCCGTCCGCGATCCAGTACCTGGAGTGCCACGCCACCGGGACCCCGCTCGGCGACACCACCGAACTGGCGGGGGCCGAGGCCTTCTTCGGCCGCGGCCCGCTGCTCGGGTCGGTGAAGGCCAACATCGGCCACCTGCTGACCGTGGCCGGCATGTCCAGCCTCCTCAAGGTCGTGCTGTCCCTGTCGCACGGCGTCATACCGCCGACCATCGGTGTCGAGCGGCCGCTGCCCGACACGATCGCCGACCGGGTCGTGCGCGAGGCCGTGAGCTGGCCCGAACCGGCTCCGGGCGCTCCCCGCCGGGCGGGTGTCTCCGCTTTCGGATTCGGCGGTACGAACGCCCACGTCGTGCTGTCGGCACCGGAGGCCGGGGCCGCGGAGGCCGCCGGGGCAACCGGGGCAACCGGGGCCGCCGGGGCCGCCGGGGCCGCCGAGCCGCCGCCGCTCGCCGTGATCGGCATGGGCGCCCACTTCGGCTCCCACGCCACCCTCGACGCGTTCGAACGCGCGGGATACGAGGGGCTGGGCGCGGTCAGGGACCTGCCCGAGCAGCGCTGGCGCGGCTTCGAGACCGTCGAGAACGGCCCCCTGGACCGGGCCGGCCTGGGCGGCGGCGCGGCCCCCCGCGCCGCCTACATCGAGGACTTCGAGGTCGACACCACCTCGTACCGCATCCCGCCCAAGGACCTCGACCACTTCAACCAGCAGCAGCTGCTGATGATGCGCGTCGCCGACGAGGCGCTGCGCGACGCAGGGTACGAGCGCAAGCGCCCGGGCGCCGCCGCTGCCGGCTCCGGCCCGCGCCGGATCGGCGTGGTCATCGGCATGGAGATGGAGCCCAGCGCGCACGGTCACGGCTCCCGCTACGAACTGGGCCGCAAGCTCGCCGAATGGTGCGCGGCCGCGGGCGCCCTGCCCTCCGCGGAGCAGCTGGCGGCCCTCACCCGCGCCGCGCGCGACGGCGTCCACGACTCCATCGAGCCCAACGAGGTCCTCAGCTACATCGGCAACATCATGGCCAGCCGGGTCTCCTCCCTGTGGAACCTCACCGGCCCGTCCTTCACGCTGTCCTCCGACAGCGCGGTCGGCGTCGAAGCCCTCGACGTGGCCCGGCTGCTGCTGCTCGACCCCACCATCGAGGCCGTGCTCGTCGGCGCGGTCGACCTGGCCGCCGGACCGGAGAACACCCTGGCGCGAGAGCTGCTCGAACCGGGGACCGTCCGTGACGGGCTGCGGATCCTCGGCGAAGGCGCCGGCGCCGTCGTCGTCACCCGGCCGGAGGCGGTGCCGCAGGGGCACCGGGTGTACGCCACGGTCGAGTCGATCGCCGTGCACCACGCTCCGGACGTCACCCCCGCCGTGCGCGGCGAACTCGTGGAACGAGCCGCGCAGGACGCCCTCGCCGCGGCCGGTCTCGGCCCGGCGGACGTCGAACTGGTGGAGGCGGGAGCCGGGCACGCGGCCGAAGTCGACGCTCTCGCCCGGGTCTGGACCGCGGACCGGGCGGGCGGAGAGCTGCGCACGGCCCTGTCATCGGTCCGCGCGACCGTCGGCGACACGGGATGCGCCTCCGGGCTCGCCGGGCTCATCCGGGCCGCGCTGTGCCTGCACCACGCCTACTTCCCCGTCGCCCCGGAGGGGATCGGGGCCGGCGCGCCCGAGGGCTCGGCCTTCTTCCTGGCCGCCGATTCCCGGCCCTGGCTCCGCGCCCACCGCGACGGCCGGCGCGCCGCCTCCGTCAGCGTCGTCGGCACGGCCGGCAGCCACGCCCACCTCGTGCTCACGGGGGGCCGGGTCCGCGGTGAGATCGCCGAGGCCGACTGGAGCCGCTCCGGCGGGAGCCTGGTCGTACCGGTAGCCGCGGACGACTTCGACGGACTGCTGGGCCGGCTGGCCCGGCTGCGCACGGCGATCACGGACGGCGGGGTGACCCCGGACTGGTGGGCGGAGTTCGCGGACCGCCCGGCGGAGCTCAAGGCCGTGCTGGTGGCCGACGACCCGGCCGGACTCGTCCGGCAGATCGACCAGGCCCTGAAGGACCTGCCCGGCGTATGGCGGTCCGGCGGCGAATGGTCCTCCCCGTCGGGCAGCTGCTTCACCGCGCGACCCCTCGGTCCCGGCGCCAAGGTCGCCCTGGTCTTCCCCGGGGCCTTCAACTCGTACCTGGGACTGGGCCGCTCGATGTTCCGGGCCTTCCCCGGACTGCTGCCCCGCTTCGAGGCCCAGGCCGAACGCCCCGCCGAACTCCTGCGCGGCGCGGCGCTCTACCCCCGATCGCGCGAGCCGCTGGGCCGGCGCGAGCTGATGGGGCTCGAAGGCGAACTGGTCGAGGACATCCCGCTGATGCTGGCGGCCGGCACCAGCTACGCCCTGCTCTCCACCGACCTGGTGCGGGAGGTCCTGGGCGTCCCGGTGGACGGAGCCTTCGGCTACAGCCTGGGCGAGAGCAGCATGCTCTTCGCCACCGGCGGCTGGGTGAAGAGCGCGCGCGGGGACGAGAAGATCAGTGCCTCGCCGCTCTTCGACGACATGCTGCGCGGACCCAAACGGACCGTGCGCGCGCTGTGGGGCCTGGGCGACGAGGTCCCGGACGCGCAGGTGTGGGCCACGCACGTGCTGCTCGCGCCGGCCGAGGACGTACGGGCGGCCCTGCCGCGCTACGAGCGGGTGTTCATCACCCACGTCAACACACCGCAGGAGACGGTGGTGGCGGGCGATCCCGGACAGTGCCGGGACCTGATCGCCGAGCTGGCGTGCCGCAGCGCCCGCTCGCCCGCCAACCACGTCATGCACTGCCCCGTGGTGGACGGCGTCCTGACCGACCTCGCCGACCTCAACCGCTACCCGACGGGTGACGTGGGGGACCTCGTCCTCTACAGCAGCCGCCACTACGCGCCGGTGACGGACTTCGACGCGGACGCGGTGGCGGGGAACATCGCCGTGACGCTGCGCGAGACCGTGGACTTCCCGCGGCTGGTACGGCGCGCCCACGACGACGGCTACCGCTGCTTCATCGAGGTCGGCCCCAGCAGCACCTGCGCGCGCTGGATCCACGAGACCCTCGCCGGGGAGCCGCACCTGGCGGTGTCGGTCGACCGGCGGGGCGCCCGGGGGGCGACGGACATCGCCCGCCTGGCCGCCCGCCTCGCCGCCCACGGCATCCCCGTGGACCTCGGGGCCTTCGCCCCCCTGCCGCACGGACCCCGCCCTTCGCCCGGCCTGCGGGTCTTCCCCACGGGCGGCGCCCCGGTCCCGCCCCTGGTGGCGGCCGCGGCGGCCCCGACCGCAGGGGCCCTGGCGGCGGCTCCGGCGCGGCCGTCCGCACCGGTCACCATCGCCCCCACCGCCATCCCCGCCCCCACCGCCATCCCCGCCCCCAGCCCCGCCCCCGTACCCGCGGCCGTCCCCACCCGCGCGACCGCCCCCACGCCCACGCCCCACCTCACCCCCACGCCCGCCCGCTCCCGCACGCCCTCCCGCACGACCGCCACCATCCCCGCAGCCCTGTCCGCCCGTCCCGCCGCTCCGCTCGTGGCGCCGGCGGGCGGGGGCCTGGCGCAGGCCGCTCCCGTCGCCGGGGCGCAGGGCCTCTTCACTGCCGATCCGGCGCCTGCCCAAGGCTCCGCAACCACCACGGAATGGGACACCGCGATGCCGACCCACCCCTCCGCGCAGCCGCCGGCGCCAGCCCTGGCGCTGGAACGGGAGCCCATCACGATGATTCCGGCCGGCGCCGCCCTGCCGCCGGCCGGGCCGCGCCCGACCACCCCCGACGCCCCGCCCGGGAGCGCCGTCCCCGATGCGCGCCGGCCGGCACCGCAGCCCGTGCGGACCCCGGCGAGCGCGAGCGAGGAGACCACCGCCACCCTCGTGCGCGGGCTCCGCAGCGAGATGCTGGAGGCGCACCAGGAGGTGCTCCGGGCCCAGCGCGACCTGCGCGAACAGCTCGTCGCCCTGCTCTCCGCCGGCGAGGCCGCCCCGACGCCCTCGGCGCCGCAGACCCCCCGCCCTCCCAAGCCCGAGGGCGTCGTCTGGGACGAGCACGACCTCCTGGAGTTCGCGACCGGAAAGATCGGCAACGTCTTCGGCCCGCGCTTCGCGGAGATCGACGGGTACCGCCGCCGCGTCCGCCTGCCCGCCCCGCCCTACCACTTCGCGACCAGGGTGACCGCGCTGGAGGCCGAACCGGGCGAGTTCAAACCCTCGTTCATCCGGACCGAGTACGACGTACCGGTCGACGCCTGGTACGCGGTCGACGGCCAGGTCCCCCCGGCCGTCACCATCGAGGCCGGCCAGTGCGACCTGCTCCTGATCAGTTACCTCGGCGCCGACTTCACCAACCGCGGCGACCGCGTCTACCGGCTGCTCGACAGCACCCTCAGCTTCGAAGGCGATCTGCCCCGCGTCGGCCAGACCCTGCGCTACGACATCTGGATCGACCAGTTCGTGCAGCAGGGCGACACCCTCCTCTTCTTCTTCCACTACGACTGCTACGCCGACGGCGAGCTGATCCTCAAGATCCACAACGCCTGCGCCGGCTTCTTCACCGACGAGGAACTGGAGAGCTCCCTGGGCATCCTCCAGGCGAAGGTCCGCCCGCCGGCCGGCGACGGCACCTTCTCCGGGTCCAGCGCGTTCAAGCCGCTGGCCCGCACCGACCGCACCTCGCTCACCCCCGAAGACCTCGCACGGCTCGCCGAGGGGCGCATCACCGAGGTGTTCGGCCCGGCGCACCGCCAGCCCGCCGACTGCAACACCTCCCTGCGGCTCCCGTCCGAGCGGCTGCGCATGGCCGACGAGATCACCCTCCTCGACCGCAAGGGCGGCCCCGCGGGGCTGGGACGGATCGAGGCCGTCAAGCACCTCGTCCCGGACGGCTGGTACTTCACCAGCCACTTCCCGGACGACCCGGTCCTCGCGGGCTCGCTCGTCGCGGAGGGGGCCGTCCAGCTCCTGGAGGTGTACGCCCTCTCCCTCGGCCTGCACCTGTCCTTCCCCGACGCCCGCTTCCAGCCCGTCCCCGGCCTCAAGACGGACGTCAAGGTCCGCGGCCAGATCACCCCCGACACCGAGAAGATCGAGTACCGGGTCGACATCACCTCGCTCACCCTGCTGCCCCGCCCGGCGATCACCGCCGACGTGATCGTCCTCAGGGACGGCAAGGCGTCGATCGGCGTCACCGGCCTCGGCATCCGGCTGGTGGAGAAGCCCGGCACCCCGTACCGCCCGGAGGCCGGCGGCAAGGTGCCGCACTTCCTCGGCCGCCTGAGCCCGGCCACCGGCCGGCCGGCGCTGCTGAGCGAGTTCCACATGGCGCACGCGGCCAAGGGCGACCTGGCCACGGCGATGGGTCCCGAGTTCGAGGTCTACGCCGACAGCCGCGCCCCGTACATCCCCAACGGCGACTTCCTCTTCGTCGACCGCGTCATGGAACTGGAGGGCACCCGGGGCGTCCTCAAGCGCGGGGCCGTCATGGTCACCGAGTACGACTCCCCGGACGACGCCTGGTACTACGACCACAACGGGCACCCCTCCATGCCCAACTGCGTGTACATGGAGTCGAGCCTCCAGGCGGCCATCCTGCTCGGCTACTACCTGGGCGCCACCCTGCCCTTCCCCGAAGAGCAGTTCAGCATCCGCAACCTCGACGGGCGCGCCACCCTGGTCAAGGACGTCGACCTGCGGGGCAAGACCATCCAGCACCGCTCGACCCTGCTCTCCAGCGACCAGATGCCGGGCTCCATCCTCCAGAACTACCGCTACGAACTCTCCGCGGACGGCGAGGTCTTCTACACCGGCGAGTCGCTCTTCGGGTACTTCAGCGCGAAGGCCCTGGAGAACCAGGTCGGCCTGGACAAGGGCAAGCACGTGCTGCCCTGGCTGGACCGGTCCTCGCCGCGGCCCGCGGACGTCCGCCGCGTCGACCTCGCCGCCTACCGCGCCGCCGAGGCCGCCCGGCAGTCCCCCCGCCTCGGCGCGGGCCACCTCGACCTGGTCGAGTGGATCGACGTCGTCCCCGCCGGCGGCGACCACGGCCGCGGGTACCTGCGCGGACACCGCTCCATCCGCCCCGACGACTGGTACTTCTCCTGCCACTTCCACCGCGACCCGGTGATGCCCGGTTCGCTCGGCGTGGAGGCACTGCTCCAGGGCCTCCAGGTGTACGCCGTGGAGACCGGACTCACCGACGGTCTGGTCAACCCGCGCTTCGCCCTCCTCTCCGGCACCGAGACGACCTGGTCGTACCGCGGCCAGATCCTGCGCGACGACCCCGACATGGAGTTCGACGTGCACGTCAAGGAGGTGCGCCGCGAACCGGGCCGGATCCGGGTCCTCGGCGACGCGAGCGTCTGGAAGTCCGCCCTGCGGATCTACCAGCTGGGCGGCATCGGCATCGAGATCCACCACGACCAGGTCTGATCCCCGCGCACGACCGACAGGAGACGCAGCATGACCAGCGATCAGTACCGCCCGAGGTGGACCGGGCCGGGAGAGCCGGCCGTCGGCGACACCGGGGTCTACGAAACCCTGATGCGCCTCGACGAGCCCGTCCACATCGTGCGGGGTCCGTACGGGCTGGGCGCGGCCGCCGGCGGGCGGCTCACCGCCGACGGCCCCCACGAGATCGTCGCCGCCGTACCCCCGCTCGGCCCCGAACGGCTCGGCAGCGCCGCCTTCCTCGCCGCGCACGGCATCCGGCAGGCCTACATGAGCGGTGCCATGGCCAACGGCATCGCCTCCGCCGACATGGTCGTCGCCATGGCCCGGGCGGGCTTCCTCGGCTCGTACGGGGCGGCCGGACTGCTCCCCGAGGCGGTGGAGAAGGCCCTGATCCGCTTCCGCGACGAGATCCCCGGCCTCGGCTACGCCTGCAACCTGATCCACAGCCCGAGCGAGGACCGCCTGGAGCGCTCCGCCGTCGAACTCTTCCTCGCGTACGGCGTGCCCTGCGTGGAGGCGTCCGCCTTCCTCAAGCTCACCCCCCACCTGGTCCGCTACCGGCTCGCCGGGCTGCGCGCGGGCGGCCCGCACGGGGTCCTCGCCGCCAACCGGGTCATCGCCAAGATCTCCCGCACCGAGACGGCCGAACTCTTCATGCGCCCCGCGCCGGAGGCCATGGTGCGCCAGCTCCTCGCGGACGGCCTCATCACCGAGGAGCAGGCCCGGCTCGCCCCGCGGGTCCCGCTCGCCGACGACATCACCGTGGAGGCGGACTCGGGAGGGCACACCGACCGCCGTCCGCTCCCCGCCCTGCTCCCGGTCATCATGCGGCAGCGCGACGCGATCATGCAGGAGGCCGGCTACCCCGAGCGCATACGGGTCGGGGCCGCCGGCGGCATCGGGACCCCGGACGCGGCCGCCGCCGCGTTCGCGATGGGCGCCGACTACATCGTCACCGGCTCCGTCAACCAGTCGTGCCTCGAAGCCGGTACCTCCGCGCAGGTCAAGCAGATGCTCGCCCAGGCCGGCATAGCCGACTTCGAGATGGCCCCGGCGGCCGACATGTTCGAGATGGGCGTCGAGCTCCAGGTCCTCAAGCGCGGCACGTTCTTCCCGATGCGCGCCAAGCAGCTCTACGAGCTCTACCGCACGTACGAGGGCATCGAGGAGATCCCCGCCGAGGTGCGCGAGCGGGTGGAGAAGCAGATCTTCCGCAGGCCCCTGGAGAGCGTCTGGGAGGAGACCGCCGAGTACTTCCGGCGCCGCGACCCCGACCAGCTCGTCCGGGCGGAAGGGCACCCCAAGCGGCGGGCGGCGCTCGTCTTCCGCTGGTACCTGGGGATGGCCTCGCGCTGGGCGAAGACCGGTGAGGCCGACCGCGCCGTCGACTACCAGATCTGGTGCGGACCGGCGATGGGCAGTTTCAACGCATGGGTCCGCGGGACGTACCTGGCCGCGCCCGAGCACCGCAGGGTCGCCGACGTGGCCCGGCAGATCATGACGGGTGCGGCGTTCCACCAGCGGCTCGCCATGCTGCGGGCGGCCGGAATCGCCTTCCCCGCGGGCATCACCACCCGGCCGTCCCCGGAGGACACCACCTCCTTCGACCGTGCCGTCGGGGTGGGACGGTGACGGTCGCGAGCCCGCCCGCCGCGAGCCCGCCCGCCGCAGGCCGCACCCGCGTGCCCGGCGCGGCCCCCACCGCGCCGGCCGGGCCCCACCCCGAAGCCGAGCGCCTGGACGGCCGGCTCGGCGACCCCTGGTCGCCGGAGAACCCCTTCGGCTTCGCGGCCGGCGCGGCCCGGGACGCCGAAGAGGAGTACCCCCGGCAGGCCGAGGCGCTGCTGCGCGCGGAGGGCTTCCACCTGTGCCACCTCCCCGCCTCGCTCGGCGGGAACCTGCGCTCCTTCGAGGACGCCCAGATCCTGGTCCGCGTCTGCGCCCGCCGCGACGTCAACGTCATGCCCGCCACCATGTTCAGCATCTCGGCCCTCATGACCGTGCTCGCCGCCGGCACGGCCGAACAGCACCGGCTGGTGGCCGGCTGGCTGCGCGAGGGCCGCACGATCGCCTTCGGGCTGTCCGAGGAACAGGCCGGCAGCGACGTGCTCGCCAACACCTGCCGGCTGACCGGCGAGGGCACCCTGCACGGCACGAAATGGCTCGTCGGGCGGGCGAACACCGCCGACGCCGCCGTGATCGTGGCCCGTACCTCCGAGCGGGGCGCCGGCGCCTTCACGGCGGTGCTCCTCGGGCCCGAGGAGCTCGCCGACCCCCGCGTGCGCAGGGCGGCGCCGCAGCGCACCACCGGGATGCGCGGCATCGACTTCGCGGACCTGGAGTTCGACGGGCTCGCCGTTGCGCCGCACGCGCTCGTCGGGGACGTGGGCAGCGGTCTGGAGGGCGCGCTGCGCGCCCAGCAGATCGTCCGGCTGATGAGCACGGCCGGCTGTCTGGCCACCGCCGACACGGCGCTGCGCACGGCGCTCCGGTTCGCCCGGGGGCACCGTACGGGCGGCGTACCGGTCGCGGACACGCCGTACGGATCACGGGAACTCGCCCTGGCCGCCGCCGAACTGATCGCCACCGACCTCGCGGTGCTGGTCGCCGCACGCCAGGTGCACCTCGCACCCGGCGCCTTCGGCCTGGCCTCCTCGGTCGTCAAGCACGTCGCCACGCGCCTGACCGCCTCCTGCGCCACCCGCGCACGCGCCGTGGTCGGCGCCCGGTCGGTCCTGAGGGACGGCCCGGGCGGGGTCCTCGACAAGGCGGTACGGGACAACGCGATGGTCTCGGTCATCGACACGAGCGTGCTCGGCAACCTGCGCGCCCTGGCGATGCACCTCCCCGCGTACGCGCCGGCGTTCGCGGACGCCGCCGGGTCCGAGGGCGCGGCCGACCCGGAGCGGGATCGGCGGCTGCGTGCCCTGTTCGCCCTGGGCGACCGGACGTCGCTGCCCGAGCTGCGGGCCGCCGACCTCGACCTCGGGGTACGGCCGAAGGACGACGTCCTGCTCGGATTCGCCGCGCACGCCCACGAGATCGCCGCCGAACTGCTCGGCCGGGGCGAGGCCCGGGCCGCGGAGCTGGTCGCCGGGGTACGCGCCGCCCTGGCCGCCGTGACCGGGAGCGCCGCCGAAGCGCAACGGGACCGCGCCCGGTCGGCGAAGGCCTCCCCGGAGCCGCTGGACCTCGCCGACCGCCTGTGCGTGCTCCACACGGCCGCCACCGGGGCCCTGGCCTGGTGGTACCACCGCGACGGCCGCGGCCTCTACGCCGCCGCCCCCGGTGACGCCGGGTGGCTCACCGCGGTCCTCGCCCTGCTCGCGGCCCTCGCCGACGGTCGGGACCCGCGCACCGCGGCGGGCCGCGACCTCGCCCCGGCCGGCCGGGCGGCCGCCGCCCTCGACGGGGCGGGGCTGCTGTTCACCGCCCTCCCGGTCCGGCTGAGCGACTCCGGCCCGCAGGACGGGAACGACGCGAAGAACGAGAAGACCCCGACGCACGACAGGAACGAGGAGGCCGACCCGCGATGACCGATCTGCCGGCCCTCATGGCCGATCTGGAGCGCCACCTGGGCGACCCGTTCGCCCAGGACGGCCCCATGCCCTTCAGCCGCGTCCTCGACATGGACGAACGGGAGGAGTACCCGCACGAGTTCGTCGACCTGCTCGCCTCCTGGGGGCTGTACGACTGGATCATCCCCGTCGAGGCCGGCGGCCGGGCCGTCCACGTCCAGGACGGCTTCAATCTCTACCGGCTGGTCGCGCGCCGCGACCCGACCACCGCGACCGCGATGGTCATCACCACCCTCAGCTACATGTCGGTGTGGACCGCGGGCACCCCCGAGCAGCGCCGCCACTTCGCCGACGTCATCAGGAGCGGCCGCAAGCTGGCCTGGGGCCTGTCCGAACGCAGGCACGGCAGTGACGTCCTCGCCAACGAGACCACCGCCCGCCGCACCGAGGGCGGCTGGCTGCTCGACGGCGAGAAGTGGACGATCGGCAACGCCACCGTCGCCGACGTGGTGATGGTCTTCGCCCGTACCTCCGACAAGGGCGGCCCCGGCGGCTACACGGTGTTCGCCGTCGAGAAGGGGCCGCTCGCACCGGGCTCGTGCGAGCCCCTGCCGCACGATCCGCTGCACGGCCTGCGCGGACTCGACATGAGCGGCGTACGGCTGCGCGAGTGCTTCGTACCGGACTCCGCGGTCGTGGGACGGGTCGGCCAGGGCCTGGAGGTGGCGCTCAAGAGCAGCCAGCTCGCCCGGGTGGCGATCACCAGCATCGCCATGAGCTGCACGGACACCGCGCTGCGCACCACCCTCGACTTCGCGACCCGCCGCATGATCTTCGGCGGGCCCGTCTCCGAGGTGCCGTACTCCCGGCGCCGGCTGGTCGAGAGCTACGCGGACCTGCTGATCGCCGACGCGCTGACCACCGGCGCCGTGCGCAGCCTCCAGCTCGCGCCGGAGCAGGCCAGCATCTGGTCGTCGGTCGTGAAGTACTTCGTCCCCACCCTGCTCCAGGAGACGCTGGCACGGCTCGCGACGGTGCTCGGCGCCCGCCACTACCTGCGGACCCACCCCAGGTACGGCATCTTCCAGAAGGCGGTCCGGGACTTCGCGATCGCCGACTTCGCCGACGGGAACACCGTGGTGAACCTCAAGAACATCGCCCTCCAGCTGGGGAACCTGGTGGCCACCGCCGTCGACCAGGACCCGGTGAAGGTGGCGGGAGCGGTGGAGAGGACCGCCGCCCTCTTCGACCCCGCCCACCCCATGGAGCCCTACCAGCCCGCCGACCAGCAGTTGTTCAGCCGGGGCGTGGACGACCCGGTGCTCGCCCTGCGCTCCGCGGTCGACGCACTGCACCGGGCCGCGGCCGAGGCCTCGGGAAGCGACGCCGCGAGCCTGGCCGCGGCGGCGGACACGGCCGGCGAGATCGCCGGCGAACTCGACCGCATCGCCGAGGAGCACCGCAAACTCTTCTCCGACCTCGGCAAGGAGGCGGGTCAGTCCGCCGAACTGTACGACCTGGCCAAGCAGTACACCTTCGTCTCGGCCGCGGCCGCCCTCGTCCACCTCCACCTGCACGGCCGCGACACCATGCATCCGTCCCTGCGCTCGCCCGCGGTGCTCCTGGTCTGCCTGGAGCGGATGCTCAGGCGGTTCCACCCCACCCGTCGGGTGACCGGCCCGCAGGAGGTCGCCGAGGTGGCCGAGGCACTGTACGGCGCGCACGGCGAGGGCCGGCTCTTCTCGTTCCGGTCCTTCCCCGTCAACTGGTAGCTCCAGGAAGGAGGCATGTCTCATGGACGGCACCGCTGCGTTCGCCGACCCGCTCGCCGACACGGCCGAGGTCTGGCTGCTCGCCGAGGAGGACGTCGACCGTTTCGCCGAGGCGACGGGCGGTGTCGAGCTGCTGACGGACGAGGAGCGGGCCCGGCACGACCGGCTCCTGTTCCCCGCCGCCCGCAGGCGCTTCCTCGGCGCCCGGCTGCTCTCCCGGCAGGTCCTGTCCCGCTACGCCGACGTCCCGCCCGACTCCTGGCGGTTCCGGGCCGGCACGTACGGCCGCCCCGAGGTCGAGGGGTGCGCCTGGGGGCTCGACTTCAACATCACCCACACCAACGGCCTCATCGCCGCCATCGTGGTCCGCGGGCGGACGGCGGGGGTGGACGCCGAGGCCACCCCCGCCAACCCCGAGGCGATGCAGTTCGCCCCCAAGGTGTTCACCCCGCTGGAGAACGAGGTGCTCCGCCGCAACCGGGAGGACCAGCGCGGGCACGCCTTCGCCGACTCGTGGGTGGCCAAGGAGGCGTACACGAAGGCCACCGGAATGGGCATGTGCCGGGGCTTCGACGCCTTCTCCGTACACCGCCTGCGCGACGGGGGCCTCGCCGTCGTCGACGAGGACATCCCCGAGACGGAACGGGACCTGTGGCAGGTACAGGTCCTCCAGGTGTGGGACCGCTTCGCGCTCGGCGTGGCCATCCGCGCCGACCGCAGCGACCGGGGGCCGCTGCCGGTCCGGCTGCGCTCGGCCATCCCCGAACTCCTGCCGGCCGCGGCGCGCCCCTGACCGGCCGCGGCGGCGGCCCGGCGCAGCGGCCGCGGCGGCACACCGGACCGGCGCTGTCCACCAGTGGCCGGTCCGCTAGCTGACAGCCGGTCCCGCTTGCCGCTGCCGACCGCGACGGCTTCCATGGAAATCGCCGCTTCGGAACACATCCCGGTATCCCGCACAGCCCACCCCGGAGGAATTCTCATGCCCCGAAAAGGGAACGCGGAACTGCTCGCGGGGTGCTCGCGGGGAGAGCAGGATTCCTGGGACGAAATGGTGGAACGATTCGGAAGGCTGGTCTGGTCCGTCGTGCGGAGCCACCGCATGAACGCCGTGGACGCCGAGGACGTACGCCAACTCACGTGGCTGCGCCTCGTACAGAACGTCGACCGCATCCGCGACCCCGACCGCATCGGCGACTGGCTCGCCACCGTCGCACGCCGGGAATCCCTCAAAGTCCTCGTCCGGGGAAACAAACTCGTCATGGTCGGCGACAGCGACACCCTCGACGGGCTCTCCGGCCGCACGGAGAGCCCCGAGCAGATCATCCTCCGCGCCCAGCGCCGGGAAGAGACGCTGCGCGCCATCGACACGCTTTCCGAGCAGTGCCGCGGCGTCCTGATGCTGGCGCTCGCCGATCCGCCGGCCTCGTACGACGAGATCTCCACGGCCCTGTCCATGTCCGTCGGCTCGGTCGGTCCCATCCGCACCCGCTGCCTGCGGCGACTGCACCGCCTGCTCGCCGCCGAGGACGGCGAGCGGCTCCCGCAGGAGCTGCTGCGGGCCCGGTGCGGCGCCGCCGCATCGCCGCATCCGGACGTGTCCGGTCCGCGCCGTGTGAAGGCTCTGGTAGGGGGAGGCCGCGAGACGGCGGCCCGACAGGCCGGGCAGGCCGGACAGGAGTGATGCGCATGTCCCACTACGACGTCGGCGAACTGGTGAGGTCCATCGTCATCGACACGCTGGACATCCCCGCCGCCCTCTATCGAACGGATCTGGTCTTCTCCGCCGACCTCGGCCTGGAATCCCTGGATCTCCTCGACATCTTCTTCCGCATCGAATGCAGCGCACCGGTCGTCCTCACGGTCGAGAAATGCGGCCGGTACCTCCAAGGAGACGTCCCCGACACGGAATTCTGCGACGCGCGGGGAATCATCAGCGGGCGCGGACTGAGCCGCCTGCACACGGTCATGCCCCAACTCGACACCGACCGGTGGGCGGGAAGGCTGACCCTCGACCGCATGCTCTCCGAACTCTCGATCGAGAACCTCGTCTCCATGGTCGAGAACCTGCTCGCCGAAGGACAGGCCGCCGCCCATGCCTGAGTACGGCGACGGAGTCCTGCGCGTGGGCAGCTACAGCGTCGACGCGGCCGCCGTCGACTACCTGATCGCCCGGCACGGACGCGAGGCGCTGCGACTCCCCGGCACCGGCTCCCCGGCCGTCCGCTGGGCCCTGCGCCAGGCCACCCTGCGCGCCCTCGCCGCGCCGCCCCGGATCGCGGCCAGATGGGGCGACATCGCGCTCCGCGGCGACGGCGAGGGCCCCTGGACGCTGCTGTTCAAGGGGGAGGTCGCCCCGTACGCGCGCAGCGTCCTGCACGGCGACGTCGCCCTCTCGGTGACCACCCGCGCCGGCCGGGTCACCGCCCACGCCGTCCTCACCCGCGCCGCCACCCCTCCCGCCCCCCGAGAAACCGAGGTACCCAGGTGAGCACCGTCACCGAAGCCGGCCTGCTGACGAGCCGCGAGATCACCACCGGCGAGGAACTGGGCAGCGTCCCGCTGGCCACCCCCGGCTCGGTGCGGTCCGCGGCCCGCCGGGCGGCCGCGGCAGCCCCGGCGTGGGCCGCCAGGCCCGGCGCCGAACGGGCCGCGATCCTGAGCCGCGCCGCCGACCTGCTGCTGGAGCGCGCCCAGGAGGCCCAGGACCTCCTCGTGCGCGAGGGCGGATCCATCACGGGCAAGGCCTTCTACGAGGTCCACGCCGGCGCCGCCGAGCTGCGCCACGGCGCCGAACTGGCCACCGCTCCCGCCCCGGCGCACGGCCCCGGCTCCGACCCGGGCCGCGACAGCGAGGTACGGCGCCTGCCCCTGGGCGTCGTCGGGGTGATCGTGCCCTGGAACTTCCCGCTCCTGCTCGGCATGCGCTCGGTCGCCCCCGCCCTCGGCCTCGGCAACACCGTCCTGCTCAAGCCCGATCCGCACACCCCGCTCAGCGGTGGCCGCCTGTTCGCCGAAGTCCTCGCCGAGGCCGGACTGCCCGAGGGCGTACTGGAAGTGGTGTACGGCGACGCGCAGGCGGGCGCGGCGCTGGTGGAGGCGCCCGGCGTCGCCATGGTGTCGTTCACCGGATCCACCGAGGTGGGCCGCGAGATAGGGGCCACCGCGGGACGGCTGCTCAAGCGCGTGGTGCTCGAACTGGGCGGGCAGAACGCCTTCGTCGTCCTGCCGGACGCCGACATCGAGGCGGCGGCCTCCGCCGGCTCCTGGGGCTCCTTCCTCCACCAGGGCCAGATCTGCATGGCCGCCCGCCGCCACCTCGTCCACCAGGACGTGTACGAGAGCTACACCGAGGCCCTCGCCCGCCACGCCGCGGCCCTGCGCATCGGCGACCCCTACCGGACGGACGCCCAGATCGGACCGGTCATCGACCGCGGGCAGCTCACCAAGATCGCCTCCGCCGTCGAGGACGCCGTCGCCCAGGGCGCCCGCCTGGTCACCGGCGGGCGCGTACAGGGCGCGTACTTCCCGCCGACGGTCCTGGCCGACGTGACACCGAAGATGTCCGTCTTCCACACCGAGGTCTTCGGACCCGTGGCCTGCGTCACCTCCTTCGCCGACGAGGCGGAGGCGGTCGAGCTCGCCAACACCAGCGACTACGGGCTCACCGCCGCCGTCTACACCTCCGATGCCGACCGGGGCCGCGCCCTCGCCGCCGAACTGCGCTGCGGCGTGGTCCACGTCGGCGACCAGCCGGTCAACCACGACCCGCGGCTGCCGTTCGGCGGGGTCGGGGCCTCGGGCAACTCCTCCGGCTTCGGCGGCGAGGCGGCCCGCGAGGCCTTCACCCGCTGGCACACCCTCACCACCAGCACCCCGGCGCGTTCCTACCCCTTCTGAGAGGAAACCATGGACCTCAAGGTCGTCACGGAACCGCGCATAGCCGCGGCTCCGGAAGGCACCGTGGTGCTGCTGATCGGCATCCGCGTCAACAAGTTCTGGATGGTGCACCGCTGGGTGCCGGCGTTCTGCGCGATGATCCCGATGCTGATCGAAGTGAGCAAGGAGAAGGACCACGGCTTCCTGTACTCGCGGACCTGGTTCAACCGGACCGTGATCGTGCTCCAGTACTGGCGCACCATGGAAGACCTGATGCGCTACTCGCACAACGCGGCCGCCAAGCACCGCTCGAAGTGGGCCTGGTTCAACCGCGCGGTCGGCAACGACGGGGCCGTCGGGATCTTCCACGAGGCCTACGTCGTCGACCCCGAGCGGATGCACACCGTCTACCGGAACATGCCGGTGTTCGGCATCGCCGCCGCCACCGAGTCCGTCCCGCAGCGCACGCGGCCCCCCGTGCCGGGCGGCAGCGGTGCGGGGAAGGCCTGAGGCCGGCGTGAGCACGGCCCCGGAACACGAGGTCCTCCTGTCCGACGGCCCGCTCACCCCCCAGGACGTCGCCGTCTACCGCCAGTTCCTGGAGGTGTCGCCGGACGCCGACGAGGCGGCCGAACGGCTCGGCATCCCGGCCGCGCGCTTCGCCGAGTCGGTCGGCCGGCTCACGGACCGCGGGCTCCTGAGCCCGGACGGACCGTACCGCCACGAGGCGCTCTCCCCGGGGCTCGCCGCGCTCGCGCTGACCGCCTCCGCCCACGTCCAGGTGCAAGAGCTGACGCGCCGCATCGACTCCACGCGCCGCGAACTCGGCCCGCTGGGCGCGCTGTACGAGGGCCACCGGCGCCGGGAGCTGGAGGGGACCGGGACCGAACTGCTCACCGACGGCGCCGCCGTACGACGGCGGTTCGCCGAGCTCTCGGCCCAGGTGCGCCGCAGCGTGCTGACGGTGCACCCCACCCTGGGCAGCCCCGAGACGCTGCACGCCGCCCGGGAACTCGACCGCGACCTCCTGGCGCGCGGGGTGCGGTACCGGACGGTGCTGCCGCACACGGCCCGCCGCCAGCGCGAGGCGCTGCACCACATGACGCTCCTGGGCGGCCTCGGCGCCCAGGTCCGCACCGCCGCGGTGGTACCGGGGCGGCTGATCCTCCTCGACGAGGAGACCGCGGTCGTCCCCGCGGGGACGGGCGGCGCAGCGGTGCTGCGCGACCCGACCGTGGTCGCCTTCCTCACCGTGATCTTCGACCACATCTGGGAACACGCGGAGCCGGTCGGCGCGGGTGGCCCGGGCGCCCCGGGCAGTGAGGCCGGCCATGTCTTCGAGGACGTCGAAGCGGCCGTCCTGCGGCATCTGGCGCGCGGCCGGTCGGACGACTTCATCGCACGCAAACTGGGCATCTCCACCCGCACCATGCGCCGTTACCTGGCCGGACTGTGCGAGAAGCTCGGCGTGGAGACCCGCTTCCAGCTCGGCGTGGCGGCCGAGCGGCTCGGCCTCCTCGGGGACCCCCGGGAGCAGGACCGCGACGCATAGGAATGCCTGATCGGCCGCATCGGCATTCGCCGCCCGCGCGGCTGGACCGGGCCGTCGGGCGAAGTGGATAGTTGCCACGACTGATCGCTCAGATACCCCCGGGGGGATCGAATGAACGGCATGATCTCCACAAAGCGCCGCTTGCGGACCCTCGTCTCGGGCCTGTCCTCGGACGCCCACATGTGGAACCTGGTCTACCTCCAACTGCTCCTGGAGGACCGGGGCCACCAGGTGTCGAACCTCGGCAGTACGACGCCCGACGCCGAGATCCTCCGGGCCTGCCGCACCGAACGCCCCGACCTGCTGGTCATCAGCTCCGTCAACGGCCACGGCCGGCTCGACGGCCTGCGCCTGATCCGCGCCCTGCGCGCCGTACCGGCCCTGCGCGGCCTGCCCGTCGTCATCGGCGGCAAGCTCGGCGTCGACGGCGGCCCAGGCGTCGACGGCAAGCTCGGCGCCGGCGGCCGCGACCACGCGAGTGCCACCACCGCGCGGCTGACCGCCGCCGGATACGACGCCGTCTTCGACGACGCGGCCGAGGGCGGGCCCGAGGCGGGCCTCCTCCGCTTCGAAGCCTTCCTCGCCGCTCTCGCCGCTCGCTCCGACGGCCGCCCGCTCACGCGATCCGCCGCGGGACCCGGGGCAGCGGCCTGATGGACGGCACCACCGACCGGTTCACCGGCTTCGTGCGACGCGCCCGCGACGCCGGACATCTCGTCGTCCAGCCCCGGATGGGCTTCGGCGAACTCCACCGCATGCGCGCCGGCCTGCGCGCCGTACGCGACGCGGACGCCACCACCGTGGGCACCGTCACCCTGGACAGCTACACCCGGTGCCACGAGGACGGGGCCGCCCTGCGCGCCCTGCGCGAACGGCCCGCCGACCTCAACGGCTTCCCGCTCCTGGCCCACGGGGTCCCGGCGGTGCGCACCCTCCTCCAGGAGGTCGCGTCGGCCGACTTCCCGGTCCAGATCCGCCACGGCACGCCGCGCCCGCTGCGCCTGCTGCGGGCGATGGCCGAGGCCGGCGCGGACGCCACCGAGGGCGGACCCGTCTCGTACTGCCTGCCCTACGGCCGGGTTCCGCTGGCGCGGGCGGTCGCCGAATGGAGCGCCGGCTGCGAACTGCTCGCGGCCCGGCCCGTACCGCCCCACGTGGAGACCTTCGGCGGCTGCATGCTGGGCCAGCTGTGCCCGCCGTCCCTGCTGGTCGCGCTCTCGGTCCTGGAAGCGATCTTCTTCCGGGAGCACGGGCTGCGGGGGATCTCCCTCAGCTACGCCCAGCAGGTCCACCCCGGGCAGGACCTGGAGGCCCTCGCGGCGCTGCGCCGGCTCGCGGACGAGCGGCTGTCCGGCAACGCCCACCACATCGTGCTCTACACCTTCATGGGCGTCTTCCCGCGCACCGGGCACGGCAGCCGCCGCCTCCTCGCGGACAGCGCCCGCCTCGCGGTGCGCGGCGGCGCCGAACGGCTCGTCGTCAAGACCCCGGCCGAGGCGCACCGCATCCCCACGGTCGGGGAGAACGTGGCCGCACTAGCCCACGCGGCCCGCGCGGCGGAGGCGGAAGCGGCCGGCGCGGCCGGGACCGGCGCGGCCCGGACCGGTGCCGAGGCCGCGGGCGGCGTCGCCCCGTGGACCCCCACCGAGTCCGGCCTCTACGAAGAGGCCCGTACCCTCGTCGACGCCGCGCTGGAGCCGGGCGGCCCGGGCGGCACGGGCGCCACGGTCGGCGCCTGCCTGCTGCGGGCCTTCGCCCGGGGGATCCTCGACGTGCCCTACTGCCTCCACCCCGACAACGCCAACCGCACCCGCGCCACCATCGACGCGACGGGGGCGCTCGGCTGGAGCCGGGCCGGCGGCATGCCCGTGACCCCCGCGCCCACGGCCGCCGCCGCCCCCGTCACCGCCGCGCAGCTGAC
This sequence comes from Streptomyces sp. NPDC051582, assembly GCF_040681715.1. Lineage (NCBI taxonomy): Bacteria > Bacillati > Actinomycetota > Actinomycetes > Kitasatosporales > Streptomycetaceae > Streptomyces > Streptomyces sp. NPDC051582. The sequence continues at coordinate 94,620 of NZ_JBFAZJ010000024.1, forward strand.
CGAACTGCTCGGCTTCAACCGCCGCCGCTTCGACGGCCGGTCACCCGGGGCCCCGTACGGGGCCCCGTACGGGCGTGCGTCGTGACGCGCCCGGCCTCGACGGCCACCCTGCGGGCCGTACGGGTCCGCGGGGCCCTGCGGGCCGCCGTCTCCCAGGGCATCCACGGCCTGTCGCTGCGCACTCCCGGCGGACGCTGGACCGGTCTGGACACCGACATCGCCCGCGCCGTCGCCGCGGCCGCCCTCGGTGACCCCGAGGCCGTCGACTGGCGCCCCGTCAAGGCCGACGACCGGCTGGCGGCGCTCGAAGCGGGCCGCGCGGACCTGACGGTCTGCAACCTGACCTGGACGATGGGCCGCGAGGCCGCGCGACGGGTGCTCTTCGCCGGCATCACCTGCTACGACGGCGAAGGGTTCCTCGTCCCCGCGGACGCGGGCTTCACCGGGCCCGCGGACCTCGCCGGCCACCGCCTCGCGGTCCACCGGGGCTGTACCACCGCGGTCAACCTGGACGCCTGGTACGGCCCCCGCGGCCTGAGCGTCGAACCCGTCGCCTACGACGACCCCGCCGAGGCCCTGGCCGCCTACGCGGACGGGTCCTGCGCCGCCTACGTACTGGACCGCACCGCCCTCGCCGGCGCCCGGGCGGGACTGCCCAGGCCCCGCGACCACCACATCCTCCCGGTTTCGATATCCCGGGAGCCGATGGCGGCCGCGGTCCACGAGACCGACCCGTACTGGTTCAGGCTGGTCCGCTGGGTCCTGCAGCTGCTCCTGGCCGCCGAGTACGAGACGCCCGGGGCCGCGGCCCGTCGCGCGAACCCCCACGGTCCCGCCGTCGGACTCGACGAGCAGTGGGCCGACCGGGTGCTCGCCGCGGTCGGCACCTACGCGGACGTCTACGAACGCAACCTGGGCGCCGCCTCCGGCCTCGACGTGCCGCGCGGTCTCAACCGGCTGTGGACCGCGGGCGGGCTGCACTACCCGGTACCCCTGCACTGACCCGCCGTCCCCTCGTCCCGAACGGAGAAGTCTGATGACGCTCGTCACCGACCCCGCCGCTCCGCGCATCGCCATCGTCGGCGCGACCGGAGCCGTGGGCAGCACCCTCATCGAGCTGTTGGAGGAAAGGGCGCTGCGCCACCGCGAACTCCACCTGGTCGCCTCGTCGCGCAGCGCGGGCCGGCTGATCCCGGTGGGCGGCAGGCCGTACGAGGTCCAGGCCCTGGAGGACTTCGACTTCGGCCTCGTCGACCTGGCCTTCTTCTCCGCCGGCACCGGCGTCAGCGCCGAGTGGGTGCCGGGCGCCGTGGCCAAGGGGGCCCTGGTCATCGACAACACCAACGCCTTCCGCATGGACCCCGGCACCCCGCTCGTCGTGCCCCAGGTCAACCACCGCGCCCTGGACGAGCCGCCGGAGAGCGGCATCATCGCCAACCCCAACTGTTCGACCATCCCGCTGGTCCGCGTGCTCCAGCCGGTGGAACGGCGCTGGGGCGTGCGCCAGGCCGTGGTCAGCACCTACCAGGCCGCGTCGGGCCAGGGCCACCACGGCGTCGAGGAACTGCTGGAAGGCAGCGACCTGGCGCTGCGGGACCCCGACGCGGAGCTGCCGGCCGAGCGGTTCCGGCCGCCGCTGGCGTTCAACGTGGTGCCCTTCATCGACGTGCTCCAGGACAGCGGGTTCACCCTGGAGGAGGAGAAGATGGTCCGGGAGTCCCGCAAGATCCTGGGCCTGGCCCATCTGGACGTCACCACCACCTGCGTCCGCGTCCCCGTCGTCAACTGCCACTCCGAAGCGGTGTGGATCGAGGCGGACGCCCCGGTCGACCGCGACGAGCTGATCGCGCTGCTGTCGGCGCAGCCCGAGGTCACCGTCCACGACGCCGAGAACCGGGCGGCGTTCCCGACCCCGCTGAAGGCGGGGCACCCCGATCACGTGCACGTGGGCCGGGTACGGGTGTCGCCGCACAATCCGCGGGGGTTCTGGCTGTGGCTGGTCTCCGACAACCTCCGCGTCGGCGCGGCCCTGAACGCGATCCAGATCGCCGAGTACGTCCTGGGTCGCGGCTTCCTGGCGGGCGGCATCCGGTGAAGACTCCCGTGGTACTGAAGTTCGGCGGCTCGACCTTCCCCACCCACGGCGCCTACGACGAGCTCGCGCGCGGGCTCGACGAGCGCATCCGGTCCGAGGCCCGCCCGATGGCCGTCGTCGTCAGCGCGATGCACGGCGAGACCGAGGGATTGCGCGGGCGGCTGCACGAGGTCAACCGGCAGCCCGAGGCCGCGACCGGCGCCGGCCTGCTGACCACCGCCGACCTGGTCAGCGCCCATCTGCTGGCCACCGCCCTGCACCGCAGGGGGCGCAGCGCCACCGTGCTCGCGGGCCACCAGCTCGGACTGACCACGAACGCCTCCTTCCTGTGGGCCCGCGTGGTCGACACCGACCCGGCCCCGCTGCGCAAGGCGCTGTCGGAACACGAGGTGGTGGTGGTGCCTGGGGGACAGGCGGTGGACGGCGAAGGCCGTCCGACCTGGCTGGGCAAGAACAGCTCCGACCTGTCGGCCCTGGCCGTGGCCCGGGCAGTCGGCAGCCGGGTGTGCGAGATCCACTCGGACGTCGACGGGATCTACACCTCCGACCCCCACCTGATCGCCGGGGCCCGCATGCTCCCGGAGGTCTCGTACAACATGGCGGCGCTGATGTCGCTGTACGGGGCGAAGGTGCTGCACCGCCGCTCCGTTCAGCTCGCACTGCGGCACCGGATCGAGATCGTGCTGCGACACAACCGCGCCCCCTACGGGACGGGCACGACGATCAGCGGGGTCGGAACCCAGACGACGGCGGTGGTCTTCGACCAGCGCTCCCTGGTGCTCGACTACCGCGACGACGCGCACGCGGACTCCGCCCACCACGCGTTCCACCTCGAAGGACTCGACACGGTGCGGCTGAACCGCCGGCCGTCGGTGGCGGTCGTCGGCGGGTACGTCGACACGGAGGCCCTTCAGCGCAAGCACGGCGTCAAGGCGGGCCGGGCCGCGGGCGTGCCCGTGGCCGAGGTGCGGGGCAGCAGGGTGACCATGCACGTGGCCCCCGGCGGCGAGGACGCCGTGCGCCTGGCGCAACGGCTGCACGACGCAATGGACTTCCCGGCCGCGAGCCGGACCGGCGTACGAGTGGAGGCGTGAGCGACATGAGCGGAACGACCATGACCATGGCCGGCAACAGGGACGCGACCTTCGCGGACCTGGCGCTGCCGGATGCCGTGCGGGAGGCGATCGGCCGGGAGCTGCTGGCCCTGCCCGATCCGGGCCCGGACATCGACCGGGCGACGGCCCGCTGCCACCAGGTGTTCGCGATGCTGCCCCTCGACCTCCTGCGCTGCGTCCTGGACTTCGGCCGGCACCACGACACGCCCGGCGTCGCCCTGGTGCGCAACCTGCCCGTCGACGCGGAGACCGGCCCGACGCCGCTCGACGGCGGGCCGGGCCGGGGCAAGAGCGGGTTCGTCAGCGAGGGCGTGCTGCTGGGCCTGAGCGGGCTCCTGGGGGAGCCCCTCGGCGTGCTCACGGAGAAGGCCGGCCGGCTGATCCACGACGTCGTCCCGGTCGCCGGCGGGGAGCGGACCCAGACCAACCAGAGCTCCGCGGTCTTCCTGAACTTCCACAGCGACATCACGTACGACGCGACGGGCCGCTACGACCTGGCCAATCCGGACTTCCTGGTGCTCAACTGCCTGCGCGCCGGCCCCTTCGGGGACGCGGTCACCTACTACGCCGATGCCCGCGACATCTGCGGGCAGCTGCCGCCGGACGCGCTGGAACTCCTGCGCGGTCCGTACTTCCGGCTCAACGCGCCGGGCAGCTACACCCGCAGTGTCGCGGGCGGTGCGGAGGTGCTCTCCGAACCGGTGCCGATCATCAGCGGCGGCGAGGCCCATCCGGAGATCACCGTGTCGGCCAATGGCGTGCGCGCGCTGAACCGGGACGCCGGGGCAGCTTTCGAGAGGCTCCAGGAGACGTGCCGCGCGGTGGCGCACGCCGTTCGGCTGGAGCCGGGTCAGGCCCTGCTGGTCAACAATCGCAAGGGCGTTCACGCCCGGTCGCGTTTCGGCGCCCGCCATGACGGCCGGGACCGCTGGCTCCAGCGGACCTATGTGCGGCGCAGCCTGTGGGACATCCGCTACCGGGTGACTCCCCAGGACCGCCGGGTGTACTTCTGACCGGCCGGGGGGCGGGGGCGTCTACGAGAGCCGCCGCGGCCAGTGGAGGGTTCCGGAGTCCGCGCGGAGAACCTGGTGCGCATTCGCGGGGAATCGCGTAAGGGACACGGTGAATCCTCGGTTCTGTGGAGTCGAATCAGGAATTTCCGTCGCCGGGAACGGGCGTCTGAGTACCGTGGGGGATGGGAATGTCCCACTTGTCGTCGGCGTTAATCACCGTGTGCTGCCGCGTTTCTCCGGCGGAAGCCGTCACGCCCGCCAGCCCGGCTGAATGAATCACTCCGATTGCCAGAACTGCGGCGGCGATGCCCTGGGTCAGGAAAGTTCGTGCGCTCATGTCGCTATCCCCTGGTATGCCTCGGTTGTGTGCGGTGCTCTCTGCGCCGCACTCGAAATCTCACACTTCTAAAGATCGAGTTCGAGTGGCCGGGGATGTCCTATGATGGAGCGGCCATAAGTGGATAGCGGCAAATCGGACATTCAGGCGGGGGCTGACCGTGACCGAGCACCACCCTTTGGACGAAGTCGCCGTTGCGACCTATGAGTACGCGCTCCGCACGGGTTCGTTCGTGGACGACGACGTCGCCCGCTCCCTCGGGGTCGAGGTCCACTTGGTCACCGAGGCCCGCAAGGTCCTCCAGAGCCTGCGGCTGCTGGCCTCCGCGGGGGACGACCGTGCCGTGGTGGCGCTCGACCCGGAGATCGCCGAGGCCGAGCTGGTGACGCCGCTGGAGCTGGCGATCGCCCAGCGGCGCCGTGAGATCTCCGGGATCCACCAGCAGCTGCAGGCACTGTCGGCCATGTACCGCTCGCGCGCCCTGCCCGTGGCCGAGGACGTGCCCATCCGCGTCCTGGACGACTTCGAGGACGTCCGGCGGGAGATCGATCTGGCGAGGCGGCGCTGCACCGAAGAGCGCATCACCCTCCAGCCGGGCGGCGGCCGCAGCGCGGAACTGCTCGAACAGGACCTGTTACAGACCCTGGAGCTCCGCCAGCGCGGTGTCCGCATCCGGACCCTCTACCAGAGCACCGCCTCGGCGAGCCTGGCCACGCGCTCCTACGTGCGCCAGATCTGCGAGGCCGGCGCCGAGGTCCGCGTCGCGGAGGAACTGTCCGAGCGGCTCATCATCTACGACCGCAAGCTGGCCTTCATACCCAAGGAACGCAAGGGCAAGGTACCGCCCGGCGCGGCCCTCGTGACGGACCCCACGGTCGTCGCCTACCTGTGCCGCTCCTTCGAGTCCGACTGGCAGGGCAGCCAGGCCTTCGACACCGGCGGCGCCGCGGAGTACCACCACACCGAGGAGCTGAGGATGTCGGTCATCCGGCTGATGGCGATGGGACTGAAGGACGAGGTGATCGCCCGGCGCCTCGGAATGGCCACCCGAACATGCCGCCGCCATATTTCCGCCATCATGAACGAGGTCGGTGCCACCAGCCGTTTTCAGGCTGGGATAGTTCTCACCCGCCAGGGATTGATCCTCGACGGCGATGGTGTGTCAAGTTCCTGACGGGCGGTGTCCGCTACTTGACATGCGGATTTTCTGGCCGCCCGTTCCCGTTGCTGATTCCCTTGTGTCGGCGCTGCAAGTTCGGCGAAAACCGAGCCATGGGGGAGACATGGACATTCGGCAGTTGGCGACGTTCCACAAGGTGGCGACGCTGCTCAGCTTCACCCGCGCGGCGATTGAACTGAAGTACGCGCAATCCAGCGTCACGGGCCACGTCAAGAGCCTGGAGGAATCGCTGGAGGTGAGCCTTTTCGACCGTCTCGGCGGTCGGGTCGAACTCACCGAGGCCGGCCGCCGCCTCCTGCCGTACGCCGAGCAGATGCTGGCCCTCGCCGGCGAGGCGCGGGGGGCGGCGCTCGGCTCCGACGAGCCGGCCGGGGTGCTCACCGTCGGCTCGATGGAGAGCATCACCTCCTACCGCATGCCGATGCTCCTGGAGTTCTTCCACCACCGCCACCCGGCGCTCCAGATCGTCCTGCGACCCAGCCTCTGCGCCGAGACCTGCCACGCCCTGCGCCAGGGCCTGTTCGACCTCGGCTTCCTCATGGAGGCCGAGACGCGCCACCCCGGCGTTCAGACCGAGATCCTCGGCTCCGAACCGCTGACCGTGGTCGCCGCCCCCGGCCACCCGCTGACCCTGGCGGAGAAGGTGACCACCGAGGACCTGCGGGGCGTACGCGTCATCTCGGCCGAGGCCGGCTGCGCCTACCGCGAGCTCTTCGAGGCCGAGCTGAACGACGGAACGGGCGAGTCGCTGCCCTTCCTGGAGTTCGGCACGATCGAGTCCATCAAACGGGGCGTGGCCGCGGGCCTGGGCATCAGCCTGCTCCCCACGGCCACCGTCGCCGACTCCCTGGAAGCCGGCACCCTGGAAGCCCTCCCCTGGCCGATCCCCTTCGAGGTCCACACGCAGATCGCCTGGCGCCGCGGCAAGACCCTCTCGCGCGAGATGCGCACCTTCATCGACCAGACGATCCGCTTCCTGTCCGAGGAGTACGCCGCCCACTGACCGCGACGACGCTTCCCCGCTGCCGCACCCCGCCTGCTGCCGCACGCTGCCGCACCCCGCCCGCGGCGGTGCGCAGGCCGCGAAGCCCTAAAGGGCGGGCTCCCGAACGGGCTCCGCGGATCGCGGGTGGTCGGGCGCATCGGCCGGGGTGGCGGCGCGCAGGGCCGCCTCGACCCGGCGGTTGCCGGTCATGGTCGCGGTGACGGCGGTCATGGCGAGGAGGAGGCCGCCGGCGGCGTAGAGCGGGGTGCGTACGTCGTAGGTGGTGGCCAGCCAGCCGCCGAGGAAGGCGCCGAACGGGGCGGCGCACATGGCGAGCATGCGGGAGGTGGAAGTGACCCGGCCCATCAGGTGGGCGGGGACGATCGCCTGCCGGAGGGAGGGGCTGAGCACCATCGTGGCGCCCATGCCCGCTCCGCAGACGGCGAGCGCGAGGCCGGCGACGTACGGGTTCTGGGCGAAGGCAAGGCCCACGATGGCGAGTCCCTCGACCGCGGCCGTGCAGGTCAGCGCGGTGCCGGTGCCGAGGCGTCGGCCGAGGACGGAGGCGATGCCCGCGCCGAGCAGACCGCCGGCGGCCTCCGCCGTGAGGAGCAGACCGAAGCCGAAGGTGCCGATGCCCAGACGATCGTGCGCGAAGAGGGCGAGTACGGTCTCCACCGCGAGGAAGGCGATGTTCCCGACCGCCGGACGCAGCGCGAGCCCGAGCAGCAACTGATTGCGGAACACGTACGAGGCGCCGTCCCGCGCCTGGCGCAGCAGCGATTCACGGGCCTGCGGTACGGGCCGGGGCGCGGCGGGCAGCGATCGTACGAGCAGTGCGGAGAGTGCGAACGACACCGCGTCGGCGAGCAGCGGAACCGCGCGCCCGAGTGCGAGCAGGGCGCTGCCCGCGGGCGGCCCCGCGAAGCCGGAGGCGGCTGTCTGGGCGCCGCGCAGCCGGGAGTTGGCGCGCTCCAGGAGCGCCGGGTCGCGGCCGACCAGATCGGGCAGGTAGGCCGTCGCGGCCGTGTCGAAGAAGAGTCCGCCGAGGCCGAGCAGGAAGGCGACCGCCGCGAGCAGCGCGATGCTCAGCACGTCGAGCGCCGCCGCTGCCGCCGGTATCGCGAGCAGCACCGCACGCGCCGCGTCCGTGACCCACATCGTGCGCCGACGGTCCCAGCGGTCCACCAGCGCACCGCCGAGCACCCCGAACAGCACCCAGGGCAGCGTCCCGGCGGCCGTGACGACGGCGAGCGCCATCGGATCCCGCGTCAGCGTCAGCGCGAGCAGCGGCAGCGCGGCGTGCGTCACCCCGTCACCGAGCGAGGACACCGACTGCGCGGCCCACAGTCGTCCGAACCCGGTCGGCAACTTCCTCATGTCCGTGGTCATTCGGCGCCCCCTTCGGCCTGCACGCGCGATGCCGGGTGGAACAGCGCGAAGACGAGTGACGCGTCCGGAAGCGACGGATCGGACAGCTGCCGGTACTCGTCCGCCAGGGCCGCCAGCCGCGCCCCCAGCTCCGAGAACTGCTCATCGGTGAGCCGCAGGTGAGCCATGCGCACGTGCCGCTCGCCCTCCGCCGGTGCTGCCTCCAGGTCCGCCACCGCGTGCCGCATCAGGACGTCCGGCCCTCCGTCACCCGTGTCCGGCAGCACGAGGGCCCGCGCGGCCATCGCGTAGTACCGCTCGGTGACCCCCCGGACCTTCCGCGTCCGCACCACCTTCACCAGGCCGGCCCGCTCCAGCAGCCGTACGTGGTAGCTGGAGCTGCCCTTCGCGAGGCCCACGCGCTCGGCGATCTGAGTGATGGTCGCGGGCTCGAAGCGGAGCACGGCCATGATCCGGTGGCGCGTGAGATTGGAGACGGCGCGCAACTGCTCGTCAGTGGTGAGGTGTAACGACTCGGGAAGCTCATCGGTAGCCATGGCCCCAATGGTCAACGTTTCTTGACCATTGGGCAAGGGGTTTCTTCAATCCGTTGCGGGACGCTCGCCGTCCGGCGTGCGGGCCGGGGTGGTGAGTTCGACCTCGAAGCCGTCGGTGTTTTCGAGGTACGCGGTGTGCTGGCGGGTGCCGCCGGCATGGGGGTGGCGCTCGGGGAAGAGGAGCGTCCAGCCGTTCTCGCGGGCCTTCGCCGTCAGCAGGTCGACCCGGTCGGGGGTGTCGACGTGGAAGGCGAGGTGGTTCAGGCCGGGCGCGCGGCGCTCGTGGTGCGTGCCGGTGAGGGCGGGGGACTGTTCGAAGACGAGGTAGGTGGGGCCGAGTTTCCAGCTGCGCCCGTGCTCCCAGCTCTGGTGGAGGGTGTAGCCGAGGTCTTCGAAGAGCCAGCCCCACTCGGCGATGGTGCGGGCGAGGTCGGGTACCCAGATCTCGATGTGGTGGAGCGTGCCGGAGACCGGGGTGGACGGCGGCTGGTCTGTCACGGAGAGTGCCTTCTCGGGGGAACGGTGGGCGGGCAGCCTACCCCGGTGGCCAGGCCGGACCAGCAGGTTCGCCATCAGGCCGCGGCACCTGTCAGATGCCGTTCCACCACGGACGGTTGATGCCGCCTCGCCTCGACCTCGCCTCGCCCCGCCCCGCCTCGCGTCACGGTTGAGGTGCGCGGGCACTCACCGGGGCGGCTCGCACTCCCGGGGGAGCGTGACGGTTCCGGGCCGGTGCTCGAAGGTGTCCATGACCAGCCACTCGTCCAGCTCGGGGTCGTAGAGGTTCTGGACGCCGAACTGCAACACCTGCCAGAACGTGCCCCGGTCGTGCTCGTCGACGTAGATGTCGCCCAGCGCGAGCGGCACGCGCGGGTGGTTCCCGGGAGGCAGCTGGGGGAAGACCACGCCGACCCTCCAGTGGTTCACCTGCCGCTGCGGAGTGCGCCGCAGGGTCTCGCGCCCCACGAACCGGGCGCCCTCCAGCCCCTGGTTCAGATCCTCCAGATCGAAGCCCGGGATGCGCGAGCAGGGATGCTCGTCCAGGCCGGGCCACTTGTAGGTCAGCGTGTAGAGGGTGCCGTGGTGGATCAGGTTGGTGAACCAGATCGGGTACTGCGGGCCACCCGCGGTCATCTGGCTGTCGCCGTCCTTCCCCTGCCAGGTGAACGGCACCGTGATGTCCAGGTCCCGGACGATCCACTCGCCCTTGCCGCGGAAGTCGCGGGGGAGGCGTGGCGGAGACGGAGTCGAGGAGGCGTCCTGCCGTGCGGCAGCGGTCCCGAACGGCGGCGGGGCGGTCCCGGTCCGGGGCTCGGCGCCGACCGGAGGCGCGGCCGCCAGGACGAGGGCGACCAGTGCGGCCGACGCGGCCGTCCGACGTGTGCCGTTCCAACCCATGTTCTTCCTCGGATGCCGCGTCAGGCGCCGTCGCGGCGCAGAGGACGATCACGACGAATGGTGTCACATCGCCCTCTGGATCGCGGGTTCCGAAACCGCCGGAAGCCACTGGACCTGCACCCGCGACGGACGAGTGCGCGGCACCCGCCATGGGGCAGGCTGGACGCGTCGCTGGACGATCGCGGGTACGCGGACGGTGCGCGCCGCCTCCGGCGAGGTGATCCAGTACGGAGTCCGGGGCCCCGCGCACGGCCTCGGGCTGCTCGTCTACTCCCGCGAGGGACGGGGGAGCGGGGGGCTAGGGGGTGTCCGCAAAGTCCCGCCTGTCCCGCGGTGCCCGGTGCGCCCGCCCTGAGGTCGGACGCCGCCGCTTCGCGGACACCCCCTAGGCCTCGCGGGCGTCGTGTGCCCCCGCCCGAAGGCGCTCACGGGGTGGCCGGCGGGCCTGACGATCCCGTGCCGGACCGGACCGGACCCGGCTCCCGCGGATCCGGGCTGCCGCCGGCCCGGCCCCGGCCCCACCCGCCGACCTGATCGATATCGGGAATACCTGGTGGGCGCTCCCGGTTGCAGGGTATAGTTGAATTGTAAACAACTTTGGAAGGGGAGCCATGCAGTTCGGGATCTTCACCGTCGGTGACGTCACGGCCGATCCGACGACCGGACGCACGCCGAGCGAGCACGAGCGGATCAAGGCGATGCTCGCCATCGCGCAGAAGGCCGAGGAGGTCGGCCTCGACGTCTTCGCCACCGGCGAGCACCACAACCCGCCGTTCGTCCCCTCCTCGCCGACGACTCTGCTCGGCCACGTCGCGGCGCGCACCGAGAACCTGATCCTGTCCACCTCGACGACGCTGATCACCACCAACGACCCGGTGAAGATCGCCGAGGACTTCGCGATGCTCCAGCACGTCGCCGACGGCCGCGTCGACGTCATGATGGGCCGCGGCAACACCGGACCGGTCTACCCCTGGTTCGGCAAGGACATCCGCGACGGCATCGACCTCGCCATCGAGAACTACGCGCTGCTGCGCCGCCTGTGGGACGAGGACGTCGTCACCTGGAAGGGCAAGTTCCGCACACCCCTCCAGTCGTTCACCTCGACCCCCCGCCCCCTCGACGGCGTCGCCCCCTTCGTCTGGCACGGCTCGATCCGCTCCCCGGAGATCGCTGAGCAGGCCGCGTACTACGGCGACGGCTTCTTCCACAACAACATCTTCTGGCCCGCCTCCCACACCAAGCAGATGGTCAACCTGTACCGGCAGCGCTACGCCCACTACGGCCACGGCACCCCCGAGCAGGCCATCGTCGGCCTCGGCGGCCAGGTCTTCATGCGCAAGAACTCCCAGGACGCGGTCCGCGAGTTCCGCCCGTACTTCGACAACGCACCCGTCTACGGCCACGGCCCCTCCCTGGAGGAGTTCACCTCCCAGACCCCCCTGACCGTCGGCTCGCCGCAGCAGGTCATCGAACGCACGCTGTCCTTCCGCGAGTACGCGGGCGACTACCAGCGCCAGCTGTTCCTGATGGACCACGCCGGTCTGCCCCTGAAGACCGTCCTGGAACAGCTCGACCTGCTCGGCGAGGAAGTCGTACCGGTGCTCCGCAAGGAGTTCGCGAACCTCCGCCCCGCCGGAGTGCCGGACGCCCCGACGCACGCGGCCCGGGTGACGGCGGCCCGCGGCACCGACCGGCCGCAGGACGCCGGGAACGAGGAGGCGCGGGCATGAAACTCGTCGTCGTGTCCGCAGGCCTGAGCTCGCCCTCCTCGACCCGCCTGCTCGCCGACCGCCTCACGGCCGCGACCCTCGCCCACGTGGACGCCGAACCCGAAGTGATCGAGCTGCGGGAGCTCGCGACGGAGATCGCCCAGCACTTCGTCACGGGGTTCCCGTCCGCCCGGCTCGCCGCCGCGCTCGACGCGGTGGCCGCGGCGGACGGCCTGATCGCCGTGACCCCGGTCTTCGCGGGCTCCTACAGCGGCCTGTTCAAATCGTTCTTCGACGTCATCGACAAGGACGCCCTCACCGGCAAACCCGTCCTCCTCGGCGCGACCGGCGGCACGGCCCGCCATTCCCTGGTCACCGAACACGCCCTGCGCCCCCTCTTCACCTACCTGCGCGCCCTCGTCCTCCCGACGGCCGTCTACGCCGCGTCCGAGGACTGGGGCGAAGACGGCCTGGCCCGGCGCATCACCCGCGCGGGCTCGGAACTGGCCCGCTTCATGGCTCCCGCCACCGCCGACGCGCCCCTGAACGTCGACACCGCCGCCGCGATCGCACCGCGCTCCCTCACGGGCGCGATCACGTCGGTGGACCCGGCGGACGGATTCGAAGTGGTCCCGTTCGAACAACGCCTGGCCGCACTGCGAGCCCGGTAGCGGAGGGAGGGCGGTGCCGGTCACGGGACGCCGGTCACGGGGCGGTCGGCCGTACGGGAGCGGGTGAGGGGAGCCCGCCCGGCCGGGGCCGGCCTCGCGGGAGGAAGGGTACGTTTCACTGTGAGTCGGGCACCGCGCACGGGTCTAGGCTCGGGTCGTGGGACAGCCCGAGCAGCGCGCCGAAGGCGCAGGACCGTTCACCACCCGGCTCACGTGGCACCGCCCCGAAGGGACGACGGTGGTGTGGGACTCGCGGCTCGCGCGCAGGCGCGGGGCGCTGTCGGTCCGCGGTCCGGGCGGCGACGCCGTCACCACGGCCCCGACCGCCGATGCCGAGGCCTTCGGCCGGCTCCGAAGGCTCAATGCCGTCGCCTCCGGCGCGTTCGTCATCGGCGGAGCGCTCTTCGCCCTCGGCGCCGCCATCGCCCAGTTCGGCTCGGGTGACGCGGTCGAGAGCGCCTCGGTCTACTTCGCCGGGGGCCTGTTCTTCAACACCGGGGGCTACACCTCGTTCCTGCAGGTCCTGAACGCGCCTCGGCACTCCGACGGAGGCGGCCCGCTGGTCACGGCCGGCTGGAGGTGGTGGGGGTACGAGCCGATGCGCCTGGCCTGGCTGAGCACGTTCGTGCTGTTCGTCGGGACGCTCGTCTTCGGCGTCAACCTGCTGGACTCCTTCCTGCAGGGGCTCACCGTCCGGCAGGCCAACCGGCTGATCTGGACCCCCGACGTGATCGGATGCGTCCTGTTCCTCGTCTCGGGGCATCTGGCGTTCGCCGAGATCTGCCACCGGTTCCGGCCGTGTGTCCGCTCCCGCAGTCTCGGCTGGTGGATCGTCGCCGTGAACCAGTTCGGGTCCGTGCTCTTCATGATCTCGGCACTGGCCGCCTTCACCCGGCCCGCAACCGGAAGCCTGGTCAACACCGACATCGCCAACTGGGGGACGCTGACCGGCGCGCTCTGCTTCTCGCTCGGCGGCGTCCTCCAGGCCTTCGAACGCCCCTGAAGGGTGCCGCGGACCTCCCGGCCGCCGAGCTCCGCGCGATCGGCCACGCCGGCCGCGTCCCCCGTCCCGCGTCCCCCGTCCCCGACTCCCCGGCGGCCGCACGGCGCGGCCGCGCGGCCGCCGGCGCGTTCTCAGACGTTGCCGAGGTCCGAACTCACCCACCTCTGCGGACGCATGTGGATCACGACCTGCTCTCCGTGTTCCTTCCAGGCGAAGTCGACGTAACCGTCGACCTTCTCCGCCGGCAGGTACCGGGCGGACATCTCCACCAGCTGCTCGCGCTTGGCCGCAACGGTCGAGACGACCGGACCCTCGACCGACACGTACCGGACGGTGGGCTCAAGACGATCCACCATCAGGGTGAACCGGCCCGCGGCCCGGATCAGATCGGCCTTGCGCGAGTCCCGGCCGGTCAGGATCCAGACGTCGCCGCCGGGCGCGTACTGGTACCAGATGGGGACCGCCAGCGGCGCACGACCACCGTCCGCCCCCGCGGTCACCGCGAACGCGGCGACGTGGGGCTCGGCGAGGAACTGCTCACGTTCGCTACGGGACAGGGCCACGGCACGCTCCTTCGGCAGGGGGATCCCCGCGAGGGATCCCTTCACTCCAGAACCTGCCCCGTCGCGCGCCGGCTTCCCGCCCGCCACGCCTCAACCGCGCCGTGCGCGCTTCCACAATTCCTGGGCGAGCTGGAACGCGGCCAGGTCGGCGGTGGTGGCGAGGGTGAAGCAGGCCGAGGCCGTGCCGCCCAGGGTGACGACCGCGAGGGCGTGGCCCACGGTCCGGCCCTGCCTGCTGAGCTTCGTTATGCGCGACCAGGGGATGGGGCGGTTCGCGCCGGGCTCCCGGCTGATGAACCCGCCTGCGGCGAGCAGAAGTTCGGGGTGGCCGTGCCGGCTGAGGGTCGGATACGACAGCGATGTGAAGTCCGGCTCCACGGGAGACAGGCGGAACACGCCCGCGTCGTTCAGCGCCCGGTACACCTTCGCCTTCGCGGCCTCCACGGCGACCTCCGCGACCCGCGAGACGAACTCCTGGTCCCCGGTGAAACCCTCGATCTTCAGGGGTTCGACGTTTCCCTCCGCGTGGATCCAGAGGGTGTAGTCGGTGTTGCCGTACCGGAGACCGGAGCGGGTGTCCTCGACAGAGGTGACCCGGTCCCATCTCACCCACCGCTCATCGCCGGAGCGGGAGCCCGAGCCGGGCTTGAAGCACAGCGCGTGCGCGTACAGCTCGACCCGGCCACCGCCCGGCAGCTCCTGCGAGCGGTCCTCCAGCCGACCGGGGTCCGGCGGCCGGTCCCACGTGTCCCGGGCGGCGCGTGCGCGGTGCTCGGCGTCGGACCTGCGCCGTCCGACGGCGTACCGGAGGTCCTCGGCCCCGGTGCGCACGGCGAAGCCGAGGGCGCCCAGGATCACGACCCCGCCGATGACGGACAGGATCGCCCTCTTGTTCTGCCGGTTCTCGGCGTCCACGGCCGCGATGTCGTCGTAGCCGTACGCCTCGTGCGAGCCGGTGCAGGAGTCGCCCGGCCGCATCTCGTGCCCCGCGCACTCCTTGGCCCCGTCGCCGAAGTCGGGCGTGAACCCGAGGAGGACGATCAGCGCCCCGATGGCGGCCGCGACCAGCGGTTTGGTGTACCCGCTCACGGCCCCTTCCCCTCTTTCGCCGCCACTTGCCCTGTCACTTCGCCGCTCCCGTCACCCGAGCCGGCGCCGGAGACCTTCTGCGGCCGGCGCCCTGACGTCCCGATGCTGGTGCCCCGGACCGTCCGACCGACAGGCCACGGCACCGGCCATTGGTGACCGGCGTCCGGAGACCGGCGTCCGGCGTCGGCCGCGCCGCTCGTTACGGGCCCCGGCCGCGCGAGCGGGTGCTGCCCGGCGCGCCACGGCGCGGCGCGCTCGTTGCGTGGCCGCCGTCACAAGGGGATCGGGGGATCCGGGTGCTCATCGTCGACGGGCCGCGCCCGCGTACGGCGTCACAGCCATATGGTGGCCGTCCAGGTCGTCGCGGTCGCCGCGAGGAGGAGCGGGATGTTGATGCCGTACCGGCGGTCGGTCTTCAGGTGGACCAGGATCGCGCCGATCTGCAGGACCACGAACCCGGCGGCGGCGGCCGGCGCCAGCACCGGCGCGACGCCGGTCAGCGGTGGCAGGACCAGGCCGGCCGCGCCGAGGACTTCGACCGTGCCGATGCCGCGGACGGCGGGCATCGGCGTCCGGTCCACCCATGCCATCATCGGCCGCAGTTGCTCACGGGTCTGGAGCGTCTTCATCGTGCCCGCGTAGAGGTAGAAGAGGGCGAGGGTGCCCGCCAGGAGCCAATAGGCGATGTACATGTTTCCTGCCGTCGTGTCGGGAGTCGGTGGCGGAGGTGGGCGGCGTCAGCGCCGGGGCGATGCCCCGGCGGCCGGTGCGGGGAAGTCTGTGGCGGGCTCCGTGGCGTAGCGGCGCATCGTCTCGATCGTGGCCTGCGGGGTCAGTTCCCCGCCGCCGGTGATCACGTCCTGGAGGTCGCGGAGGTACTGCACGTACAGGTCGGGCGTGAAGACGGTGAGCAGGACGGCCGGGTGGTCGGTCACGTTGGCGAAGGTGTGCGGGGCTCCGGGCGGGACCATCACGAGCGTGCCGGCGGCCGCGTCGTGGACCTGGTCCCCCACGGTGAAGCGCACGGTGCCGGAGACGACGTAGAAGCCCTCGTCGTGCCGGGCGTGGCGGTGCTGCGGCGGTCCGGGCGTGTGCGGGGCGAGCACGGACTCGACCAGTCCCAGCCGGTGCCCGGTGTTGCTTCCGTCTTCGAGGATGCGCCCCCGCGTGGTGCCCAGAGTGATCGTCTCGCCCTCGCCCGGCCGGACCACCCACACGGCGGGGTCGGAGGTCGCTTCGCTTCTCATCGGTTCGTCAGCCATGCGCCGATTCCACTGCCCGCGCACGGCGGCTGTCCAAGACCCGTTCTGCCGCCCCGATACCGCATCGGTATCGTTGCAGCATGGAGCTACGGACGCTGCGCTACTTCGTCACCGTCGCGGAGGAACTCCACTTCGGCCGGGCGGCCGCCCGGCTGCACATGACCCAGCCGCCCCTGAGCCGGGCGATCCGCCAGCTGGAGACCGAGCTGGGCGCCCCGCTGCTCCTGCGTTCCCCGGCCGGCGTCACGCTCACCCCGGTGGGGTCGGTGCTGCTGGCCGAGGCGCGCGCCCTGCTCGACCGGGCCGACCGGCTCCGGGTGCGGCTGGCCATCGCCACCGGCACGGCGACCCTGACCGTCGGCATCCTGGGCGACAGCACCGACCCGGGCGCGACGCGGTTGGCCGCCGAGTACCGCCGACGCCACCCGGAAGCGGAGGTCCGCGTCAGGGAGACCGATCTGACCGATCCCACCTGCGGCCTGCGCACCGGACTGGTCGACGTCGCCCTGACCCGCGCACCGTTCGACGACACCGGCCTGGCGGTCCACGAGCTGCGCGCCGACCCCGTCGGGGCGCTGCTGCGCGCGGACGACCCGCTGGCCGGACGCGACTGCGTGCGGCTCGCCGACCTGGCCGGGCGGCGCTGGTTCCGGTTCCCCGACGGAACCGACCCGCTGTGGCAGTCGTACTGGAGCGGCGGCGAGCCGCGCGAGGGCCCGGTGGTGCGCGGGGTCCAGGAGTGCGTGCAGGCCGTGCTGTGGAACGGCACGGTCGGGATGATCCCGCTCGGACACGACCCGTCGCCGGAGCTGGCCGTGGTACCGCTGACCGACATGGCGCCGAGCCGCGTGGTGGTGGCGTGGAACAAGGGGGACGCGAACCCGATGATCCGGTCGTTCGTCCGGATCGCGACGGGCGCGTATCGCGATGGGCCGCACCTGCCGCACGCCCCCGACTGAGCCGTGTACCGCCCGGGTCGCTGCTGGACACCCCTAGCCGGACGGCTGCACACCCTCCGCGGTGTGCAGCCGTCCGGCGAAGCTGAGCAGGGGAACCTCGGGGGCGTGCGCGCCGCCGGTGACCTCGGCGAGCAGGAGGTCGTGGTCGCCGACCTGGTGGCGCTCCAGCACCCGGCAGGACAGGTGGGAGAGCGAGCCGTCGAGCAGCGGGGCCCCGCTGAGCGGGTCCGCCGTCCACGCGAGGCCCGTGAACTGGGCGTCTCCCGAGGGGCGTTCGGGATCAGCGAACCGTCGGGCGGCATCGCCCTGGCCCGCGGCGAGCACGTTGACGGAGAACGTGCCGGCGCGGAGCGCCAGGCGGGTGAAGACGGACGCGGGGCGCAGGGACACCCCGAGGATCAGCGGCTCCCGGGAGACGGCGACCACCGAGCTGGCCGTGGTGCCGTGCCGGGCCCCCGCACCACCGTCGACGGTCAGTACGGTCACTCCGGAGGTGAGCCGGCGCAGCGCCTTGCGGGCCGCGGCCGGGTCCCCGTCTCCGGGCGGCCGGCCCCTCGGGCCGGTGTGCCGGTGCGTGCTGTCGCGGTCGGCCGGTGATCGGGCCGGGTTCTCGGTGTCCATGTGCCTTCCAGTGGCTGTGCTGTTCGGTGGCTGTGCTGTTCCGGTGGAGGTGCCCCGCCTACGAGGGGTGGACCGGGGCTCCGGTACGTCCCCGCAGGGATGCCGTGACCAGTGCCTCGACGTGCACGTCCACGGTGTCGACGACCGCCGGTGAGACCCGTTCGGCGGGAGTGAGGAGCAGGCCGAGTTCGGTGCAGGCGAGGACGGCGCCGTCCACGCCGTCGCCCCGCAGCCGCTCCCGCAGGTCCGTGAACGCGGCCGCCGCCCAGTCGCTGACGGTGCCCCGGCACAGTTCGTCGTAGATGATGCGGTCGATGAGCCGCTGGTCCCCGGCGCCGGGCCGCACCGGTTCGACGCCCCGGGCGGCCAGCGCGCCGTCGAACAGCCCGCCCTGCGAGGTGAACCGGGTGCCGAGGACCGCCGCGCGGGCGATGCCGCGCCGGCGGGTGGCCTCCGCGGTGACCTCGACGATGTCGATCAGGGGGAGGTCGCAGGCGGCGCGCACGGCCCCGGAGACCCGGTGCATGGTGTTGCAGGCGATGGCCACCATGTCCGCGCCCGCCGCCGCCAGCCGCCGGGCGCCCGCGGCGAGCAGCTCGCCCGCCCCCTCCCAGTCCCCGGCCAGTTGGAGGCGCTCCACCTCGGCGTAGTCCTGCGACCAGATCACCACGCGGGCCGAGTGCGATCCGCCGAGGGCCTTCCCGACGCCTTCGTTGACCGCCCGGTAGTAGGTGAGGGTGGACGGCCAGCTCATCCCGCCGAGCAGGCCGATGACGGCCGGTTCGTCGGCGTGGGTCATGCCGCGGCCCTCCTGAGCCTGGCGAAGGCCGCGGGCTCGATCGAGCTGAAGCACCGGTCGTCCCCGCACGGCATGGCGTGGCGCCGGAGCTGGTCGCGGAGGTCCTCGACGACGGGTGAGGAGTGGCCGCAGAGACGTCCCGAGCGCAGCTCGAACACGGCGACGCGGTCCTGGAGCCGCTGCCGCTCGGCCGGGCGGTCGTCGAGGGCGAGGACCGCGAGCGCCTCGCCGGGCGGCGGGGGCGCCGGCCACGGGTCGTCCGCAGCGAGGAGGACGACCCGGGTGCGGTGCGAGCCGTCCGCGAGGCTGACGGTCAGCGGGCCCGGTGCCCCGGACCGCTCCTGCCACTCGACGGGGCAGCCCTTCCAGTCGAGTTCGGCGCGCCAGCCGCGCAGTACGCCGAGGACGGCCTCGCGGGCCCGGTCGTTACCGACGGGCCGCAGGTCGAGGTCCCTCTTCACCCGGGCGGGGACTCCGCCGGCGAGTACGCCCGCGGGGAGCGGGGCGGTGACGACGGAACCCGCGGCGACCACGGTCCCCTCGCCGACATCGGCGCCCGGCAGCAGGGTCACGTGGTAGCCGAGCCAGACGTCGCGCGCGACGTGGACGGGGGCGTAGGCGGGCTCTGTGCCGTTGAGGGGGCCGTGCCCGAAGTGGTAGCCGTGGGTCCATACGGCCAGGTAGGACCCGGTGCCGACACCGTCGCCCAGGGTGATCTCGTGGTTCGCGTTGAGGATGGTGTGCTGGCCGATGGTGACCCGGTCGCCGATGCGGACCCGGGACGTCGAGGTCGTGGTTCCCCCGTAACCCACGCGCGCGCCGTCGCCGAAGTAGAACAGCCGGCCCGCCGTGAACTCCCGGCACACCACGTGCACATCGGGGGCGATGCGCGTGGCGCCGCCCACCGCGAACCGCTCCGCGACCAGCAGGCGCACGCGGGGGCCGATCTCGGTGCCCGGGCCCAGGCTCAGCGTGCCGGCCCGCAGGTCGCAGTCGGGGCCGATGACCGTGCCGTCGCCGAGTACGACGTCATCGCCCACGATGGTGGTGCCGGCGCCGATCCGTACGCCCTCGCCCACGGTCAGCCGGCCGGCGCGGATGCGCACGCCCGGGCCCGTACGGCACGAGTCCGGCAACTGCCCGGGGTCCACGGGCGGCAGGGCGGCGGACCGGTCGGTGGTGGAGGTCATGTCAGAGCCAGCTTTCGGGAAGGTCCAGGAGTGCGCGCCGCCGGGCGAACCGGTCGACGTCCGGGTCGCTGCCGGCGAGCCCCGCGCGGGCCGCGGCCACGGTGGCCCGGGGAGGCCGCGCGAGATCGCGCAGGTACGGCCAGCCGTCGGTGAACTCGCGGGCGAACTTCTCGTCGGGCCAGACGGGCCCGTTGTCGGTCAGGAGCGGATTGACGCTCAGCGGGCGCCCCGGCACGGTCCCGGTGAGCCGTCCGGGGGTGGCCGGGGCTTCGCTCGTCCGGCAGGCGAAGGCCGGCGCCGCCGCGTCGCGCAGCTCCTCACCGCGCACCGGCGCCGCCGTACGTCCGTGCAGTGCCGCGTCGGTGAGGGCTTCGTCGTCGTAGCAGTGGTCGGGGTCGAGCGCTTCGAGGTACGCCTCGGTGGGCAGCGGGTGGCCCGCGGAGTAGTTGTCGCGCGAGGCGTTGTGGACGTGGCCCAGCAGGACCGGCCCGGTGCCGCTGACGCGCAGCAGCTCCGCCAGGACGTGCCGCTTGTCGCGGAAGTAGTGGAAGCTGTCGTGGCTGAGGGCCGCCCCGGCGGCGCCGTCCGCGAGCGGGAAGGCGCCTTCGGCGTCGAAGCAGACCAGGTGCGCCGCCGGGGCGCAGAAGGTCCGGGCCAGCCACAGGTGGGAGAAGACCAGGTCGGAGCCGATGGCGGGACCCGAGCGCTCCGTCCAGGTGCGCAGGAAGTGTCCGGCCCCGCAGCCGATCTCGAAGAGGGTGGCGCCGGTCGGTACGTGCGTGTCCAGCAGGGCGAGGCCGCTGAGGTACGTCGGCTGGCACCAGCGGTGCAGGAAGTAGGGGGCCAGGCCGCCGTAGCCGAGTCCGGCCATGGCCGCCGCGGCGGTCGTGGCGCCGGTGGCCACGGCGAGCGCCGAGGCGGGATCGGCGGGTGGGACCGTGTCGTCCTTGCGGTCGCACAGCAGCAGGGCGAGGGCCCGGTCGAGGTCGCCCGCCCGGATGGCGTCGACGGTCCGCGCACGCAGGTCGTCGCGCCCGGTGCGCAGGTAGGGGATGCCGTCCAGGCAGGGCCACAGCGAGTCGCCGTCGGTGAGGACGTACGGTTCGGCCCAGGTCAGCGCGGACCCCGTCGTGGGGCTGCGCAGGAGGGCGCGGAACGGCTCGGCCAGGGGTTCGGCGGGGCGGCGCGGGCTCATACGGAGATCTCCAGCAGGGCGAAGGGGAGGAGCACCCCGGCGCCGTTGGTCAGCACGGGTGCGCCGTCCAAGGTCGCGCGGCGCGTGCTCAGCGGGTCGTGCGGGGCGTGCGGGACGCTCGCCGGCGGCTCGTACTCGTGGAACCGGTGGCGCAGCCCCCGCGCGCCGATACGGTCCGCGAACGCGGCGCGGGAGTGCACGTTCCACCCGGGGAGCCAGCTGCCGTCCCCCTCGCCGTCGGCCTGCCGCAGGCGGACGAGCACGTCGACGGGGAAGGGGTTGAAGGTGCCGAACAGCAGGGCGCGCCCGCCGGGTTCGACCAGGTCCAGGACGTGGTCCAGCCAGGGGTCGAGGGAGTCGAAGTGGCTGTGCAGGGTGAGCAGGGTGACCGCGCTGAACTGCCGTCCGGGCAGGGTCCGGGCGCGGCCCACGTCGCCCACGGCGAAGTCGGCCGACGGCACGTGCCGGGCCGCGTGCTCCACGAGCTCGGGCAGTGCGTCGACGCCGGAGAGCCGGGCCTGCGGGTAGCGGCCCGCCAAGTGGTGCAGGAAGGCGCCGTTGGCGCAGCCGATGTCCAGTACGGAGGCGCCCGGCCGGTCCAGGAGCCCTCGCAGGTGGTCCGCGACGAAGGGGAAGTAGGGACGTTGGTGGTGGGCGGGCGGGCGCTCCAGGTAGCGCAGGTCCAGGGACCGGGTCCCGGTGCCGGCGGCCGGCAGGCCGAGGCGCACGAGCGGCGGCTGCGTGGGAGCGCTCATGCGGCACCGCCCAGCAGGGTGCCGTGCGTGTCCCGGGAGACGTACGGGTCCGGGGGTCCGGGGCGGGCCGGGTAGGCGCGGGCCCCGAGCAGGGCGGAGCCGACCCGCAGGTGGGTCGCTCCGGCCGCGACGGCCGCCTCCAGGTCCCCGCTCATGCCGGCCGACACGGCGGTGGCCGCCGGGTGGTCCGCGCGCAGCCGGCCGGCGAGCCCGGCCAGCCGGGCGAACGCCGCGTCGGCCGGCTCGGTGAGCGGGGCGACCGCCATCACCCCGGCCAGCCGCAGGCCCGGCGCGTCCGCGACCGCTTCCGCAAGGGCCCCGAGCCCTTCGGCCGGCACGCCGCCGCGGCGCGGGTCGCCGTCCAGGCTGACCTGGAGGAGGCAGGAGACCGTCCGGCCGGCGTTCTGGGCTCCCCGGGACAGGGCCGTCACCAGCGCGGGACGGTCCACCGAGTGCACGAGCGCGGCGTAACGGGCCACCGAGGCGGCCTTGTTGCGCTGGAGCGAGCCGACGAAGTGCCACTGCGGCGGCTCGGCGAGATCGGCGAGATCGGCCAGGTCGGCGGCCTTGGCGGCCGCTTCCCGGTCGTGGTTCTCGCCCATGTGCCCGACGCCGAGCCCGTGCAGCAGGCGGGCGTCCGACGCGGGCCGGGTCTTGGTGACGGCCACCAGGGTGATGTCACGCGGATCGCGGCCGCAGGCGGCCGCCGCCGCCTCGATGCGGCCGGTGACGGCCCGCAGGCCGGCTTCCAGTTCGGCCCGGCGCAGGGCGGCCGGGAGGGCGGCGGGGAAGGCGGTGGGGTGGTCGGCCGTTGTGGTCACGAGCTCGTCTCTTCCGTACGGAGGGTGGCTGCCGGGCGGCTGTCGTGCAGGGAGGCGAGCCTTCGCACCGCCTCCTTGAGCACGGCCTCCTGCTTGCAGAACGTGAACCGGACGAAGGGGCGGCCCGCGTCCGGATCGGCGTAGAAGACCTGGTTGGGGATGGCCGCGACACCGCAGCGGGCGGGCAGGGAGCGGCAGAACGCCAGGCCGTCCCGCTCGCCCAGCGGGCGGATGTCGGCGGTCACGAAGTAGGTGCCGCGCGGGGCGTGCGCGGTCAGGCCCGCCGCGTTGAGACCGGCGACCAGCAGGTCACGGCGGCGCCTGAGCGAGTCGCGCAAGCCGGTGAAGTGCGCGGCGGGCAGCCGCAGGGCGTCCGCCACCGCGTGCTGGAAGGGCGTCCCGGAGGCGAACGACAGGTACTGCTTGACCGCCGTGACCGCCTCGACCAGATCGCGGGGACCGGTGGCCCAGCCGACCTTCCACCCGGTGAAGGAGAAGGTCTTGCCGGCCGATCCGATGGTCAGGGTCCGCTCCGCCATGCCCGGCAGGGCGGCCAGGGGCTGGTGCGGCGGCCCCTCGTACACCAGGTGCTCGTAGACCTCGTCGGAGACGACCAGCAGGTCGTGGGCCCGGGCGACCTCCGCGATCAGCCGCAGGGATTCGGGGGGCAGTACCGAACCGGTTGGATTGTGCGGGGAGTTGACCAGCAGGACCTTCGTCCGCGGCGTCACGGCGCGCCGCAGCGCAGCCGGGTCCAGGGTGAAGGAGGGCGGGTCGAGCCGGACGGGCACCAGCGTGGCCCCCGCCAGCGCCACACAGGCAGCGTAGGCGTCGTAGTACGGCTCCAGGACGACGACCTCGTCCCCCGGGCCGGTCAGTGCCAGCAGGGCGGCCGCCAGTGCCTCGGACGCCCCGGTGGTCACCACGACCTCGCGGGCCGGGTCCAGGTCGATCCCGTACCAGGTCTTCTGGTGGTCGGCGACGGCACTGCGCAGCTGCGGCAGTCCGGGGACCGGCGGGTACTGGTGGTGTCCGGCGCGCAGGGCGGCGATCGCGGACTCGACGACCGGCGCGGGTCCCGGGGTGTCCGGAAAGCCCTGGCCGAGGTTGACCGCGCCGTGCCGGGCGGCCCGTTCGGACATCTCCGCGAACACGGTGGGGCCGGTGTCCGCGAGCCGGACCCGGCGGGCGCGCCCCGGGCCCGTCACCGCGCGCTCCGGACGGCGTCGGCGACGGCGAGCATCCGGACCCCCGTGGCGGTACGGCTCTCCCGGGTCTGCGCCTGGACGAGGTGGAAGGAGGCCTCCGCCAGCAGCCGGGCCGGCAGCGAACCGGCGGCGGCGCTCGCCCCGCCGCCGGCCGCGACGCAGGCGGCGGCGGCCCGGCCGGCCAGTTCCAGGACCGCCGCCCGGACCGCGAGGCGCTCGTCCGCCGCCTCGTGCGCCGGTACGTCGTCCATCAGCCGGTAGGCGGCGTCGCGCAGGGGGCCCGCCTCGGCGGCGACGCGCAGGCCCAGTTCGCGGTACTCGGGGCTCTGCCCGGCATCGGTCAGAGCGGCCGTGGCGGCGGCGATGGTGCCGAACACGCCGGGGTTGACGTTGGGACGCCGCTCGGCATCGGCGCGCCGCCACTCGGCGCCCGGGTGGAGGGCGATCAGCCGGTCGGGCGCGACGAGGGCTCCGTCCAGCCGCGCCGACACCGTGCTGGTCGCCGCCATGCTCCACAGACGGTGCGGGCGCACATCGGTGAGGCCGGCCCCTTCGCCGCAGTCCAGCAGGGCGAACAGGACGCGGTCGTCGGAGGTCACCGCGCCCACCATGACGACGTCGGCGATCCCCCAGCCGGACAGCCACGCGAGGCGGCCGTGCAGCCGCCAGCCCTGCCCGTCGCGGACGGCGGTGACGGCCGGCGGGCCCGGCCGGCGCAGGTGCGAGCTCGCGCCCGCCGCCAGCACCCGGCCGTCCGCCATGGGGGCGGACCAGCGCTCGCGAACCCCGGGATCGGAGCTGCCCGCCACCTCCCGCATCGGGTGGTGGTGCTGGGCGTAGACGCACCAGGTCGAGCCGTCCGCGGCGGCGATCGTCTCGGACACCTCGCGCTGGACCTGCGCCGCGGTGGACGCCCCGGCCGGCCGGTACACGGCGGTGCCCAGGGCGCCCGCCTCACCCAGGGCGTCCAGGTGGGAGCGCGGGACCCGGCCCGCGGCGGTCGCGGCGGCGGCCGGGGCCAGCAGCTCCCGGGCCACCGCCCGGGTCCGGACGACCACCGGGTCGGCGGCGGCGCCCGTGGGGCGGGCGCCGTCCGGCGCGGTCGGCCGGGTGCGGGCGGCGGGGGCGGGGGCGGGGCCGGTCATCGGGCGTCCGCCGGGCCGTGGCCGGTGACGTCCAGCCAGGAGATCCCGCCGGCTCTGCGGTAGGCGATGTGGGCGGGCCACTCCCGGTCGTCCCAGACCCCGTGGTTGTCCAGGACCAGCAGGGGCTGCTCGCGCGGCTCTTCGAGCAGGGAGAGGTACGGCTCGCCGCGGAACTCCGGGTGGTCGGGGACGACGAGGACGGTGGAGGCCTCCCGGAAGGCCCCGGCCAGATCGGTGGCCGCCGTGCCGGGGCCGAGCAGGGAGTCGATCTCCTCGGCGCTGTACATCGGGTCGTACACGCTGAACTCGGTCCCCAGCCGCCGCAGTTCCTCGGTGATCCGCACGGTGGGACTGAGCGTGGCCACCTTGATGCCCCCCTTGTAGGCGAGCCCGAGGACCAGCACCCGGCCCCGGGGTGCGACCGCCTCGGCGACCAGGTCGCGCATTCGCATGTCGGTGTCCACCGCCTCGCTGAGCAGCGACAGCCGGGTGGCGTCGGTCGCGCCCCGCAGGAGGTACCGGCTGGAGAGCGGGATGCAGTAGCCGCCGGTGCCGAAGCTCGGGTGGAAGGTCCCGATGTTCCACTTGGTGCCGGCGAGTCGCAGCACCTCCACCATGTCCACGTGCGAGTAGGCCAGGCTCAGCTGGTTGGCCAGGGTGATCTCCACGTGGCGGTAGGCGTTCTCCACGCACTTCACGAGCTCGCCCTCGATGTGGCTGGGCGCCCGGTGCAGGGTGTCGCACATCAGCCCCAGCACGTCCCGGGCGGCGTCGGCGGAGCGTGCCCCCACGCCGCAGTAGATCCGGTCGAGGTCGCGCAGGCCGTAGCCCTCGGCGAGGAACCAGTCGCGGCGGGGGGCCAGGGCGAGCAGCAGGTCGGTGTCGGGCTCCAGGCCGGCCGAGGTGACGATCGGGAGCAGCAGCTCCTCGACCGTGCCCGGGGTCAGCGTCGACTCGACGATCACCAGCGGCGCGCGCCCCGGCCGCCGCGCGGCGGTGTCGGCGACGATCGCGGCGAACACCTCGACCAGTGCCCCGGAGAAGGGCTCCGCCTCGCGTTCGGTGGGTACGGCGACGAAGTGCACGGCGACGTCGTCGGCGAGGGCGCGGGCCCGGTCCGAGGTCACCCGGGCGGCGGGGCCGGCCGGTCCGGCCGCGACGGCGCGGCGCTGCTCGGCCCGGGCGGGGTCGACGTCGTACCCGACGACGGCGACGCCCTCGGCGCGCAGTGCCTCGACGGTGGACCAGCCGATGTGGCCCAGGCCCCAGACGCAGGCTGCGGCGCGCCCGGCCGCCAGGTCGGCCCGGTAGTCGTGGCGGGGCGCGGGGACGGCGGGTACGGCGGGTACGGCGGCCGGTGCCGCCCCGGCGGCCGGTGCGGGCGGAGCCCAGGACGTCTCGGTGGTCAGTGATGTCACGGCGGTGACTCCCTCGGTGTGAAGGCCGGGCACTCAGAGGAGCGGACGGCCGGGCGTGAAGCGATGACGTACGAGGCGCAGCCCTTCGGCCGCGTCCAGCCCCACGGCGGCCCCCCGCGCCCGGTCGAACAGCTCGACCGAGTCGGTGTCCAGGGCGCGGAACCCCTGCCCGGGGTAGCGGTGGCAGGCGAGGGCCCGCGCCTTGCGCGCGAGTTGGCCGCCGGTGGGGACGTAGAGGTTGGGGACGAACTCCGCGTGGCGCACGGTGCGGTGTTCGTTGGGACCGAACTGCGCCAGCGCGGCCTGCGGCCAGCGCCGGGACGAGGCGACGACCGCGCGGGCGACGCGGACGTGGTCGCCGTGCGAATCGCCGTCCCAGTGGCTGATGACGGTGTCGGGACCGGTGTGCGCCACCAGCTCGTCGACGAGCCCGACCGCCCGGTACTCGGGGATGTCCTCGACCTGGTCGTACCGGCCGTCGCCGAGCCAGTGCAGCCGGTGCCCCAGGACCCCGGCGGCGGCCTCGGCGGCTTCGATGCGCCGGGCACGGCGCCCGGGGTCCTCGCGGCCGGCCGTCTCGGAGACGGTGAACAGGGCGACGGTCACCTCGGTGCCGTGCTCGGTGAGGTGGGCGATGGTCCCGCCGAGGGCCAGTTCGGCATCGTCGGGGTGGGCCGCGACGATCAGGACGCGGGTCACGTGGAGCCCTTGCGGCCGGTGGCGAGGGCGGTCTCGAAGGCCCCCAGGAAGGCGGTGAACTCCGCCGCGGCGGGACCCCCCGCCCGTTCCAGCGCTTCGCGCAGGCCGGGGCACCGGTTGGCGAACACCGGGGCGCGCACCCCGGTCAGGACGGCGCCGCGGACCGGGACCTTGATCCAGGTGGACTGGTACATGCTCGCGCCGTCCAGGCGGGCGCCGCTGAGGTCCGACTGGCTGAAGCGGCTGTAGGCGCAGTTGGCGCCCCGCAGGTCGGCCTCCCGCAGGTCGGCGGCGATGTAGGCCTGGACCAGGGTGGCGTTCTCCAGAACGGCGCCGCGCAGGCTCATGGCGCGGGGCGGGTCGCCGGTGAGCATGGCCCGGTAGAGATTGGCACCCCGCAGGTTGGCCCCGGTGAGCCGCACGTCACGGGCCGTCAGACAGCGCCCGGTGAAGCCGGCCAGGTCCGCGCCGCTCAGGTCGCTCTCCACCAGGTGCAGGTTCTCGCCGTGGCCGCCGCGCAGCACGGCGCCGCGCAGACTGCTGGAGGCCATCGATCCGCCGGTCAGGTGCGCCTCGGTGAGCAGTACGCCGGGCAGGTCGCAGTGGCTGATCCGGGCGCGGCTGAGGTCGGCGCGGGTCAGGTCGGACCCGGTCAGCACGGTCTCGGTGAGATCGGCTTCGCGGGCGGCGAGCCCTGCGGCGTCGACCCGGTCGGCCCGTACTTCGGACAGGCGCAGACCGGGCAGGGAGGCGTCGGCGAGCACCAGTCCGTCCGCGGCGGTCAGGCGCTGAAGGACCAGCCCCTTGCCGCTCGCGCCGCGCAGCGAGGTCTCGTGCAGGGAGGACTTCGTGACCGTGAGCTGGTCGACCAGTGCGCCGTCGAAGACGGCGTTGTCCAGGAGGCATTCGTTGACGAGCGCGCCCTGGAGGTTCGCGGCCTGCGCGGAGCCGTCCGACAGATCGCACTGGTAGAAGAAGGACCCCGCCAGGTGGGCGCCGTCCAGGTGGGCGCCGCGCATGCTGCACCCGTGGAACAGGGTGCCGGTGGCGTCCCGCAGACCGGAGAGGTCGGCGCCGTCGAAGGTGCAGGTCTGCGCGGCCAGTGCGTGCACGTAGGCCGAGCGCAGGCTGGCGCCCTGGAGGTTGGTGCGTTCCATGCCGGGGCAGACCATCGAGACCTCGGAGAGGTCGGCCGAGACCAGCAGGGTGCTGTGCAGTACGGCCCGGTTCAAGGTGGCGCGGCGCAGATCGGCTTCGCTCAGGTCGAAGCCGGTGAGGTCGGCCTCGGTGAGGTCGAGGCCGCGGCCGGTGGTGTCGATCAGGTGCTGGGTGGTTTCCGACAGTTCCTTCAGCAGCGTGGTGCGGTCCGTGCCCCCGGTCTCGGCGAGGCGGGTCACCAGACCCAGATGCGTGCTGTTGCTCATACGATCGCTCCTGCGTCGTCGTGGTGGTGGATCAGTTCTCTGAGCCAGTCGGCGACGGCCGGCTCGGTGCCGGGTGCGACCGGCTCGTGCTCCATGACCAGCGCCACCGGTCGGGTGCGGCGCAGGAGGTCGGGGAGCAGGTCACGAAGGCCCATGAAGCCCTCGGCCCGGGTGCCCCCCCGGCTCGCGGGCTCGTGCCCGTACCGCGGGTAGCGCTCGGCGGTGGTCTCGTAGACGTGCATGCTGCGGACCCGGGACCCGAAGAGGGCCGCGAAGCCGGCGGGCGCCGCGGCGTCCGCGCCGAGGAGGTGTGCGTGCCCGAGGTCGAGGCACAGGCCCAGCTCGGGGTGGGCGGCCAGGGCCCGGTGGTACTGCTCGGGGGTGCGCAGCAGCGGATGGGCGGAGAGGTTCTCGACGAGCACGGCGACACCGTGCTCGCGGGCGAGTGCGGCCGTGGCGGACAGGAAGTCCCGGGCCGCCTCCTCGAACCCCGCCTCCTCGTAGGGCGGATAGGGGCTGGGGAAGTGCACCACCACGTGGAGCGCGCCCAGGTCGGCCGCGCAGCGCACGGTGGCCTCGGTCAGCCGCAGGGCCGCCGCCGCTTCCCGCGGGTCCGGGCCGGTGGGCGCGAAGCGCCGGGGAGCGGTGGCGCCTTCGTACGGGACCGGGGTGTGCAGGGCCGGGCGGATGCCGTGCTCGGCGCAGAACCGCGCGATGCGGGGCAGCGCCGTGGCGGGATACCCGTAGAACTCGATCACGTCGGGCCGGTAGGCGAGCAGCGCACCGAAGTCGTTGCGGTCGGCGAGGGCTGCGGTGGAGACGCCGAGCAGGGTCACCGGACGGCCTCCGTCCCGGTCGCGGCGGTCGCGGCGGTCGCGGCCAGCCGGGCGGCGGCGGCCCGGTCCGTCTTGCCGGTCCGGCCCAGCGGGAGTTCCGCCACGAAGTGGACGCGTTCGGGCACCTGGTACGGCTCCAGGTGGCGGCGGCCGTGGGCGCGCAGTTCGTCCTCGGTGGGGCTGGTGCCCGGGGCGGCGACGAACACCAGGTGGACGCGCTCCCCGAGCATCGGGTCCGGGACGCCGACGGCCAGGCAGCCGGCGCCGGCCGGGTGGAGCGCGTAGGGGCGCTCCACCTCCAGCGGCGCGATCTTGATGCCGCCCCGGGAGATCAGCTGCTTCTTCCGGCCGACCAGTTCCACCATGCCGTCGGCGGGACGGACGGTGGCCAGATCGCCGGTGCGCAGCCAGTCGCCGTCCAGCGCGGCCCGGGTGGCCGCCGGGTCGTCGAGGTACCCGGTCATCAGATGGGGGGTCCGCAGGCACAGTTCGCCGACGGCGCCGGGAACGGGCGGTCGCGGCGGGCCGTCGCCGGTGGCGATGCGGAACTCCACGCCCGGGCTCGGCCGGCCGATGGTGCCCGCCGCGGCGTCGTACCGGTCGGGGGTGAGGATGAAGTCGGAGGTGGAGGTCTCGCTGAGCCCGTAGACGTCGGCGATGCCCGAGCCGGGCAGCGCGGCCCGCAGCCGGTGGCCGAGCCCGGCGGGCAGCGGTTCCCCGCCGGTGATCCACGTGCCGGGCCCGCCGGACGCCCGCAGCGCGTCGCGCAGCTCCGGTCCCGTGCCGGGGGTGCTCAGCTCCCGGTCGACCAGGCGCAGCATGCTGGGCACCACCGCGATCCGGTCGGTCCGCCCGGCGGCGAGCCGGCGCAGTACGGCCGGTGCGTCGAAGCGGGGCAGCAGGTGCAGGGTGCCGCCGGTGGCCAGGGTCAGCAGCGAGGTCCACTGCCCGAAGGTGAAGTTGAGCTGGAGGACCTGGAGGGCCTGGTCGCCGGGCCGGAACGGCAGCACCCGGGCGATGGCGCGCAGCTTGGTGGTCAGGGCCCGGTGGGAAAGGACGACCCCCTTGGGGCGTCCGGTGGTTCCGGAGGTGAACGCCACCAGCGCCTGGTCCGCGTCGAGGTCCCGGGGGGTACGGTCCGGCGCCGGGTCGATCGCGCGGACGCGGTCGCCGGCGGAGCGCGCCCCGTCCAGCACGAGGCGGGCGCCGGTGCGTTCGGCGGTCTCCCGCAGCACGGCGTCCGGCGAGCTCCGGTGGACCGGGACGACGACGCCCTGGGCCTGCCAGACCGCCAGTTGGGCGGCGAGGTCGGTCGGTTCGTTGCCCACCCGGACCAGGACGGCTCCGGCCGTGCGGTGCCCGGCCGCCGCCAGTGAGGCGCGCAGCCGCGCCGCCTCGGCCGCCAGCCCGGCGTACGTGAGGGTGCGGCCTCCCCCGGTGAGGGCGGCCCGGTCCGCGAACCGGGTGCAGGCGCCGTCCAGCAGGTCGTCGAGCCGCTCGTGGTCAGTGATCACCGTGGTGCTCCTTCCGGGTGTCGGCGGGGGCCGGGGCGGGGGGCGCGGGTTCGGGCCGCGCGATGGGGTGGCACTGGTGGTCGCGCAGGCGCCCCGTACCGCGCAGCGCCGTGATCAGCCGGTCCACCCCCAGTACGAGGCCTCCCAGCGGTGGCAGGCCGTGCTCCAGGGCGGCCAGGAAGCCCTCGTCGAGGACGGCGGCGCCGGGACGCTGCCCGGCCCGCGCGGCGGCTTGGGCGGCGAAGCGGCGGCGCTGCTCGACCGGGTCGGTCAGCTCGGTGCACCCCTGGCCGACGTCCAGGCCGCCGATCACCAGCGTCCAGCTCTCGACGAGCGCGGGGTCCCGGCGGTGCGGGCGGGCCAGGATCGCGCCCTCGGAGGGGAAGTCGAAGACGAACGTCGGCCGGTCGAGCCGGGGTTCGGCCAGCTTGCGGTAGAGCAGGTGCCCCAGGGCGCCGGGTCCGGCGCCCTCCGGTACCGCGATGCCGTGCCGCGCGGCGTGGCCCGCCAGCTCCTCGCGCGGGGTCGAGGCGTCCACCTCCGTACCGAGGGCCGCGCCGAGCAGGTCGTGGAAACGCTCCCGGGCGAAGGACGGGGGCGCCGCCTCCGGTCCGTCCAGGGCGCGCGCGACGGCGGCCACCAGCCGCTCGGCCAGCGCGGCGGCGTCCCGGTAGTCGCTGTGGACGGCGTAGGCCTCGCAGACGCTGAACTCCGGGAAGTGCAGGGCGTCGGCGCCCTCGTTCCGGAAGGCCCGGCCGATCTCGAAGACCCGGTCCATGCCCCCGACCACGAGCCGCTTGAGGTACATCTCGGCCGTGCCCCGCAGGTGCAGCGGCAGGCCCCAGGCGTTCATGCGGGCCGTGAACGGGCGGGCCGTGCCACTGGGCACCGGGTGCAGCAGGGGAGTGTCGGTCTCGGTGAACCCCCGCTCGTACAGGCACTCCCGCAGCGCCCGCAGGGCCGCGCCCCGGGCGTGCGCGCGAGCGGTCTCGGCAGGGTCCAGCAGCATCTGCCGGTAGCGGTCCCGGTGCGCCCCCGGGAGGCCGTCCGCCGACCCGGCTGCCGGCCCGGCCGCCGACCCCGCCCCGCCGGGTCGGCCCGGCAGCGGCCGCAGCGCCTTCGCCGCGAGCGTGAACCGCCGCGCCGCCACGGCCAGGGCACCGCTGCCGGTGGTGACCAGCTCGCCGTCGACCACCACCAGGTCGCCCAGATCCGTCCGCTCCCGCCACGCGGCCCGCGGGACGCCGGTGCCCCGGTCGCCGGCCAGCAGGACCTGGATCTCCTCGGCCCCGTCGCGCAGGGTGGCGAACTCGACGCTGCGGTGCTCGCGGCGGCTGGTGATCCGGCCGGCCACGGTCACCACCACGCCGGTCCGGGTGCCCGGGGGCAGCGCGCCGTAGCGCTGCCGGAGCCCGGCGACGCGGGCGCCGACGGGCCGGGCCGGCGGATACGGGTCGACCCCCGCCGCCAGCAGCGCCGCGCGCTTGGCCCGCCGGTCGGCCAGCTGGCCGCTCATGCCGCCGACGCCCCGGCGGTGCCCACCGTGCCGCCCGTGCGGATCTGCTCCCGGCGGCGAACCCTGTCCTGGGCGAGCGTACGGATGGGGGTGTTGAGGCCCTGCGCCATGAGCGCGTCCCGGTAGCGCTCGCACTCGGCCAGGGTGCCGACGGCCAGCGTGAAGTCCTGGTGGTGCAGCGCCGAGACGATCAGTTCGAGGGCGTGCGGGAACGCGATGCCCGGCAGTGCCGTCAGCAGCGCCCCCACCAGGTTGTCGAAGGAGAGCTGGTTCGGGGAGGCGGCGATGTACACGGCGTGGTCCCGCGCCCCCGCATCCGGGGCCCGGTAGGGCTCCGGGTAGGTCGGACGCCAGAAGCAGGACGCCGGGTCCTCCCACATCGGCTGCGCCAGTTCCCGCAGCCGTTCGATGTCGCGCCAAGCGTCGGGGAGCAGCGCGCCGGGCGGGTAGGCCTGGGGCACGTCGGCGTAGTCGCCGAAGTCGGTGGAGAGCGTCCCGGCGCAGGTCGGGCAGTCGCCGGCGAACACGGACAGCTGGAGCTCGAACTCCCCCGTGTGGTCGGGGGCGTGGACCACGTTGCCGAAGGGGCCGAGCCGGTACCCGGCCCGCACCGCGGACTTCGCCCGGTTCGCGCGGGTGAAGGCGTCCGGGCCGCGCACCAGCAGCACCTCCATCGGCCGCCCGCCGTACCAGAAGTCCAGGGACAGGTGCTCCAACGGGTGCTCGGTGCGGCGGGTGTCCGCCCAGGCCCGGACGATCTCCTCCTCGCCGAGCAGCAGCCGGTGCCGGCAGACGACGGTGAGGCCGACCTCCTCGGCGGCCTCGACGACCGCCTGCTGGAGCTGCCGCTCCACCCCGTCCGGTTTGATCAGCAACAGGGAGTGGGTGCTCGACACTTGGCTCTCCTTCAGGGAGTACACGTACGCGGGACGTCCTGACCCGGCCGAACGCAGGAACGGCGGATAACGATTCCGATATTGCCGCCGAAAACTCATTCCGTACATCAACGAATAGGCGCGGCCCGTTCCGGCGCGAGACGCGGAATAGTGAACTCGAATTCGGTGGCGCAATCACGTGATACGCGTTTTCGTGATGGCCGGAATTGTTGACAGCCCCCGTCCTGGCCGGTCAAATGGTTGACGTGCCGCCGGGGAAAACGCCCCGCCGGAACATTCCGAATAACCGTTTGACACAGAGGAGTTCTCTCATGAACCGCAACCACGCCGTTTCCATGCGTCCGCGTCTCGACAAGGTCAACGTCCGCACGGGCAAGTAATTCGCCTGACCTGAGGGGTGCCGCCGGACTTCCGTCCGGCGGCACCCCTGCCTGTCTCCCAGCCCCATTCGCACGACGGGAAACACCATGACCTCATCACCGACGTTCGACGTTCCCGTGGTCGTGCACCACGACCCGTCCCTGCGCACCACCAGCCTGTGCGTCGCGCTCGGATTCGGAGCCCGGCACGACCCACCGGGCCTCGCGGGCGCCGCCCACATGCTCGAACACCTGCTGATGTCCGCGCCCCTGGGGGACGGGCCGTCGCTGAGCGAGCGCATCGAGGACCGGGGCGGCGACTGCAACGCCTCCACCGGCCCCGAATCGCTGGTCATCCACGCCCAGGTGCTCACCGAGGACGCGGCCGACGTCGCCGCGTGGATGTGCCGCGCGCTGCTCGATCCCCAGTGGGACCGGGCCGACTTCGAGGGCGAACGGGACGTGGTCCTCCAGGAACTCGCCGCCGCCGTCTCCGACGACGCGGACGCCGTGCAGGACGCCTTCTTCTCCCGGCTCTTCGACGGGCACCCGCTGGGCTCGCCGGTCGGCGGACGCCCCGAGACCGTCTCCGGCCTCACCCTCGACTCCCTGCGCGAGGCGCACGCCTTGGCGCTGCGCACCGCCCCGATCGCCGTGGCCGCGGCCGGCGGACTGCCCGAAGACGCCCTGCGCGAGGCCCTGGAGCGCGGCGGCCTCGGCCTCGCGGCGCGCCACGAGGTCCCCGACCCGCGGCTCGGCTCCCTCGGCGGAGTCCCCGGACCTCCCGTCCCGCAGGCCGTCGACCAGTGGCCGGACTCCTTCTGCTGGCTGCTCGCCGGCGGACGCGCACCGCACGCCGGCGACCCCCGCAGGCACGCCTACACCGTCCTCGCGCACCTCCTGGGCGGCAGCCCCGCTTCCCCCCTCTACGCCAGGATCCGCAACCAGGAGGCACTGGCCTACGCCTTCCGCTCCTGGTCGCGCAATTACAGCGACTCCGGGGCCTGGAGGATGCTCGCCGGCTGCGAGCCGGACAACGCCCCCCGGCTGCTCGAAGCGTTCCGCGACGTGCTGCGCGCCGTCGCCGAGGACGGCCCGCGCGAGCAGGACGTCGCGGCGGCCGTCCGACGGGCGACCGTCGAGGCCGTCCGGGAGGCAGAGGCACCCCTGGACCGGGCCGTCGCCGTCGCCACCCAGCGGATCCTGAACGAGCGGGTCTGGGACGCGGAGCAGGAGATCGAAGCGCTCGCGGCCGTGACGGCCGCCGACGTCGCCCGGGCCGCCGGCGAGCTGGGCGCATCCCTGATCGCGGTCGTCCGGCCGGAGCCGAAGTGAGCCCGGCCCCCGGCGGCCCGCCGCCCGGGCCGTTCGACATCGACGACCGGTACCTGCGGGCCGCGGACGAGTCCGGACTGCTCAGCCGCATCGACGGCCTGCCGGTGGTGGCGGGCGAGTACGTCGAACCGGCCAGCGGGGAGCTGCAGTGCCTGGTGGAGCACGCCGACCCGGCGCTCCTGGCCCGGGCGCCCCGCCTGCTCGACACCCTCTTCCGGCGCCACCCCGACTGCACCTCGGCCGTGGTGCGCGTCCCGGCGCACCTCCCCGCTCCCCCCGGGCTCCAACCCCTGCTGAGCTACCTGCGCCACCACCCGCCGCGGCCGCCCGCCCCCGCCCCCGCCCCCGTACCGCTGCGCTTGACCGAGGCCGCGGAGGCGGACGACGCGGCCGTCGGGCAATGGCTCGCGCGGGCGATCCGCGACGCGTCGGCCGGCCGCGGGCACACCGGGACGACCGAAGGCACCGAGCAGGCCGTCCGCCAACTGCTCGAAGCCCCCGACCGGCGCTCCTACCTGGTGCGGACACCCGACGCGCCCGAGGCGATCGGGCACGCCACCGTCCTGACCGACGCGTACGACGACGTCAGCGGCACCGGGTTCGTCGACCTGGTGGACATCCTCATCGACGACGCCGCCCTGCGCCGGGCCGCGATCGAACGCCTGGTGGCGGCCTGTGCCGACACCGCCGCCGCCCTGGGCAAGCCGCTGATCGGCAACGTCACCCACCCCGTCGACCCCGAAGGCCGGGAACGGGCCTCCCTGGTCGTGGCCGCGCTGCGCCGGCAGGGCTGGACGCCGACCCACGGCTACGCGTACGCCGCCCGCCCCTGACCACCCCGCCGGGGTCGAACCTCCCCAGGCTCCGAGGAGTCCTCCTATGACATCGGATCACCGCTCCGACTTCCCCCTCACCCTCGACCTGCTCTACGAGCTCCTGGAGGTCGACACCGAACTGCCCGTCCGGCGCCTCCTCCAGGCCGCCCGACAGGTGCGGGGCGTCCTCGCCCCTCTCGTCCTGTCCCTGGCCGAACGGGAGGGCACCGCCATGGGCGCCGGTGCCCGCGGCGAACTCGCCCGCATGCACCGGCGCGCCGAGACCTACCGCCTGCTGGCGGACGAGACGGCCCGGGTGCCCGGCGCCCGCGTGGTCAAGGGCCCGTCGCTGGCCCGCCACTATCCCGAAGGGACCCTGCGGGCCCTGGGCGACCTCGACGTCGTCGTGTCCTGCGAGGACGCCCTGTGGCAGGTCCTGGCCCTCGCGCTGGACCGCCACGACAGCGACGAGGCGGAACTGACCCAACTCGACGACCAAGGGCAGCGGCACCTCTACGCGGGCCTGTGGTGGCCCGGCGAGGACCCGCTGATCGACCCGGACCACGGCATCGAGGTCACCACCTTCGCCTTCGCCGGAGACCCCGGAGGGGTACCGCTGCGCGTGCCGCTGCCCGGGGACCAGGTCATCGCCGACGTGCTCTCCCTGGCCGAGGAGCGCTTCCAGCGCCCCTACACCGTCAAGGACATCATCGACCTCGTCTGCGTCCTGACCTCACCCGCGGCCCCCGCCCCCCGGGCGCTGATCGCCGCCGCCGGGGAGTTCGCCCTGGCCCCCGAACTGCTCGCCCTGTGCGAGCGCGTGCGCGCCTACCCCCGCCTGGCCGCCACCGTCCCCGACGAACTGGTCGGGGGACTGCGCGGCCCGGCCGACACGGAGCTGCGCCGCCGCGCGCAGGCGCCGTCCGCCCCCGCCCGGCAGCGGTACGGCATGCAGCTGACCTCCCCGCTGCGCCGCGGCGAGGGACACCGCAGCACCGAACACGCCTGGACCGGGGGCACCATCAGCCGGACACCGGTCGGGGACTTCCTGATCGTCCCCGGCGAGCTGGTCGACCCCGCGCTGCACGCCTGCGCCCTGGAACGCCTCGCCGCGCTGGCCCCCTGGCCGCTGCGGCCCGCCCCGCGCCGGGAGGCCTGAGCCGTGTCCGTCATCGAAGTGGAGGACCTGACCCGGACCTTCCGGACCCGGCGGGGCCGCCAGGTCACCGCCCTCGACCACGTCAGCCTCGACGTCGGACAGGGCGAGGTGCTCGGCCTGCTCGGACCCAACGGAGCGGGCAAGACGACCCTCTCCCGCATCCTCACCACCCTGCTCGTCCCCACCTCCGGCACGGCCCGGGTCGCCGGATTCGACGTCGTGGACCGGCCGCGCGAGGTGCGCCGCCGCATCGGCCTGGTGCTCGGCGGCGACCGGGGCCTGTACGGCCGCCTGACCGCCCGCCAGAACCTGCGGTACTGGGCCGCCCTGCAGGGCCTCGACCCGCGGGCCGTCCGCCGGCGCACCGAAGAGGTCCTGGAACTCCTGGGCCTGGCCGGCCGCAGCGACGACCGGGTCGAGACGTTCTCCCGGGGCATGGTGCAGCGGGTCCACCTGGCCCGCGCCCTGCTCGGCGAGCCGGACGTACTCGTCATGGACGAACCGACCAACGGAATGGACCCGCACGCCGGGGCCGGGTTCCGCGAACTGGTCCGCACCCTGCGCAGCAACGGGACCACCATCGTCTTGACCACGCACGACATGCAGGAGGCGCAGGCCCTCTGCTCCCGCGTCGCCCTCATCGACCACGGCCGCATCCTGCGGATCGGCTCCGCGACGGAGCTGCTCGCCGACCTGCGCGCCCCCCGCACCCTGACCGCCGTGGGCGTATCGGCCGACACCGCCGCGCGCATCGCCGCGCTGCCCGGCAGCGCCGCCACCGACGCCGAGGGCAACCTCACGGCCCGCCCCGCCGACGACGAGAGCCTCGCCCAGGCCCTGCTGCTGCTCGCCCAGGCCCGCGCCGAGTCCATCGCGGTCGCCGCCCCCGGACTGGCGGAGGTCTACCGGACCGTCATCGAGGACCGGGAGTTCACGCTGTGATAACCGCCGCCGCACGGGCGCAGGGCGTGATCCTGGTCCGCTCACCGGGGATGCTCGCCACCCTGGCCGTGATACCGCTGTACTCGCTGGTCTTCTTCCACTTCCTGCAGAGCCACCACCGCGGCGAACTGGCCACCACCGTGGCGCTCACCGCGTTCGTCATGAGCCTGTGGGCCCACGCGGTGTTCGTCGCGGCCGAGGTCGTCGACGACGACCGGTCCGACGGCACGCTGGAGCTGTCGCTTCTCACCCCGGACCGCTACCTCCTGGCCCTGGCC
Source organism: Streptomyces sp. NPDC051582 (assembly GCF_040681715.1). NCBI lineage: Bacteria > Bacillati > Actinomycetota > Actinomycetes > Kitasatosporales > Streptomycetaceae > Streptomyces > Streptomyces sp. NPDC051582. The sequence continues at coordinate 132,852 of NZ_JBFAZJ010000024.1, forward strand.
GTGCGCACCTTCACCACCACCCTGCTCGCCCTGCCGGTGCTGTTCGAGGTCGTCCTCATCGGACGGGGCCTGTTCGGCCTGGACGTGGCACTGCGCAGCCCGGTGACGGCCCTGGCCGTGACGGTCCTGCTGATCGCGGGATGCGCGAGCGCCGCGCTGCTGGTCAGCGGACTGATGATCAAGGCGCGGGGAGCGCGCACGCTCCAGAACTCCCTGACCTACCCCTTCTACCTGCTGGGCGGCCTGATCCTCCCCGTCGACCGGCTGCCGGCCCCGTTCGACTCCCTGGCGAAGGGCTTCTTCCTCTCCTGGGGGACCGACCTGCTCCGGGACGCGGCCGCCGGACCGGTCCCGCACCTGGCGCAGCGCCTGGGCGTGCTCTGCGCCCTGATCCTGGTCCAGACCCTGCTGGGCATGTTCCTGCTGCGCCGGGTCCTCGCCTCCGTCCGCAGCGGAAAGGTGGTGCTCCATGACTAGCAGCCCCGGTCCCGACCCGATGGCCAGGCGTTCCGCGGGGGCGGTGCTCCAACTGGTCGGCTACGGAGCCCTCGCCGCGTACCAGGACTACCGGGCCATGTTCACCTGGCGCTCCTGGCTCGGCGGCTGGGTGGTCCGGCTGCTGTGCCAGGTGCTCTTCTTCGCCAACCTGGGCCAGCTCCTCGGCTCGCCCGGACAGCAGGGCTACCTCGCCCTGGGCAACGCCGTCGTGCTCGGCCCCCTCGGCGCACTGGGCGTGGTCACCTCCACCGTCGGCGAACTCCGCTCGGGAACACTGCAGTTCCTGCTCATCAGCCGTACGCCGCCGTTCCTCGCACTGGCCTCGCGCGGGCTGCACTGGGTCACCGACGGCCTCCTGACCTCGACCGTCGCGCTGCTCACCGTGCACCTGCTGCTGCCCGTACCGCTCCACTGGGCGGCCCTGCCCGCCATCCTGGGCGTGAACCTCCTGATGACGCTCGGCGTCTACTGCCTCGCCCTGTGCCTCTCCGGCGCCGCCCTGCGCAAGCCCGAGTCCCGGATGTACCTGACCGTCGCCACCACCATCACGCTGCTGCTGGTGGCCGGGGTGAACACCCCCGTACCGCGGAGCGGAGTGCTCGCGGGGATCGCGGCGGTGCTGCCGGTGAGCCACGGACTGGCAGCCGTACGCCAGCTGGCGCTGGACGGCACGCTGCCGGCCACCCTCGTGCTCCAGGAGGCCCTGGTCCTCGCGGGATGGGCCGCGGCCGGCTTCCTGCTGCTCACCCACGGCCTGCGGCACACGGTCCGGTCCGGCGCCCTCAGCCTGCGCTGAGGGCGCGGCCGGATCAGGCCCGGTACCCCAGCTGGGACGCGAGCACGGCCAGCTGGGTGCGGTTGTGGGTACCGGTCTTCTTCCGCAGATGGCGCAGGTAGGTGTCGACGGTGTGCCGGCTGATGCCCAGCCGCTTCGCTATGGAGCAGTAGGTGTCACCCCCGGAGAGGAGGGCGAGGACCTGCTGTTCGCGGGGTGTGAAGCTGGGCGCAGCGGTGTTGCTGTCGGCCATGACGGACTCCTGTGTCGGTTCGCGCGGACGTACGGCGGGGCAGGTGCGGGTCAGCCGCCCCAGGAGGTGTCGTCGGTGCACTTCTGGCTGCCCGTGCAGTTCTCCGCCACCGTCCGCGTCACGTCGGCCGGGTGCGCGGTCGGGCGGACCAGGTCCGCCACCCCCGCGGTGGCGGAGCAGACGACGGTGAGCACGGCAGCCAGCACGAGCCGTACGGGCAGGGAAGGTCGCTTCATCTTCATGGGGGGTGTTCCTACTCTCCCGGCCTCTCAGCCGGGGGTCTGGTTCCTGACAGGGACCACACTGTCCTGTCCGCGACCGGCGAACGACCGTTCACCCCCCTCATCAAAGTACCTGGCACGAAGGCGACGGGCGGCATATCGGACCTTCCGTGACATCGTGCGCACGGTGGCTCTCCGGCCGCGATCCGGAACCTGTCCGCCCCGTCCGGGCGCGGGTCGGTTCAGCCTGATAAATCCAGCCATTTAAGGGCGTGATTTGCCCACTCGTGCGGTCCGCGGGATCCGGCGTCCGCCCCGCACCGCGTCTTCCGGTGCGGCGGACTGCCCCTCTCCTCCTATTCTGTTCGCCTTGGACCACAGGGCCCCCTCTCGGGGACCCTGACAGATCGGGCGGGGGACGCAGGCCATGGGACTGGACGACGCACTGGTGGCTGCCGGCGAACTGCAGAACTCCGACATAGCCGTCTACGCCTGGGTGCTCGAACACGGCACCGTGTCCGTCGACGCCGTCGCCGCGAGAACCGGGGCCCGCCACGAGGACACCGCCGCCGCCGTCGAACGCCTGCTGCGCCTGCGCCTGCTGCAAAGACACCCGGGCGAGCCCACCAGCGTGTTCGCCGTGGCCCCCGAGACCGCGGCCGCCCAGCTCGCCGCCCCCGTGGAAGCCGAGATCCTCCAACAGCAGCAGAAACTCTCCGGCATCCGCAAGGAACTGCTGCGCGCCGCACCGGCCTACGAGAGCCGGAGCTCGGCCTCCGGGGCGGTGGAGGTCCTGGAGAACCTCCACCTCGTGCGCGAAGCCCTCGCCCACGCCTCCGAACGCTGCCGCGAAGAGATCATCGCCAGTCAGCCCGGCGGCGGCGCCCGCGTCTCCGAAGCGATGGAAGAGGCGCTGGTCCGCGACCGGGCCATCCTGGAACGCGGCGTCCGGATGCGCACCCTCTACCACCACACGGCACGTTTCAACGGACCCAGCCAGGCCTACGTCGCAGCCGCCTCGGTCCTCGGCGGCGAGTACCGGACGGCGCACGAGCTGTTCGGCCGTCTCATCGTCTTCGACCGCGAGACCGCGTTCATCCCCGTCCAGGACGGCAGCTGGGGAGCGGTGGTGATCCGGGAGCCGTCCACCGTGAACTACCTGTGCGAGATCTTCGAGCAGACCTGGGACCGGGCCACCCCCTTCACCGCCGCGGTCGGCCAGCAACTCGAAACGGTTGCCCGCGAGATCCACGAGACGATCGTCCGCCTGCTCGCCGCCGGCCTGAAGGACGAGGCGATCGCCCGCCGCCTGGGCATGTCGCTGCGCACGGCCCGCCGCCACATCGCCGACATCATGGGCGAGCTGGGCGCCGAGAGCCGCTTCCAGGCGGGCGTCCGCGCAGCGGCCCAGGGCCTGCTGGACCCCGTGGGACCGGACGGACCGCTCGTCCCTTCGTAGCGCGTACGTGGGGGAGTTGCGGGAACAGTTCTTCGTGACTGTCCCGGCGGCCAGGTATGGGGAATGCTCGGTACCACACAGGCGCCCAGGTTCCGTACGAGCGGCGCGTACGGAGACCACACCTCGGGGGAGCCCCATGTTCAGCGCGTCATCGGCAGACGGGGTGGCGGCCCCGTCCCACGTACGGGAACTGGCGCAGTTCCTCGCCGTGTGCGGCGGCCAGGGGCGGCCCGCCATCCTGTGGCCCGAGCAGGAGCGCGTGGCCCACGAGGGGCAGGACGCCGCGGCCGCCCTGGCGGCGGAGGTCCGTGAACTCGCACGGCTGACGGGTCTGCAGCCCGCCGTCGAGTGGCACCGGGCCGACACGGAAGGCACCCGGCGGCTGTCCACCGGCTCGTCCGTCCCCCTTCTGGTGCAGCAGGCCGGCGGGGCCGGCACCTGGCTGCTGCACGCGGGGCCGGGGGGCGAGGACCCCTTCTCCTGCCGCCTGCGGTCCGGCGAAGTGCTCTACGTACCACCGGGCTGGAGCGGGCTCGCCGACCTCACCCCCGGCGCCCGGCTGCTGCTCATCCACCTCGGCCCGACCGCTCGGGACACGGCCGGCTGACGGGCGGCGCGTGAGCACGGGGCCGGTCCGACGACGGCGTCCGGACGACGGGCGACCTGCCCGGCGTGTCCCCGGGCCGGCCGCCGCGGACCCGCGGGCGGCCTGCCTACGGTGGCCCCATGAACGCACCTCCCGCACGCACCGCCCGTACCGAACGACCCGCCGCCGGGTACGGCATCCGGTGCGCCCGGCCGGGCGAGGCGGGCGCGATCGCCGCGCTGCTGGCCCGCGCCTTCGCCGTTGACGCGGTCATGGGCTGGATGTTCCCCGACGCCGAAGACCGGGCGCGCAGGACCGCCCGCTTCTTCGAGCTGCTCCAGCGTCAGCAGCGGCCGCGGGCGGGCGCCGTACGGGTGGCGGCGACGGGCGGCGGGCAGCTGCTGGCGGCCGCCCTGTGGTCGGGGCCCGGGCGCTGGCAGCCCTCCGCCGCGCGGGAGCTCGCGACGATGCCTCGCTACGCGCACGTGTTCGGCGTACGGGGCCTGTCGCGGGCGGCGAGCGTCCAGAACACCCTGCACGACGCCCACCCGGACACCCCGCACTGGTACCTTCCGACCCTGGGGACCGACCCCCGGTTCCAGGGAACGGGAGTCGGCTCGGCGCTGGTGAAGGAGCAGCTGGCCCATTGCGACCGGCTCGGTCAGCCCGCCTACCTGGAATCCAGCATGATCTCGAACATCCCGTTCTACGAAGCTCTCGGCTTCCGCGTGACCGGTGAGATCCGACTGCCCGAGGGCGGGCCACCCCTGTGGCCCATGTGGCGCGCCGCGGTGTGAGGTACCCATCTCCCGGAATCCGCCGGGGCCTACCTGGTCACGCTTCGCCCCGCCCCCGCGAAGACGGGGCCGGCGCCCGTCGGCGCCTCGGCTCATTCCTTGAGCCGGCACAACGTCCGGCAGAGCTGGAGCAGGAGCTCCAGGTTCGGGATCTGATTCACGTGCGCCGCGTCCGGCCCCTTGCGGTCAGGGTCGGCGCGCCACCCGCGTTCCGGATTGAAGAACAGCATTCCGTCGTGGACTTTCAGCTTGTGGATCTCCGCCCAGGGGGTGGTGAGACGACGCCTGCGGTCCTCGCCCGTGATCCCCTCCCGGCCGGCCTCGTACGGTCCGAAGTTCACCGTCTCGCCCCGCTCAAGGCGGGCGAGTACGTCGGGCAGCTGAGCGCGGGCTATGGCCTGCTGGATGTGGGGGCCCCAGTCGAGCGGGTAGGGAAAGGGACAACCGCGCACCACCTCGGTGATGCCCGCCGCTTCCTTCTCACTGCGCAGGAGGGGGAAGATGCCGAAACCGACCGTCAGGGCGGTGCCGTCCGGATCGATGAGCATGTACTTGGCGTCGTGTTGTCCGCCGTTGACAGTCGTCAGGTTCTGCATGACGCGTGCGGTTTTCCAGTCGTACGCGGCTTGCAATCCCGTGGGCGACGTCACGATCACGCCGCCGGCGTACATGTACAGCCTCCAGTCACGCCACTTCCGCCACCTCCACCCCTGATCGGTGGCGAAGGTCTGCCTCCACTCGCCGAGCCCCCGCCGACCCGCCAGCGTGGCGGCGACGGCGGACGGCGGGTCTGTGAGGTGCCTGTCCACGCCCATGGGTCCTCCCTTGATGCGACAGTTCCTGCACGTGGTTGTCCACATGGGCTCCACGCCCTCCACCGGTGTGGGGGACAACGACCCGATGGTGACCTTGGCCGTGTTGCTCGTACAGGTCAGACGACCGGTCACACGACCGGTCATCCGTGACCGGCGGTCACGGGCGGGCTCACCGGCGTTCACGCTCCAGCCACAGCCCCGAATCCTTTCCGCGGACAAAAAGCGGGGCGGAGACGTTCGAGGGGGTGGCACCATGTGCGGCATGCAGACGACCACAAGGCTCCGTGCCGCGTAGACGGCCCGGCAGCATCCGGTCCGCCCGTCCCCGGCGGCGCGCCCGGGGTGCGGCGCCGTCCATCAGCGGCCTGTCCGCGCGTGCGGTGCAGGAGGTCGTCCGCCTCGAAGACACGAGGAACCACCTGGAGCCAGGAGATGTCGTCCTGGCCCTTCACCGCTGGCAGCAATTTGTCCGCTGCGCCCACGGCCGCCAGTGGGACGAGTGCGAGCGGGGCAACGTGCACTGGTATTGCTGTGGCAACCCGCTGGAGGGCCGCGCTCTCCTCGACAGGGTGATGCAGGCCTTGCCCACGGGAAGTGCCCGCGAACTCCGCGCACTGGTATCCCGGTACGACGGTTCGGCAAGCCCCGTCACCCTCCTGAGCGCGGGCCACGCTTGAGACGCAACCGCGCCGGCCGGGGCCGGGGCGCGGGTCCCAGCCTGCTCGGCCCCGTCCGCGCGCCGGCGAGGCGACCGGATCCCGCCCCGCCCCCGCCGGCTACCGCCGCCAGAACCGCCAGGACCGGCTCGGTGCCGGCGCGGGCACGGGAGCGGCCCAGGGCTGGACCGCCGCCCTCGGGGCCTGCGCAGCGGCCGCCGGGGGAGCCACCCGGCGGCGGGGCTTGAATGCGACGGGCAGGCTGGTCAGCCGGCGCGACATCCACGTGCCCACCACCTGCAGCTGGTCATCGGGGATGGACAGGGCCGCATCCGGGACGCGCTCCAGCAGCAGGTCGATGCCGGTCTCGGCGATGGCCCGGCCGAGGTCCTGGCCGGGGCACTCGTGGGCCCCGGCGCCGAAGGACAGGTGCGAGCGGTTGCCGTGAACGGGCTTGTCGGCATCGGAGCGGATCACCGGATCGACGTTCCCGGCGGCCAGGCCGAGCATCACCATGTCCCCCGCCGCGATCTGGGTGCCGCCGACCTCGATGTCGCACGTCGCCCAGCGGGTCGGGACGACGGCGAGCGGCGGGTGGTCCCACAGGACCTGCTCCAGCGCGTCCGGCAGCGTCATCTGGCCGCCCGAGAGGTTGCCGCGGAAACGGGAGTCGGTCAGGATCATCCGGAGCGTGTTCGCGATCAGGTTGGCCGTGGGCTCCAGCGCGCCGACCAGGATCAGCCGCAGGTGCTGGCGGACCTCCTCATCCGTCAGGCCGCGCGGATGGGCCAGGAGCCGGCTGGCCAGGTCGTCGCCGGGTTGCAGTTTGCGGCTCTCCACCAGGTGGTGCACGGTCTCGACCACCAGCTGGTTGCCGGCCAGAGCGGCCTCGCCACCACTGATCATGTCGGAAACGGCCGCTCCCACCGACAGGGCGGCGGACTCGGGTATGCCCAGCTGGTGGGCGACCACGAACGCGGGCAGCTTCCGCGCGAAGTCGGCGACGAGGTCGGCCTTGCCCTCCCCGGAGAAACCGTCGATGAGACGTACCGCGTACCGGGTGATGTAGCGGCGCAGGCGATGCCGGTTCACCCCGGCCAGGCTCTCCGTCACCGCTTCCCGCAGACGGGCGTGCTCCGTCCCGTCGGTGAGCGCGACCAGCGGCTGCCACGCCGTGATGGGCCGCAGGGGCGAATCAGCGGCGAGGGTTCCGTTCCGGATCGCGTGCCAGTTGCGGGAGTCGGAGGAGAAGTTCCTGGAGCGCATCACCTCAAGGTTCTCCCGGTGCCCCAATATCAGCCACGCGGGCACGTCTCCGTACAGGCGTACGGGCGCCACCTCGCCGTGCTCGGCCCGGAGCTGCTCGTACAGGGCGTACGGCTGCGCCTCCGCCTCGGTGCCGTAGAGCGGGCGCACGCCGTCAGCGGCCGCTGCGTGCATGGGGCAGCCGCGAGTGGCAGCGTCCGAGGCGGTGGTCGTATCGGGGGATTGCATGGTCACGGTGCCTCCGGGCGGGGACGGGACTCTGGAAGGCTTGGGGCGAGCCCGCACTGAGAGTGACGAGGAGTCAGCGACGTGCAGCTTACCGTCGCGTGGCGGCCTACCGGAGCGCAGGTCTCCGCCTCAACTGCGACAAGCCGACGGCGCACTTGGCTGAAAATGATCTTGCGCGGAAGGCAAGGGCGCTGATTCGTGGGGCCACTGGGCCCTCGGGCGTACGGCAGGGGATCCTGGTCCGCATAAACCCCGGCAGGAAGGACCACCTGGCATGTCGTCAGTATCCGAAGAGCAGACCGTCACGTCCCTCGCGTCCGTTCCGTGCGCACCCGGAGCCATGCCCCTCCTCGGCCACGCTCTGGCCTTGTGGAGAGATCCGCTCGGCTTCCTCTCCTCACTGCGAGGCCACGGAGAGCTCGTACGCGTCAACCTGGGAACCCTGCCGATGTACGTGGTGACCACGCCCGATCTGGTGCACGAGGTCACCGTCCGGCAGGTGAACAGCTTCGAGAAGGGCCGCTTCTTCGACAGGCTGAGGCCGCTGGCCGGCAACGGACTCGCCAACTCCGACGGCGAGTTCCACCGCAGGCACCGCCGCATGATCCAGCCGATGTTCACCCGCGACCGCATCGCCGGGTACTCCGAGATCATGAGCAGCAGTGCCCAGGCACTGGCCGATTCCTGGAAGCCCGGCGATGTCATCGACCTGGAACCGGCCATGGCGGGCTACGCCGTGGAGACCCTGTCCCGGACGCTGTTCTCCTCCGAAATAGGCCTGCCGGCCGTCAACGCGGTCCGGGAGCACCTGCCCGTGCTGCTCACGAACCTCCTGGTCCGCGCGGCCTCCCCGAAGATCCTCGACCGGCTCCCCATACGTGCCAACAGGGAGTTCGACCGTGCGGCCGCGGAACTGCGCGCGGTCATCGACGAGGTGGTGACCCGCGCGCGTGCGGCTGGGCCCACCGGCCGCGACGACCTGCTGTCGCTGCTGCTGACGGCCCAGGACCCCGACAGCGGCGCCGGGCTGTCGGACGAGGAAGCGCGGGACGAGCTGTCCACGATCCTCTTCGCGGGTGCGGAGACCACCGCCGCCACCCTCGCCTGGACCTTCCACGAGCTCGCCTCCCGCCCCGACGTGGAAGAGGAGGTCCTCGCGGAGATCCGCGAGGTCGTCGGCGCCGGCCCCGTCACCGCACTGCACGTGCCCAAGCTGGAGGCCCTGCGCCGCGTCATCGACGAGGTGATCCGGCTGCACGGCGTCACGCTCCTGATGAGGCGCACGACCGAGCCGGTGACCCTGGGGGGAGTCGCCCTGCCGCGCGGTACCGAGGTGGCGTTCAGCCTGTACGCCCTCCACCGCGATCCGGGCCTGTACGAGAACCCCGACCGGTTCGACCCCGACCGCTGGCTTCCCGAGCGGCAGGCCGCCGGTCCGGGCCGCCGCGCCTACATCCCGTTCGGCGCGGGCAACCGCAAGTGCATCGGCGACCTGTTCGTATGGACGGAGGCGACGATAGCCATCGCGACGATCCTGGACCGCTGGAAGCTGGTTCCGGTCGCCGGGCACACGCCGCGCGAGGTCGCCTCGGCCGTGGCGCACGCGGACTCCATTCCCATGACCGTGGTCGCCCGGCGGTGACGCACCGGCAAGGGCCTCCGGTCCGGTCTCCCGTCTGGTCTCCCGTCCGGTCTCCGGTCGGCGGACTCTGACGTCCGGTCAGCCCCGCATGCCGGAGAGGCCGAGCGGCTGAGCCGCTCGCAGGGGCCGGCCGGCCGGCACCACGTCCCACCACCACGACACGGCGTCGATGCCCAGGGGCTCGGGGCTGTCGTCCGACGGTCTCGTGGCGAAGGCCGTGGGGAGATCGGCGGGGTCGTCCGGGGTGGTGTACCGGACCGATGTGACGCCCCAGTCCAGAGATCCGCGGACGAAGCTCCGCAGTCCGGCCGTGTACTGCTGCATCTGCTGACTGCCCACCGTGGAGAGGTGGTCGGTGAGGTGCATGAAGGCGCCCAGTACACGGTCACGCTGGGCGATGGCCCGGGCCATCGCCTCCTGCGGGCCGAGTCCACCCTCCTCCAGGACCCGCAGGACGTTCAGGTGGTAGCCGTCCGCCGAGCGTTCCTTGTGGTCGGAGAGGATGTCGTTGTCCCACGTGATCACGAACGAGGCCATCTCCTCGGCGGCCCGGACGGACTTGTCGTCGCGCTCGCTGAGCGGCAGCTCGTACCCGTGCCCCATCTCCAGCAGCGGGAAGATGACCGTCGTCGCACCGTCGTACAGCCGCATCAGGGTGTAGTCCGAAAGGGCCGGGACCGTGTTCGCGCGGCGGTGGGAGGCCTCCCATACGACGGACAGGGCGTACTCGCGCAAGTTGGCGACCCAGCGGGCCGCCTGACTGTCCGTCCCGTACAGGTCCACGCGGGCCCGCAGGTCCCGCAGCCCGCACGCCAGCGGATCGTCGAGCAGCAGTGGAGCCTCGGGATTCTGCGCCACCCGCAGCAGCCGATGCATCGTTCCTGCAAGATCTCCCGGACGCTGGCCGAGAGGTCCTTCCTCGCAGTAGCCGTCGTCGACGCCGAAGAGCCACATCACGAAGTCCGCGACGACCCGGACCACTTCCTCGCGCCCGTGCGGCAGAATCCGGGCCGCGAAAACGCCGATCTCGTGCCGCACCAGCCTGCGGCGCAGGTCGACGGACCCTATCGCGAACGTCTCCGCCCAGTCGGCGGTCTGCGCGTCGATTTCCGCGTGGCAGGGGTGGATGGCGGGCGGTATGGGGGAGAACAGGGGCGGGACGGCAATCACGAGTGGGGGCTCCTCTGTCGCGGGTGACGAGGGCCTGCGCCGAGTGGCACAGGCTTCACACCCGTTTCTGCACCTCGACTCGCGATCATGCGGCATGAGCATGGCTCGATCCAGTGGGGCGATCCGACCAAATGCACCAAGCAGGCTCATGCTTCCGCTTGAATGCGCATTTGCCGGGCCAGAGCGACGGGGGAGCGGGTCCGCTTTGCGCCTCTGTCGCACGATCGACCCCTATCGCCGGCAGCGCCCCCGTCGTGCGCTAGACCATCGGAGACCGGCGGGCCTCCAGCAGCACGTCACGACCGAGCTCCGCGCAGTACATGTGATCCCTGCCGAGCAGCTCGGACAGGCCCCTGGTACGGGCGTGATGCCCGGCGGAGCCGACCGTCGCACCGAGATCGTCCAGCAGCGCGTCGATGACAGCCGCGGTCCGACCGGGTGTTCCTCCCCAGCGGTGCCAGACCAACTGCTCGGAAGAGCCACAGGGGGCGGGATAGACGCGGCCACGGCTCGTCGTGATCCAGGCGGTGTGGTACAGCGTCACGGACGCGAGCTCTTCCCCGTCGGCGGGAAGGGACAAAGGGGCGTAGAGCCGCCAAGCGGGATTGCCGTCCGCGCCGTCCGGGCTGCGCAGGGCGGGCATGCCGGTCAGCGGGTCCACGAAACAGGCGTCGACCGGTGAGCCGTCCATCACGAGAAGGGCGTGAAGCGGTGTCGGCTCGGACTTCGCGAGCCGCCGGGTCCACCTCTCGATGACGGTGCCACGGCGCTCAGGCACTTCCGTGAAGGCTCCGAGCGGAGGATGGTTCAACCCCTGGCAGATGGCGTTCTCCAGGGCTGCGGTGGTGTCCCGGTGCTCTTGGACGGGCCCCGGGGAGACCCCGTGGTCTGCCGCGAGCGGAGCACGGTCCGTCCCCGCGCCCGCGCAGAAGTCGTCATCCATTCCTTGCCCTTCGTGGCTACACAAGGCCCAGTCTTCCATGCGGAGTTGCCGAGGATCCGGTCGCCGCCTTCCCCGGGCTCCCGGGGGCCGCCACCCACCCGGCGTGCTCGGCGTACGCGTCGACCGGCACCACGCCCCGCCGGGCCGCCACCCTGAGCCGCTCGCCCGGGGCGGCCTACTGTGCCGGATCCCGCCCCGAAGGCCTGGCAGACCACACGTTCCTGAAAGCCTCGCGGAAGCTCAACGCGCGCTGCACACGGAGCGGGGTGAGTGGCCGGAGCGGGGAACGAGCGTGAGCTGATCACGGAGCACAGGCGACGTCGTGAGCGCGGCCCCGGCAGGCCACCGGCCACGGCCGGTAGGCTCGAAGCACGCGGTCTTCCCCGGCCCGCAGCCATGGACGCCGGTCATCCTTGGCCTGGATGTCATTGAGCACGCAGACAGGGGCGACCAGCTGGAGTTCCTGCTCCAGGTGGTCTGGACGGACCGGGGCCGCCTCACGGTCGTCGCGGCGGTCAGTGTGGCTTGCTGGTGCGACACCGATCACGCCACCCATGACGTTGATTCCTTCAGTCTTGCCGTCGACGGCGTGACCTCGCTGCCCCAGGCTAATGCGCCTGTGACCGCGCGAGCCGAGACGCGGCAGGCGTGCCACGGCCCGTCGGCGCGAGCGGCGCGAGCGGCGCAAGCGGCGGCAAACCCCACCCTGCCCAGCATCCGGACGCACCGTCAGCAAGCGGACGCCACCCGACTGCACGGAAGAGGCTCGCCGCCGGTGGCGGGTCGCGACGTCACACTGCTTCGAGTCTACGGAATTCATGGGCAGCACGAGGGAACAAGGAGGAGAGGACGTTCGACTGCAGCTCCCCGTCGAGAGATGACGAGAGGAATTGGGTGCAGGATACGGGGAAATGCTCCCACCGATCGCCGCGCGCTTCGTTCACCATGACGGTCCATTGGTCCGCCTGAATCCCTGGTTCAACGAGCCAGTAAAGACATTCTCCAGTTCTGCCGGCCTCTTCTCCGATTCCCACAGGAACGCCAGGTCTTCCGCCTGGTTCCGTGCCCATTCGATGAGGTCGTAGTTGTCGTTGGGGCACCCCGGCTCCAGGACGTAGAGGTAGTCGTCCCAGTTGCTTCCTCCGTAGACGTGGATGAGCTCCTTGTAGTCGGCGGGAAGCTCGACCCCGAGGGCGCTCTCGACCACATTCCAGTGTAAAAGCCCCCCGGCCCGGCGGGGAAGCCCTCAGCCTTGGATGCAGCAGCTCCTGAAGGGTGAACTACCACCGGAGGACGAGATCGCGAACAGCGACTCGGTCATGCCGGCAGGGTGCGGCGGGTTGCGCCCGGCGACCGGTTGGAGCGCCCAGCCGCCGGAACGGACCCAGCGCCCCTCCTGTCACCGCCCCTACGTGACCTGCGCCGTACGTCACCGCCGGACATCGACGGTGGCACCGACCCTGACCGGTTCGGCCGGCTCCGGCTCGCGGCCCGAGGCGTCCAGGGCGGCCGCTTCGGCGGCCCGCTCGGCGTGCCGGTAGCGCGGCGGGACCAGACCCTCGGCCCAGCGCGGGGCGCGCGGGGTGAAGCGCGGCAGGAGCAGCAGGAC
>NZ_JBFAZJ010000025.1:0-143520 GCF_040681715.1 Streptomyces sp. NPDC051582
TATCAACTTCTGGCGTTGATTTTTGGCACGCTGTTGAGTTCTCAAGGAACGGACGCTTCCTTTGTACTCGCTCTTCCGAGCTTTCCTCCGGGCTTTCGTTCTTCGTTCTTGCGTTTCCGACTCTATCAGAGTCAGTTCCGCTTGCTTTCCAGGTTCTTCGCTTTCGCGTTTTCCCTTTCCGGCGATTCCGACTCTATCAGGGCTTTTCCGTCTCCCTGACCACTCACCCGATTACCGAGAAGGCAATACGAAGAGCAGCACGGATCAAGATCGGTACTGAAGAGGAGGATTCCCGTCCATCGGCTGTTCGCGACAAGTTCACGCGGCACGTCCTGGCGGGAGTCACGACAGTACAGGGCCCGTGGTGCCCAAGCAAATCGATTCAGGCGTATGGTCTAGTCCACTACGTCGTCACGGGTCGCGTGGTGTGCCCTCCGAGGGGGGGCACATCGAGCGAACCGGGACGTGTCATGACATACCCTTCTGAAAGTACGTCGTTGCAGCACTGGTTGTGACGACGACACGTTGAAGCCCCACCCCTGGGAGGCCCCCCATGACCAGCGTGACGTCCCCACTCGCCGGGCGCGCCATCGGACTCGCGGCAGTGCCCGATCCGGTGTTCTCCGGCGCGATGGTGGGTCCGGGCACCGCTATTGACCCCGTGCGCGAGCCGTCGGAGGCGGTGGCCCCCGTCGACGGTGTGGTCGTCTCCCTGCACCCGCACGCGTACGTCGTCGTCGACGGCGAAGGGCACGGCGTCCTCACCCATCTCGGGATCGACACCGTTCAGCTCAACGGCGAGGGCTTCGAGCTCCTCGTCAACAAGGGCGACACCGTGACCCGCGGCCAGGCCGTCATCCGCTGGAACCCGCAGGCCGTCGAGGACGCCGGCAAGTCGCCGATCTGCCCTGTCGTGGCGCTTGAAGCGACCGCGGACTCCCTCTCCGGGGTCGTCGAGTCCGGAGACGTGAAGGCCGACGACGCCCTGTTCAGCTGGCAGTGACTTCGTCCGCCTGCACGGGCGAGTCGGACATCCACCGCGGCGGCTGGGCCCGCCGCTCAATCGGAGACGGGTGAAATGGAGACAACGCTGCGAGGCGTCGGCGTGAGCCACGGTGTGGCGATCGGCGAGGTGCGGCACATGGGCACGGCGGTTCTCGAACCGCCGGCCAAGCAGATCACCGCGGACGAGGCGGAGCGCGAACAGGGGCGCGCCCGCAAGGCCGTGGAGGCTGTGTCCGCCGACCTGATCGCACGCGGCCAGCTGGCAGGCGGCGAGGCCCAGCACGTGCTTGAGGCCCAGGCGATGATCGCCACGGACCCCGAGCTGATGGCGGACGTCGACCGGCGCGTCGCCGTCGGCAGCACGGCCGAGCGCGGTGTGTACGACGCGTTCGCCTCGTACCGCGACCTGCTCGCGGGAGCCGGGGAGTACATGGCCGGCCGGGTGGCCGACCTGGACGACGTACGGAACCGGATCGTGGCGCGGCTGCTGGGCGTACCGATGCCGGGCGTGCCGGACAGCGACGAGCCGTACGTGCTGATCGCGCGGGACCTCGCTCCCGCCGACACCGCGCTGCTCGACCCGGCGCTGGTCCTCGGCTTCGTCACCGAGGAAGGCGGCCCGACCAGCCACAGCGCGATCCTCGCTCGGGCACTGGGCGTGCCGGCCATCGTGGCGCTGCCGGGTGCGGGTGAGATCGCCGAGGGTACGGTCATCGCCGTCGACGGCAGCACCGGCGACCTGTTCGTCGAGCCGACCGCAGAGAAGCGCGCCGAGCTGGAGGCCGCGGCCGCCGAGCGCAAGGCCGCTCTCGCGTCCTCGTCCGGTCCCGGTGCGACCTCCGACGGTCACAAGGTGCCGCTGCTGGCGAACGTGGGCGGTCCGGCCGACGTGCCGGCGGCCGTGGAGGCCGGGGCCGAGGGTGTGGGTCTCTTCCGCACCGAATTCCTGTTCCTGGACGACAGCAAGAAGGCGCCGTCCGAGGAGAAGCAGATCGAGTCGTACCGCAAGGTGCTCGAAGCCTTCCCCGAGGGCCGCGTGGTCGTCCGTGTCCTGGACGCGGGCGCCGACAAGCCGCTGGACTTCCTGACCCCGGCCGACGAGCCGAACCCGGCGCTGGGTGTGCGGGGCTTGCGCTCCCTGCTGGACCACCCGGACGTACTGCGTACGCAGCTGACGGCGCTGGCCAAGGCGGCCGAGGGCCTGCCGGTCTACCTGGAGGTCATGGCCCCCATGGTGGCCGACCGGACGGACGCGAAGGCGTTCGCCGACGCGTGCCGCGAGGCCGGGCTGCGGGCGAAGTTCGGCGCGATGGTGGAGATCCCCTCCGCCGCGCTGCGGGCGCGCTCGATCCTCCAGGAGGTCGAGTTCCTGTCGCTGGGCACGAACGACCTGGCGCAGTACGCGTTCGCCGCGGACCGACAGGTCGGTGCGGTGTCGCGGCTCCAGGATCCGTGGCAGCCCGCGCTGCTCGACCTGATCGCCATGTCGGCCGAGGCCGCCAGGGCGGAGGGCAAGAGCTGCGGTGTCTGTGGCGAGGCCGCTTCGGATCCGCTGCTGGCCTGTGTGCTGACGGGTCTGGGTGTCACCTCTCTCTCCATGGGTGCCGCTTCGATTCCCTACGTGCGCGCGACGCTCGCCAAGTACACGCTGGCCCAGTGTGAGCGTGCCGCGGCCGCGGCACGTGCGGCGGACACCGCCGAGGAGGCCCGTGTGGCCGCCCAGGCGGTGCTGTCCGGCGAGTAGCCGAGCAGGGTGGTGTTCGAGCGAGGGGCCTTCGCCGGTGGCGGGGGCCCCTCGCTCGTGTCCGGTCGTCCGCGGTCCCGTCCTCCTTTACAGGTCGGCGGTGCTCACGGTCAGTGGTGCGGGGTCGGGTCGTCCACCTCGTAGCCGGGGCGGTAGTCGACGCCGGGCTCGGGGGCCACGGGGTCCCCGGTGTCGGCGTCCGTGCAGTAGGCGTTGAACACGGCGGCCGCGGAGAGGGGGACCAGGCGGCCGCGGTCCAGGCGCCAGCCGTGGACCCGGTCGCCCGATCCCTCGGTGGTGCTGCGCAGCACCAGTCCCCCGGGGCCGCCGAGGGCGAGTCCGGCGGCGAGGACGGTCACGAAGTCGAGCCCGTCGCGGCCCTCCATGCGGGGTGGTCCGTCCCGGTCCGCGGTGACCTCGGCGTGCAGGACGGCGACGAGCTGTTCGTCCTGGGTGGGGACGCTGCACACGAGGTGGTGGTGGCCGGGCCCGGCGCCGTCGACGAGGCGGGTGAGCGATTCGGTGGCCCGGGTGAAGGAGGCGCGGCCGATGTCCTCGCCGCAGTCGGCGCAGCTGCCGACGCCGGCGAGCAGGGTGGTGGCGTACTCCCAGGTGGCCTGGCGGACGGCCTCGTCGACGAGGAGCGGGACGAGCTCGTCGATGGGCTGGCCGGTGTACGGCAGTACGGCTCCCGCGCCGGCCAGTTCGGCCGTGAAGCGGGTGCGCGCTTCGGCGGTGTCGGGGTCGACGCCTTGTTCCGTGCAGAACTCGGCGTACTCGTCGGGGTCGAAGAGGGCGACGGTGGTGTGGAGTCCCTGGGCCGCGAGGGACCGGAGCAGGCCGTCGACGTGCCGGAGGTAGTCGCCGTAGTCGTCGCGGTGGTCGAAGGTGAAGCTGCGGTAGCCGCGCATGGCCGCGAAGTCCCCGGCGTCGGCCAGGAGGCCGACGGTGTGGGGGACTTCGCGGCGCAGCAGCCGCCTCCGGGTGCGGGCACCGGCCCGCGTGGCCCGGTCCGGCCGTTCGGCCGGACCGGCCTTACCGGTGGTCTGGCTCGGGTCGTGACGTGTCCGTGGCATGGCTCCCCCTGAGTGGCGCATTCGATTGCTCACTCAGAGTAACCATCACCACTGACAGTGACCTCAGTCGCCGGTGCGGGTGCGGGCCAGCTCCTCGTAGAAGTGCAGGAGGTCGAGGTTGTCGACCGAGCCCGGGTTGACGGCCTTCGCCATGGGCGTGCCCTGGAGGAGGCGCTTGACCGGTACCTCGATGCGCTTGCCCGTCAGGGTGTGCGGGATGCCCGGGACCTCGATGACCTCGTCGGGGACGTGGCGCGGGGAGAGCTCCTCGCGGATCGTCGCCTTGATGCGGCCGCGGAGGTCGTCGTCGAGGGTGGCGCCGGGCGCGAGGTGGACGAACAGGGGCATCCAGTAGCCCCCGTTCGCCTCCTCCAGGCCGATGACCAGGGATTCCTTGATCTCGGGGAGGCGTTCGACGGCTTCGTAGATGTCGGCGGAGCCCATCCGGACGCCCTGCCGGTTGAGGGTGGAGTCGGAGCGGCCGTGGATGACGACGGAGCCGTGGTCGGTGATCGTGATCCAGTCCCCGTGGCGCCAGGCGCCGGGGAACATCTCGAAGTAGCTGTCGCGGTAGCGGCTGCCGTCCGGGTCGTTCCAGAAGCGGATCGGCATGGAGGGCATCGGGTTGGTGACGACGAGCTCGCCCACCTCCCCGACGAGCGGCTTTCCGGACGGGTCCCAGGACTGGAGATCGGTCCCGAGGCCGGCCGCCTGGAGCTCGCCGATGTGGACGGGGAGGGTGGGGACGGCGCCGGCGAAGCAGCTGCACACGTCGGTGCCGCCGCTGACGGAGGCGATCCAGAGGTCTTCGGCCACCTCGTCGTGCAGCCAGCGGAAGCCGTCGGGAGGCAGCGGCGAGCCCGTGGTGGCCACGCACTTCACGGCGGAGAGGTCGAAGTCCCGGCCGGGGTGGACGTCCGCCTTGCGGCAGGCCATGACGTACGCGGCGGAGGTCCCGTACAGGGTGGCCTTGGTCCGCTCGGCGATCCGCCACTGGGCCCCGGTGTCGGGGTAACCCGGGCTGCCGTCGTACAGGACGACCGTCGTCCCGGTGAGCAGGCCGGAGACGAGGAAGTTCCACATCATCCAGCCGGTGGAGGTGTACCAGAAGAACCGGTCCTCGGGGCCGAGGTCGCAGTGCAGGCCGAGCTGCTTCAGGTGCTCCAGGAGGATGCCGCCCTGGGACTGCACGATCGCCTTGGGCAGGCCCGTCGTACCGGAGGAGTAGAGCACCCAGAGCGGGTGGTCGAACGGGACCGGCTCGAAGACCGGCTCGGTGGTGCCGGAGACCAGGTCCGACCAGGCCAGGGCGCCGTCGGGGGCCGCCGTGCCGAGCAGCGGGATGTGGACGACCGCGCGCAGCGAGGGGAGCTCGGCGCGCAGTTCGGCGACGGTGTCGCGGCGGTCGTGCTCCTTGCCGCCGTAGCGGTAGCCGTCGACGGTGAACAGGACCACGGGCTCGACCTGCTGGAAGCGGTCGAGGACGCTGCGGGCGCCGAAGTCGGGGGCGCAGGAGGTCCACACGGCGCCGACGGCTGCGGTGGCGAGGAGCGCGGTGACGGCCTCGGGGATGTTCGGGAGGTAGCCGCTCACCCGGTCGCCGGGGCGTACGCCGAGGGCGCGCAGCTCGGCGGCGAGTGCGCCGACCTGGCGGCGGAGCTCGCCCCAGGCCACGGGGGTGGCCTCGTGGGTCTCGTCCACGTAGAGGAGCGCGGCGTCGTCCGCGCGCGCCGGGTCCTCGGCGGCGCGCAGGGCGTGCTCGGCGTAGTTGAGGGTGGCGCCCGGGAACCAGTGCGCGCCCGGCATGGAGCGGTCCGCGAGGACGGATTCGTACGGGGTGGTGAACCGGACGTCGAACCACTCGGCGACGGCCTGCCAGAAGGTGTCGAGCTCGTCGACGGACCAGCGGTGCAGGGCGGGGTAGCCGCCGTCCGCGGGGGCTCCGAACCGGTCGGCGGCCCAGGCCTGGAAGGCGGTGATGCGGGCCGCGGCGATCCGGTCGGGGCCCGGGGACCAGAGGGGTTCCGGCGGGGTGGCTGAGGTCATGGGTCGGCTCCCGGTCAAGTCTGCGGCTCGCGCGTCGTGTGCGTGATGTGTGCGTGGCGTGCGTTCGGCGCCGTCGCGCGGTGGGTGTGCGCGGTGGCTCACAGGGACCATGCCATGTGATCCACCTCCGCACCAGGGGCCTCTTGGACGAGTGAACGGAAGTTGAACGCCGCCCGCTCGCCGGGCGGCCGGTGGCAGGGTGAGCAGCATGAACGGTCGTGATCTGGTGCGTGCGGTGAAGGAAATCGGTACGGAGCGCGGGCGGCGCGCGTGGCGCTCGGCCTGGCGCCACCGGCGCACGGACGCGCTGGGGCTCCCGCGCCGCGGCGCCGAGCGCGCCCGCGTGCCGGGTCTGCTGACCGGTACGGAGCCGCGGCCCGGCGGCGGGGTGCTCAGGTTCGCCCGCTCGGAGCTGCTCGTCCGGGTCACGGCCGGCGGCGCGGTGTTCTGGAGCTGGGACGGGGCCGGGCCGACGCCCTCGTACGCGCTCGTCGACGGCGGCCCGGAGCCCGATCCGCGGGCCGCCCTGGAGCCGGACACCGGCGGCGGCTGGCGGGTGGTCTCCGAGCGGGTGACGGTGGCGGTGTCCCGGCACGGCGCGATCGAGGTCCGTACGCCGGGCGGGACGGTGCTGCGCCGGGAGCTGCCGCCGCGCTGGTGGGAGCCGGCGGAGCCGGTCGCGGGGGCCGCGGTGGAGGCGCGGTGGCTCCAGCGGTCCGAGGTACCGGCGGACGCGCGCTTCTTCGGGCTGGGCGGGCGGGCCGGAGGCCCGCGGCTGCGCGACGGGGTGTACCGGCTGTGGAACACGGACCCCAAGGGCGGGTTCGGGCCGGGCGACGATCCGCTGTACATCACCATGCCGGTGCAGCTGGTGGTGGCGGACGCGGGAACCCACCTGGTGTTCCACGACAACTCCTGGGACGGCCGGGTGGCTTTGCGCGAGGGCGAGGAGGGCGCCGGTTCGGGGGCGGACCGGCCGGGGGCGAGCGAGCTGCGCATGGAGGGCGGCCCGCTGCGGTGCTGGGTGCTGGTGGGGACGCCGGCGCGGGTGCTGCAGGGCTGGTCGGGGCTGACCGGCGGGGCCGCCGTACCGCCCGAGTGGGCGCTCGGGTACCAGCACGCGCGGTGGGGGTTCGGGAGCGCGCAGGAGGTGCGGCGGGTGGTGTCGGGCTACACCGCGCGCGGGCTCCCCCTGTCGGCCGTCCACCTGGACATCGACCACTACGACGAGCACCGTGTCTTCACGGTGGACGCGGAGCGGTTCCCGGACCTGCCGGGGCTGGCGAGGGAGCTGGCGGGGCAGGGCGTACGGCTGGTGTCGATCGTCGACCCGGCGGTGAAGGCGGGCGACCCCGTCCACGCCGCGGGCCTGGCGGTGGGGGCGGGTGGTGCCTTCGTACGGGACGCGCTGGGGCAGGAGGTGCGGGGCGAGGTCTGGCCCGGGGAGTGCGCGTACCCGGACTTCACGGATCCGGCGGTGCGCACCTGGTGGGGCGGGCTGTACGCGGAGCGGCTGGAGCAGGGTTTCGCCGGGGTGTGGCACGACATGAACGAGCCGGTGTCCTTCGCCCCCTTCGGGGACATGACGCTGCCGCGTTCGGCGCGGCACGCGATGGACGGGGCGGGCGGGGACCACCGGGCGGCGCACAACGTGTACGCGCTCGCGATGGCGCGGGCGGGCTGGGAGGGGCTGGTGCGGCTGCGGCCGGCCGAGCGGCCGTTCCTGTTCTCCCGGTCGGGGTGGGCGGGGATGCAGAGGTACGGGGGCACGTGGTCCGGGGACGTGGAGTCGGGCTGGGAGGGGCTGCGGGCCTCGCTGGCCCTCGTGTTGGGGCTCGGGCTGTGCGGGGTGCCGTACTCGGGGCCGGACGTGGGCGGTTTCGGGGGCTCGCCGTCGCCGGAGCTGTATCTGCGGTGGCTGCAGCTGGGCTCGTACCTGCCGCTGTTCCGGACCCACTCGGCGATCTGGGCCGGGCGGCGCGAGCCCTGGGAGTTCGGCCCGGAGGCGGAGGAGCGGGCGCGGGAGGTGCTGGCGGAGCGGGAGCGGCTGCGGCCGTACTTCCTGACGCTGGCCCAGCTGGCGCGGCGGACGGGTGCTCCGTACGTGCGGCCGCTGTGGTGGGGGGCGCCGGA
Source organism: Streptomyces sp. NPDC051582 (assembly GCF_040681715.1). Taxonomy (NCBI): domain Bacteria; kingdom Bacillati; phylum Actinomycetota; class Actinomycetes; order Kitasatosporales; family Streptomycetaceae; genus Streptomyces; species Streptomyces sp. NPDC051582. The sequence continues at coordinate 8,005 of NZ_JBFAZJ010000025.1, forward strand.
GGACCGGGCGCTGCGGGACTGCGAGGACGCGTTCCTGCTCGGCGACGCGCTGCTGGTGGCGCCGGTGCTGGAGTGCGGGGCGGACCGGCGGGCGGTCCGGCTGCCGCGGGGGCGCTGGTACGACACGGCGACGGGGACGGCGTACGAGGGACCCGGGCAGATCCTGCTGGACGCCCCGCAGGGGCGGATCCCGGTGCTGGCGCGGGCCGGGGCGGTACTGCCGGTGCGCTCCGCCGGGGGCGGGGTGGCGTTGGAGGCGTGGGCTCCGGCCCGGGGCCGCGCGGGCGGCGGGGTGGTGATCCGGGATCCGGGGCCGGGGTTCGAGGCGGGGGAGGTCGAGCGGTACGCGGTGCGCTGGGTGGGCGACGCGGTGGTGGTGGAGAACGAGGCCGGCGAGCCGGTGGAGGGGGTGGAGGTACGGGGTCTCGGGCCCGTGGCCGGAGCCGTCGAGGGCGTGCCGGGGCTTCTGTAGCGCCGCTCCGGCAGGCCGCGGGGAGGCTTCGGACAGGCCGCGGGGCCCCTACCGGTTTCGGGCCGCCGTCAGGGGGTGTGGCGGCCCGCGAACCAGGCTGCCGCGGCCCGGGTGTGGAGGGGGAAGGCCAGTTCCGTCGGAGTGCGCAGGACGTGCCAGCCCGTGGTCTCGTCCGTCGGGGCCGACGGCGGGAGGGAGGCCGTCGGGCGCGACGGCAGCAGGCCGAAGAGCAGCAGGTGGCCCGCCGGGGAGCTCATGGCATCGGCCAAGGCGACGTCGGAGGCCGGGGCGTGGATGCCCGTCTCCTCGCGCAGTTCGCGGACGACCGCGTCGCGCCAGTCCTCGCCGAAGTCCATGAAACCGCCGGGCAGGGCGATGCCCCCGAGGGCCGGCTCGATGGTGCGGGTGATCACCACCAGTCCCGTACCGGCCTCGTCCTCGACCGGGAGCAGCGTGACGGCCACCGGGAGCGGATTGCGGTACGTGACGGTCCCGCAGGAGGCGCACGTACGGGGCCAGGCGGTCGTGTCGAACAGCGATCCGCAGGTGGAGCAGTGTGAGTCCCTCTGCTGTGCCGGCATGGGGCGATCGTATGCCAACCTCCGGCATTCCGGTCCCTGTTGCCCTCCTGTGGCCGTGAGTACCGTGCCCGCATGACTTTCGCCTCGTACGAAGAGTTCTGGCCCTACTACGTCGCCCAGCACTCCCGCGCCGCCACCCGCTGGATCCACCTCTCCGGCACCCTGACCGGGCTCGCCCTGACCGCCTACGGGGTGGCGCGCGGCCGCAAGCGGTTCCTCGCCGCGCTCCCGCTGATCGGTTACGGCACCGCCTGGCCCGCGCATTTCCTGATCGAGGGGAACAACCCGGCCACCTTCGGCCACCCCGGCTGGTCGCTGCGCGGGGACGCGCGGATGATCCGGATGATGCTGGCCGGGCGGGACGCCGAGCTGGCCGGGATCGCGCAGAAGTGGCTTGCCGAGAACCCGTGCCAGGGCTGCCCGCCCGTGACAGACTCCCAGGGAACCTGACGCTCCGTCAGATGACTGCCCAGGGAGGGTCCCTTGGAAAGCACACGCACCCCCGTCGTCAGCGGGTGGTTCACCGAGGATGCGCCGGACGGCGGCGGCTTCCGGCTGCTCGGCACCCGGTGTTCCGCCTGCGCCGCGGTGTTCTTCCCGCGCGAGGACGCGTACTGCCGCAATCCGCACTGCCCCGGCGACGGCCACCTCGCCGAGGTGCCGCTGTCCCCGCGCGGCCGGGTGTGGTCCTACACCGACGGGCGCTACCGGCCGCCCGCGCCGTACGTGTCCGACCCGGGCGCTCCCTGGGAGCCGTACACCCTGGTCGCGGTGGAGCTGGAGGCGGAGGGGATGGTCGTGCTCGGGCAGACGGTTCCCGGGGTCACGGTCGCCGATCTGGCGGTCGGGATGGAGGTCGAGGTCGTCGGCGGCGTGCTGAACGAGGACGCGGACACCGGGACCGCGTGGACCACCTGGCGGTTCCGGCCCGCGGGAGGCTCCGCGTGAGCGCCGACATCGCCGTCCTCGGGGCCGGTATGCACCCGTGGGGCAAGTGGGGCCGCAGCTTCGTCGAGTACGGGCGGGCCGCGGCCCGCGCCGCGCTCGCCGACGCCGGGCTGGAATGGGCCGACGTCCAGTCGATCGTCGGGGCCGACACCGTGCGCTGCGGATACCCCGGCTACGTGGCCGGGGCGACCTTCGCCCGGGCGCTCGGCTGGCAGGGCGCCCGGGTCACCAGCGTGTACGCGGCCTGCGCCTCCGGTGCCCAGGCCATCGGGGCGGCGCGGGCGCAGATCCTGGCCGGGCTGGCCGACGTCGTCCTGGTGGTCGGCGCGGACGCGGCGCCCAAGGGGTTCTTCGCCCCGGCGGGCGGGGACCGGCCGGACGATCCGGACTGGCTGCGGTTTCGCGTACTGGGCGCCACGAACCCGGCGTACTTCGGCCTCTACGCGCGCCGCCGGATGGCGGTCCACGGGGACACGCTGGAGGATTTCGCACAGGTCAAGGTCAAGAACGCGGCGGCCGGCGCGCTCAATCCGCTCGCCCGCTACCGCAAGCCGGTCACGGCCGAGGAGGTCGCGAACTCGGCGGTCGTCGCCGATCCGCTGCGGCTGCTCGACATCTGCGCCACCTCGGACGGGGGCGCGGCGCTCGTCCTGAGCAGCATGGACTTCGCGCGCTCGCGCGGGGTCTGCGACCCGGTGCGGATCCGGGCGGTGTCGACGGTGACGCCGACGTATCCCCGTACGGTCCTCGACCTCCCGGACATCGCCACGGACTCGGTGACCGCCGCAGTTCCTGCGCCGGGCTCGTTCCGGGCGTCGATCGCGCGGGCCGCGTACGAGGAGGCCGGGCTCGGGCCGGAGGACCTCTCGCTCGCCGAGGTGTACGACCTCTCCACCGCCCTGGAGCTGGAGTGGTACGAGGACATCGGCCTGTGCGCCGAGGGCGAGGGGGCCAAGCTCGTACGGGAGGGCGCGACGGCGCTCGGCGGCCGGGTGCCGGTGAACACCAGCGGCGGGCTCGCCTCCTTCGGGGAGGCGGTGCCGGCGCAGGCCATCGCCCAGGTGTGCGAGCTGACCTGGCAGTTGCGCGGCACGGCCGGGGACCGGCAGGTGCCGGGGGCGCGGGCGGGGATCACCGCGAACCAGGGGCTGTTCGGGCACGGATCGGCCGTCGTCGCGGTGCGGTGAAGCGGGTCCTCGCCTGACGCCCGCGGCTTCGCGGGCGGGACGGAGCGGCCGGGGCGCGGAGCCTGAACAGGGGCTGTTGTCGGAACGCTTGACGGCCCCCGGAGGCGGGTTCACACTCGCTCCACAGCCTCCCGCCGCGTACGACTCCCGGCCGAGGCCCTCCGACCCCCCATGAGAGCCGCGGCCCGTACCCCAGTCGGCGGGGGTACGGGCCGCCTCCTGTGGGCCGGGGGCGCGGCGCCCGCAAGCCTCGGCGCCTCGCGACCAGGCGCCCTCGCGACCAGGCGCCCTCCGGACCCGGCGCCCTCAGGACCCGGCGCCCTCAGGACCCCGCGGTCAGGGTCCGGCGCCGGGCCCGCGCCAGCGACATCGCGTGTTCCACGACTCCCACCAGCACGTCCTTGACGGACTCCCGGTCCCGGGCGTCGCACAGCAGCACCGGCACCTCGGGATCGAGGTCGAGCGCCTCCCGCACGGTCACCACCGGGTGCCGTTCGGCTCCGTCGAAGCAGTTGACGGCGACCGTGAACGGGATCCCCCGCCGCTCGAAGTAGTCGACGGCGGCGAAGCAGTCGGCGAGGCGGCGGGTGTCGGCGAGGACCACGGCGCCGAGCGCACCCTGGGCCAGCTCGTCCCACAGGAACCAGAAGCGGTCCTGTCCGGGCGTGCCGAAGAGGTACAGCACCAGGTCCTCGCGCAGCGTGATGCGACCGAAGTCCATCGCCACGGTGGTGGTGCTCTTGCCCTCCACTCCCCCGGTGTCGTCGATGCCGATGCCCGGCTCCGACAGCAGTTCCTCGGTCCGCAGCGGTCTGATCTCGCTCACCGCACTGACCAGGGTGGTCTTGCCCACCCCGAAGCCGCCCGCGACCAGGATCTTCAGGGTCAGCGGCTCGACCGGCGACACGGCATGCATGGCACCGGTGCGGCTAGAGCGCCCGAAGGCCATCGATCACCTCACGCAGAATGGATTCGTCGGGCAGTTCGGCCGGGGGTACCGGCCGGTTCACATGGACCAGTTGCTCATCGGCCAGGTCGCCGATCAGGACGCGTACGACCCCGACCGCGAGGTCGAGTTCGGCCGCGAGCTCGGCGACCGACTGCGGCCGCTCCCGGCACAGTCCGAGGATGTGGGAGTGCTCCGGGGAAAGGGTCAGGTCCCAGACCGGGTCGTCGGCCGCCGGTTCGGCGACGACGAGCGCGATCAGGTCGAGCCGGTGCTGGCCGGCGTGGCTGGTCCGACCGCGGGTCATGGCGTACGGGCGCACGACGGGACCGGCCTCGTCGTCGAACCAGTGCGGGTGGGCGGGATCGTACCGGCCTGGATCGTTCTCGGCCGGATCGTTCGGGCCTGGATCGCTCATGCCGTCCGCCTCACCCTCCGGCTGGCAGCCCGGAGCGGGGAGCGGTCGCCAGGTGGTCGCCTACCCGCTTGACCATGAGGGTCATCTCGTACGCGACCTGCCCGACGTCGGAGTCGGCGTCGGAGAGCACGGCAAGGCAGCTGCCGTCGCCTGCGGCCATGACGAAGAGGAACGCCTCGTCCAGCTCGACCACGGTCTGGCGGACGCTGCCGGACTCGAAGTGGCGACCGACGCCCTTGGCCAGGCTGTGGAAGCCGGAGGCCACGGCGGCCAGGTGCTCGCTGTCCTCGCGGGTCAGGTCCTTCGAGCTGCCGGTGGGCAGGCCGTCGCCGGAGAGGACCACGGCCTTGCGGATGCTGGCGACCCGGTCCACGAGCTCGTCGAGGAGCCAGTTGAGCGGACCGGAGCCGCGGCCCCGGGTGTCGTTGCCGGTCTGCGGTGCGGTCATCGACCGTCCCCCTCGTTCTCGTATCCGGGACCTGGGGCGGCGGAAGTGCCTGCCCCGGTTCCGGACTGCTGCTGTGCCTGCTGGGTGCGGCCCGCCGTCCAGCCGCGCTGGAGTGCGGACATGCGCGTGCGTACTTCTTCCGCGTCGCGGTGGACCACCTGGTCAGTGGCGGCTTCGGCGGGAGCGGAGGCCTGGGCGTTCTTCAGCTGGGGCGCCAGGTTGGCCTGGCGGACGCGCTTGGGCAGACCGCCGGGGCCCTGGGCGGCCCGATCCGGCTCCGCCCCGGGCTTCGGGACCGCGGTGACCGGGCGGGGCTCCACGCGGCGGCCGTGGTCGGCGACCAGCGTCGGGGTGGGCCTGCGGCGCGGCAGCGGCACGGCGCCCGCGGGGCGGGGCGCGTCGGGGCGGGCGCCGCGGACCGGGTCGGCGCGGTGGCGGTCGAGGCGGACCGGGCCGGTGGGGGCCGTCGCCTCGCGGTCCTGGCCGCCCTTGCGGTCGGTGTGCGATGCCCGGTCCGCCGGGCGCAGCCCCAGCAAGGCGCTGCGCGGGGTGCCGTTCGGCGGGGTCTCGTCGTCGAGGGTGGCCATGGCGGGGCGGCCGCCGATGCCGGTGAGGCCGGCGATCCCGGTGGTGAGCTCGTCGAGGGGGGCCGGCTCGTCCAGCCCGAGGACACCGAGCGGGGCTTCCAGTTCCACCGGGCCGCGCAGTTCGGGGGCGGCGAGCGTGCGGCCGGCCGGGGCGCGCTCCACGGCGGCCGGGGCGGGCCGGGCGGGGCCCCGGCCGTTCTTGGTGCCCAGGCCGGCCCGGCCGCCCTTGCCGTCGCCGAGGCGCAGGCCGGTCCCGTTGGTCTCGGGGGCCTCGGTGAGCAGGGCCGCCGGCAGGAACACCACGGCGGTGGTGCCGCCGTAGGGGCTCGGCTGGAGGACGACCTTGACGGCGTGGCGCTGCGCGAGGCGGCTGACGACGAAGAGGCCGAGGCGGTCGGTGTCGGAGAGCTCGAACTCGGGGGTCTCCGCGAGCCGGAGGTTCGCGTCGAGGAGGGCTTCCGGATTCATGCCGAGGCCGCGGTCGTGGATTTCGAGGGTGAAGCCGTTGGCGACGCGTTCGCCGTGCACCTGGACGGCGGTGTGCGGCGGGGAGAACACGGTGGCGTTCTCCAGGAGTTCGGCGACGAGGTGGGTGACGTCGGCGACGGCGGGGCCGGCTATGCCGAGCCGGGGCAGCCTGCGCACCTCGATGCGCTCGTAGTCCTCGACCTCGGCGACGGCGGCCCGCACGACGTCCATGAGCTGGACGGGCTTGCGCCACTGGCGGGAGGGGGCCGCGCCGGAGAGGATCACCAGGCCCTCGGCGTGGCGGCGCATGCGGGTGGTCATGTGGTCGAGGCGGAAGAGGTCGGCGAGTTCCTCGGCGTCCTCGGTGCGCCGCTCCATGGTGTCGAGCAGGGTCAGCTGGCGGTGCAGCAGGACCTGGTTGCGGCGGGCCAGGTTGACGAACACCTCGGAAACGCCGCGACGGAGCTCCGCCTGCTTGACGGCGGCTTCGACGGCGGCGCGCTGGAGGGTGTTGAGGGCCTGGCCGACCTGGCCGACCTCGTCCTTCTCGTACTCCAGGCGCGGGGCCTCGGTCTCGACGTCGACGTGATCGCCGGCGGCGAGACGGCGCATGACGGCGGGCAGCCGGACGCCGGAGACCTCGTGGGCCTCCTTGCGGAGCCGGGACAGGTCGCGGACCAGGTCGCGGCCGATGCGCACCGAGAGGACGACGGAGAAGACGAGGGCGATGAAGCCGAGGACGCCGGCGATGGCCGCCTGGACGAGGACGTCCATGGCGACGGGTTCGACGCGCTTTTGGTAGCGGTCGCCCGCCGCGGTGCCCATGGTGGCGAGGTCGTCGAGGACCTTGCCCGCGGCCTCGTCCCACTGGGCGGCGGTGATGCGCGGGTTCTTGCCGGGTCCTGCGGCGACGAACCGTTCCTCCAGGTCGCGCAGCGGCTTGGAGTCGGGGCCGCCCCAGTACTGCTCGAACTGCTCGCGGTCGTCGGCCGGGAGGATCGCGAGGTTGAACTCGTAGAGCAGGGAGCGGTTCGCGGCGAAATCGGAGACGTGCCGGACGTCCGCTGCCGTGACGTTGCGGGCCGCGAGGGCGGCGGCGATGACGGCGTCCTCGCGCGAGAGCGTCTCGCGGGCGCGGGTGACGCCGACGAGGGCGCGGCCCTGCTTGTCCATCTCCACGTTCTCAAGGGCGTGGAGGTTCAGGAGGAAGTCGTAACAGGGGTCGACGAGACGGCTGTAGAGCTCCAGTGCCTGGTTCGGGTCGAGGGTGTTCTGGTCGACGGAGCGGCGCAGGGCGCCGATGCCGTGGAAGGCGTCCAGGATGGAGTCGAGGCGCTGGGCGGCCTCCGGGGCCAGCTCGTCCGAGACCTCGGGGTCCTTGGCGTTCTTGCTGATGCGGTCCACGAGCTCGTCGGTGGCGGCGCGGCGCTTGGCGAGTTCGGCGGTCGCGGTGGAGGCGCGGGGGTCGCCGAGGACGACGAGGCTCTGGCGGCGCTCCTTCTGGATGACGCGGACGACGTCCTCCACGGGGTAGCCGACCTTGTCGATGACGTAGGCGACGTCGAGGAGTTCGACGGCCTGGCGGCCCGTGAGCACGGTCGCGAAGCCCCACAGGGCGGTGAGGGAGACGAGCGGCACAAGGAGCAACGCCACGATCTTCCGGCGGATGGACTTCCCGCGAAAGCGCATGGCCTCCCCAGCCTCCCCCAGCTCAACCCCGTTGTCGGGGGTCGGTGTTCCGTCATTTAAACGGCGTGAGCCTACTACTGCCGGGGAGCGGCTTCGAAGACGTGTCCGGACGTTTTCGGCCGGGTGCCGGGGCGTAGATCACCAGTTGTCCGACACATCCGGTCAAGAGCGGTCCGTTATGTGGCAGATGACACTTGGTGGGGTGTCAGTTCCCGCAACCGAATGGATGGCTGGAATTCTTCGTTCCGCGATGGGCAGGTGCGGGGCAGAAGTCCCAGTGGATACGGGAATCTCTGAGCGGTTTCGAACGTCTAGCTGGTTGAGGGGACGGGGCAGGGGGAGCGTGGCATGGGGATGTACGAGGACGACGGTGCGACGGCGGGCGCGCGAGGCCGGTCGCTGTGGCAGGAGGAGGCGGCGCTGCGCCGCCGGATGCCGGATCCCGTGCGGGACTCGGCGGTGCGGGCGGTGCTGATCGTGGCCGTGACGCTGACCCAGGCGACGGTCACGTTCTTCCTGACGCTGACCGGCTCCTGGCTGGCCCTGCCGATGGCGCTCGGTGCGATAGCCGGGACGGTGGTGGCCACCTGGGGCGTGCTGGACGTGATGATCACCCGGCAGATGTGGAACCAGCGGTACGGGGTGGTGTCGGAGCCGAGCAGTACGGCGCGCGGCCGCCGGCGCGAGCGGCGCCGGGCCCGCGACGAGGCCCGTACGGCGGCCCGCCGGCAGCCGGGCGGAGCGGGAGCGGGCCGAATACCGAGGAGCGGCGGCGAAGCGGCCCCGGGCTCCCGGCCGGCCGTGTGGCCGCCGCCGGGTGCGGACCGGCGCTACCGGGCGAGCTCGGGCCGGGGCTGACGCCCGTACGGGCCGCCCACGGCGGGCCCGGCGGGAGTAGGGCCCCCGGGGACTGCCGGGACGGACGTGCCCGGGTCGCCGGGGACCGGGCCCGGGCCTGACCGCGGTGCTGTGCCGTGCGGAGCGGTCCGGTGCCGTGCCGTGCCGTGCCGTGCCGTGCCGTCAGGAAACGGTCGCGGAGCGGCGGAACATGCGGGTGGCCGTGATCTCGCCGTGAATGGTCTCCTCCTCCGGGGACTGCTGGGGCAGGCCCGGCCGCAGATGCTCCTCGACGCTGATGTACTTCAGGCCGGCCCGCAGGTCCGCGTCGTTGCGCAGCCTGATGACGAGCGGGAACTCGGCGAGGGCAGTGGTGTCGAACAGGCCGGTCGTGTAGAGCAACTGGACGCCGAGCGCGTCCGAGACGGCCCGCTGGAGTTCCAGCAGGTACGTGGCGTTCGCGCGCCCGATCGGGTTGTCGAGGAACAGCGTGCCCGCGTGGCGGTGCTTGTCGCGGCCGCGGTCGTTGCTGCGCAGCGCCGCCATCGTGCAGTACAGGGCGATCGCGGCGGTCAGCAGCTGGCCGCCGGAGAACACGTCGCCCATCTGACCGACCGGCACGCGCTCGGCGCGCAGAACCGCGTCCGGCTTGAGGATCTCGACCGAGATGCCCTTGGGCTCCAGGGCCGCCTGGACCCCGCGCAGCAGCAGGGACATGCCGTCGCGACGGCCCTCGCCGAACGAGGCGTTGCTGTTCTTCTTCACGGCCGCGCGGGTCGCCTCGTCGATGACCTCTCCCAACCGTTCCGTGAGCGTGGCCTGGTCCGGCTCCTCGAAACGGATGCGCAGGAACTCCTGGCCCGACCACTCCCCCAGGCCCTCGGGGAGCTGGGAGAGCCGCTGGGCGGAGCGCAGGGTGGCCAGGGCGGACTCCACGAGTCCGCGCAGCCGGTCGACGATGCTGTCGCGGTTGCGCTCCAGCTGGGCCAGTTCGTCGGTGAGGACGCGCAGCCGGGGGGCGAAGGCGGCTGCCCAGGCCGCGGCGTGCTCGGGCAGGGCGGAGGCGGGCAGTTCGCGGATCTGCTGGCGCGCGGGGGTGCGTACCTGCTCGTAGCGGTTGCCGTTGGCGTGGCGGACCAGGACGTCGCTCGCCTCGCGCACCGCCGCCTCGGCGGCCGAGAGGTCGGCGGCGCAGCCGCGCAGGGAGCGGCGGGCCTCGGCGGCGGACTGCCGGGCCTCCTCCAGGGTGCCCTGGTGGGCGGCCGGCTCCTGCTCGTCTTCCTGGTGGGTGTGGTCGCGCAGCAGGTCCCGCAGCATGGCCGCGGTCTCGTCGAAGCCTCCGGCGCCGTCCTCGGCGGTGCGGTGGGCGTGCAGCAGGTCGGCGTGGGCGGCCCGCGCGGTCTCCACGGCCGCGGTGTGCGCGGCGAGCTGGGCGGTGGCGGTGCGCAGCAGGGCCTGGGCCTGTTCCACGTCGCCCGGGATCAGCTCCTCGGGCAGGTCGGTGTGGGCCTCTCCCTCGGTGGGGGCGTGCCGTTCGGCCTCGCCGCGGAGCCGTCCGAGCTGCTCGCTGGCGACCTGCGTGCGGGTCTCCAGCATCTGTACGAGCGACTCGGCGCGGGCGGCGGCCGCCTGCCGGGAGGGCCCGTCGGCGCCGTCGGTGCCTTCGAGGAGCTGCGCGGCGCGGGTGCGGACCTTGTTGGTGAGCCGGTCGAGTTCGGCGAGGGCCGCGCTCTCGTCGCTCTCGGCGCGGGCCTGTTCGGCGCGCAGGTCGGCGCCGACGCCGACCTTCTCGTACAGCCGGGAGGCGGCCCGGTAGGCCTCGCGGAGGTCGGGCAGGGGCGCCTTGGCGGCGCCGTCTTCCTCGGGCAGGGCCTCGGGGGCGCCGGCGATCTCGGCGCGCTCGGCGCGCAGCGCGCGGGCGGTGCGGCGGGCGTCGTCGGCGGCGCGCTGGGCGGCACGGCGGTCCTCGTCGGCGGCGCGGGCCCGGTCCAGGCAGACCTCGGCGCGGGCCTCGGACTCGGCGGCGTCGTCGGCCAGTTCGCGGACCTTGGCCTGCCAGCCGGCGCGCTCGCGCAGCCGGAAGGCGAGCCCGGCGAGGGCGTCGGCGGCGCGGCGGGCCCGCTGGGCCGCGTCCTGGCGCTCGTCGCGGACGCGGGCGGCGTCGGCGGCGGCCTCGTCGGCCTCGGCTCGCACGGTACGGGCCTCCGCGAGCTCGGCGTCGGCCTCCTCGGCGAAGCAACGGGCGGCCTCGGCCTGCCGCGCCAGCTCGACCAGGCGGCCGGGCGGGCAGCCGGTACGCCAGGAGGCGAGGCGGGCGGCGAGTTCGCGGTCCCCGGCGAGGCGGGCGGCCAGGTCCCGGATCTCGGTGTCGCGGGCGGTGGCGCGGGTGCGCAGCGCCCGGCGCTCCTCGTCGGCGGCGTGCTCGTCGTGCATGGCCGGGTTCGGCGGGACGAGGAAGACCCCGCTGTCCGTGTCCTCGCCGTGGCCGGCGACCGCAGGCACCGGCGCCAGCAGGGCGGCGGCCGTGCCGACGGCGACGGTGGAGCGGGGCAGCAGGGCGGCCGCGGAGAGGACCTCACGGGCCCGCGCGTGGGTGTCGGGGTCGGTGATGACGACGCCGTCGACGAGCTCGGGGCGGGCGGCGAGGACGGCCGCGTGGTCGGCCGGGTCCACGGACTGGGCCAGGTAGCGCCAGCCGGGCAGGGCCGGAATGCCGTGTTCGCCGAGGTACTCGACGGTGGCGAGGACGTCGGGTCCGGGCGGCAGCAGTCCGCCGTCGCCGAGGGCGCCGAGGATGCGGGCGTCGTCGGCGGCGGCGGTGCGCAGCTCGAACAGCTGCCGCTCGGCCGCCCCGACTCCGCGGGTGAGCATCTCGCGCAGTTCGTCGGCGTTGCGGTCGAGGTCCCCTACGGTCAGTCCGCCGTCCGCGAAGGGCCCGGCGCCGCCGGGGGCGCCGCCCGGGTTCGCGGCGGCGGCTGAGCCGGTCGTGGCTCCGGGCCGGGCGGTCGGCGTACCGGCCCCCTCCGCGCTGCCCGTACGCGGGTGCGGGAGGAAGGTTTCGGGCGTCGCGGGGAGGCCGAGGAGCTCTGCCAGGCGGGGGGAGGCGGCCAGGGAGGCGGCGGCCCGGTGCTCGGCGCCGTGGGCGGCCTCGGCCGCGTCGGCGGCGTCCGCCGCGCGGGCGGCGGTGAGTTCGGCGCGGGACTCCGTGCCGGCGGCCCCGCGGGCGGCTTCGGCGGTGGTCCGGGCGGCCTCGCGGGACTCGTCCCAGGCGGCCACGGCGGTCTTCTCGGCATCACTGGCGGCCAGGGCGGCCCGGGCCGGGTCCGCATCGGGGGCCGAGTCGTCGAGCCAGCCGGCCCGTACCGCCTCGGCGGTCTCCTGCTGGACCTCGGCGAGCCGGGCCCGCAGGTGTTCGGCCTCGCTCCGGGCCCGCTGGGCCCCCGTGGCGGCGGCGGTGGCGTCGCGGTGCGCGGCCTCGCCCGCCTCCTGGAGCGCGGCGGACCGCTCCTCCTCCTCGTTGGCGACCCGCTCCCCGTCCTCGGCGGCCGTGTGCAGGGCCCGTACGAGCGCGGCGGCGGCCGTCGCCCGTGCGGCGAGCGCCGGGGCCGCGTCCCGCTCGGCCTCCAGGATCGCGGCGGCGACCCGGGCGGAGCGGTCGGAGGCGGCGCGGTGGCGCAGCACGATCTCGGCGGCCTGCCACGCGGAGTGCAGGGTGCGGGCTTCGAGGAGTTCGCGGCGCTGGGCGGCGGCGGCCTTGTCGGCGACGGTCAGCGCGAGCGAGGCGTGCCGGTAGGCGAGTTCGGCGGAGACGGCGGCGCTGCGGGTCCGCGCGGACTCGGCGGAGGTGACCCCGTGGGCGGCGCCGGTGACCCGCTGCGCGAGGTCGGAGGCGCGGCCGCGCTCCTCGGCGGCGCGGGCGGACAGCCGCCGGGCGAGGGTGCGGGTGCGGCGCTCGGCACCCGCGTGGACGTCGCGGAGCCGGGAGCGGGTCTCGGCGGCCTCGACGATCTTGGTGAGGAGGTCCACCGAGCCGGCGGTGAAGTCCCGTTCGGCCATCAGCTCGGCGCGGCGGCCCAGCTTGTTGCCGAAGCCGTGGACCAGGTCGGCGAGGCCGTCGGTGTCCCGGGTGTCGGTGACCGCGCGCAGGAGCAGGTCGGTGAAGTCGGAGTCCTTCTTGACCGCGAAGAGGCCGGCGGCCTCGCCCTCGTCGGCGTTCATCTCACGCTGGTAGCGGAAGAGTTCGGGATCGAGGCCGAGTTCGGTGAGGTGCTCGTTCCACCGGTCGTGGATCTCCTCGAAGTACACCTCCAGATGCGGGTACGCCTTGCCGGCCTCGGTGAGGGCGTCGCGGAAGCCCTTCATCGTGCGGCGCCGGCCCTGGGCGCCGGAGGCGCCTTCGACGGACGGGCGCACGGCGGTGGCCTCGGCGACGGGGAGGTTGTCCAGGCTCAGGCCGGGGCCGGGGCGGAAGGAGTACCAGGCCTCGGCGAACTTGCGCGGGTCGTTGGAGACCTGGCGGCCGCGCCATTCGCTGACCTTGCCGACGACCACGCACTCGCCGGTCTGGGTGTGCTGCCACTCCAGGGCCACGTGGCCGCAGTCGTCGGCAAGCAGGAACTTGCGCAGGACGCCGGAGCTGGCGCCGCCGAGGGTGTTGCGGTGGCCGGGGAGCATCACCGAGAAGATCAGCTTGAGCAGGACGGACTTGCCGCCGCCGTTCTCCAGGAAGAGGACGCCCGCGGGCGCCGGGCGGCGCGGCGGGCCGGTGGGCTCGTCCTCGAAGAACTCCGCCTGGGCGGGCGCCGGGTGGGGCACCGGCTCACCGACTCCGCGCAGGTCGAGCACGGTGTCGGCGTAGCGCGCACCGGCGGGCCCGATGGAGTAGAGGCGGATCCGGGACAGCTCGTACATGGCGGCGGACTCTCGTGAATTCTCGGTGCGGAGGGTACGGAGGGCAGGTCGGGCGGCGGGGCTCAGGCGTGGAACGGGAGGCCGGCGTCGGCGGCGAGCTCCAGGTCGTCGCCCTCGGGCGGCGGCAGGAGGCTGGCGGAGCCGTCGCTGACGGGGACCACGCCGAGTTCCAGGAGCTCGGCCATGGCCGCGCTGCCCGCCATGTCGCGGACCTGGAGCTGGTAGCGGGGGGTGGTGCGGTACGTCCCGCCGGCGTCGTCGCCGGTGCGCTGGAGGAACCCGGAGTCGGTGAGGAAGGCGGCGGCCTTGCCGACGATGCCGGTGGTGGAACCGGCCAGGCGGCGGGCGTCCTTGGTGGCGCCGGTCGCGCTGCGGCGGGCGTAGACGCGCCAGGCGGCTTCGAGGCCGGGGGCGTCGGTGGCCGGGTCGGTGTTCTCGCCGAGCTCCTCGGCGCGCTCCTCCAGGCGGCGGCAGGTCTGCCGGACGAAGGCGTCCACCCCGTTGACGGTGACGCGGCCGATGTAGCCGTCGTCGGCGAGGTCCTCGGGGCGGGGGAAGGCGAGGGCGGCGACGGCGAGGTGGGCGAGACCGTGCAGGAACCGGTCGGCCGAGTCGGCGGTGGCGCGGCGGGCGTAGTCGCCCATCCGGACGGCGAAGACGGAGTCCTCTCCGGCGGCGACGGCCATGCCGGCGCGCGGGGACACCTCCAGGACCACGAGACCGAGTCCGGTGGCGACGGCGTCGGCGAGTCGGCCGAAGGCCGGCTCCTCGCGGTAGCGGCGCAGCAGTTCGGCGTACTCGGCGTCACGGGCGGGGAGCAGTTTGGGCTGGAGCCCGAACGCGACGAGCCGGGCCGCGTCCGCGGCGTCGGCGGGGGTGACCGCCCCGCCGGCGGCGGGTGCGACGGGGGCCGGCGGCGCGTCGGCCTCGCTCCACGCGGGGTGTTCGGCGTGGTGGTCGCTCACGGGTACTGCCTCTCGTGGTGTGCGGTGGTCGCGACGGCGGTGGTCGCGGCGGCGGGCGGGTTCTCTCCCGCGCGCCGCCCCCTGCCGCTGTGCTGGTTCATGTCGTTCGGCCGAGCGGCCCGGCGGGGGTCATGCCGCCTCCGTGCGGTCCGCGGTCATCGCGGCCGCGTCCAGGAGCGCCGTGCCGACGATCAGGTCCGCGCCGCCGAACTCGGGGTCTTCGAGCTGCGTGCCGTCGTCCACGGCGAAGAGCAGCCGCTCCTCGCCCTGGCGGTAGGCCGTGCCGACGGCCGGGCTCGCCGCGTGGACGGCCAGCAGGGCCACCAGGTACGGCAGGTCCGGGTCGCTGCGCCGGGCCTCGGCGAGCAGGCCCGACAGCCGGCGCGGGGCGTCGTGCGGCAGCTCCAGGAGCTCCATCGCGGCGGCGAGCTGCTCCTCGCTGAACCGGCTGTCGTCCGGGGTCGCGATGAGGTCCGGCTCCGGCATCTCCGCGCCCAGGTGCTCGCGTTCCACCGGCGGCGTCAGCAGTATCTCGACCAGGTCGCAGACGCGCACCGAGACCGGGGTCCGCAGCCCGACGGCCGACGCGAAGAAGGCGTCGGTGACCCGGGAGGCCTGCGCGAGCGGCAGCGGCAGCACGGGCGCGACGAGCTGCCCGTACAGGTCGATCCCGGAGCGCGGCGCGGGGGCCGCGAAGGCCTGCCGGTCCTGCTCGGCGCGGAACAGCGGGCCCGCGTCCAGCAGCCTCGACTGGAGCTGGGTGTGGCGGCGGATGCAGTCCTTGACGATGTCGACGAGCTCGGCGGCGCGCCGCTTGTTGTCGGGCTCCTCCGCCTCGTCGCGCGCCCGGCGGATGTTGGTCAGGATCGCGTTCTCGTGCCGGTAGCGGTCGGCGACGTGGTCGAGGGCCTCCTCGATCATGTCGGGCACCGATTCGAGCCAGTCCACCGCCCGGACGTTGCGCCGGGTCGCGTCCAGCGTGCGGCGCAGGGTCTCCGCGTACTGGACGGTGCGGTAGCGGGCCTGCTCGGCGGCGAGCTGGGCGTCGGCCAGCCGGCCCCGGCTGATCAGGACCTCCAGCTTCACCTCGGCCGCGATCTGCGCACTGGTGACGTCCGTGTCGAGGGCGCCGACCAGCACGTTGACGGCCTCGTCGGTCGTGCGGAGGTAGACGGCCCCGCCGTAGCCGGGGACCTCTTCGATCAGCTTGAAGTCGTAGTCCCGGCGCACGTACACCCCGTCGGGGCCGAACGTGCCGTAGATCGCCCGGAATCCGCGGTCCACGCTGCCGACGTTGATCAGGTTCTCCAGGACCCAGCGGGCCACCCGCTCGTGCTCGGCCGCAGGGCGGTGCGGTGCCTGCGCGGCGGCGCGCGGCAGCAGCCTGGCCACTATCTGCTCGTGGTCGGCGCCGGTGTCGAAGTCCATGTTGAGCGTGACCAGGTCGATCGCGGCGAGCGCGACCTCCGCCATCGCGTAGATCCCGTACTCGCCGGCGAGATTGGCCTTGCGTACGTCGAGGTCGTGCAGCGGGGCGGTGCAGGCGAGCGCGCGCAGCCGCCGGGCCAGGCCCTCGTCGGCGGCCGGGCCCGGCGCCGGGGACGGAAGGGGCTTCGCCGGGGCGGGGAGAGTCACGGACAAAGACTAGGCGCTGACACGGACAACATCCCAAACGGCATGGTTCGGCCGGATCGGTCCCGGGGGCCGCCGGCCGTTCCCGCCGCACGCGCCGTGTTCCGCGTGTCCACGTTCTACGCTCACCGCATGGCTTCCATGATCACACCTCTGATCGACCTCAACGCCGATCTCGGCGAGGGCTTCGGGCGCTGGACGCTGACCGACGACGAGGCCCTGCTGTCCGTCGTCACGAGCGCGAACGTGGCGTGCGGCTTCCACGCCGGGGACCCGTCCATCATGCGCCGGGTCTGCGCGCTGGCCGCGGAGCGGGGCGTGCGGATCGGCGCGCAGGTCTCGTACCGCGATCTGGCGGGCTTCGGCCGGCGCTCGATGGACGTGCCGGCGGGCGAGCTGGCCGACGAGGTGGCCTACCAGATCGGGGCGCTGGAGGTCTTCGCCAAGGCGGCCGGCTCCCGGGTGTCGTACGTGAAGCCGCACGGCGCGCTGTACAACCGCACGGTCCACGACCCGGGCCAGGCCCGCGCGGTCGTCGCCGGGGTGCGGATGGCGGCCGGTACGGCCGGCCTGCCCGTCCTGGGCCTGCCGGGCTCGCTGCTGCTGTCCGCCGCCGAGGCGGCGGGGCTGCCGGCCGTACCGGAGGCCTTCGCCGACCGGGCGTACACACCGGCCGGGACGCTGGTGCCGCGCGGGGAGCCCGGGGCCGTGCTGCACGATCCGGACGCCGTGGTGGCCCGCGCGGTCGGGATGGCGACCGAGGGCGCGGTGACGGCCGCCGACGGCTCCCGGGTGGCGCTGCGGGCGCGCTCGCTGTGCCTGCACGGGGACACCCCGGGGGCGGCCGGGCTCGCCCTGCGGGTCCGCGAGGCGCTGGGCGCCGCGGGGGTCCGCCTGGGGGCCTTCGCGTGAGGCCGCTGGTGGTGGGCGGCGAGGCCCTGCTGATCGAGCTGGACTCGGCGCAGGAGGTGGCGGCGCTCCACGCCGAGCTGCTCCGGCGGCGGGACGCGGGCGAGCTGGGGGCCGTGCGGGACGTGGTCCCGGCGGCGCGGACGGTGCTGCTGGACGGCGTGCGCGAGCCGCGCGCGCTGGCGGAGCGCATCGCGCGCTGGGTGGTACCGCCGCTGACGGAGACCGAGGGACCGCTGGTCACGGTCCCCGTCCGGTACGACGGGCCGGACCTGGCGGAGGTGGCCCGGCTGTGGGGGGTCGCGGAGCGGGAGGTGGCCGGGGTCGTGGGGGACACCGTGTTCCGGGTGGCCTTCTGCGGGTTCGCGCCGGGCTTCGGTTACCTGACGGGGCTGCCGGAGCGCTTCCACCTGCCCCGGCGGGTCACGCCCCGTACGGCCGTGCCGGCGGGCTCGCTGGCCCTCGCGGGCGAGTACGCGGGGGTGTACCCGCGCTCCTCCCCCGGCGGCTGGCAGCTGGTCGGGACGACGGACGTGGCGCTGTGGGATGCGCGGCGGGAGCCGGCGGCGCTGTTCGCGCCGGGGGTACGGGTGCGCTTCGAGGAGGTGGCGGGGTGAGCGGCGCCGCGCTGCGGGTGCTCCGGGCCGGGGCTCTGACGACCGTCCAGGACCTGGGGCGGCCCGGATACGCGCACCTGGGCGTGCCGAGGTCGGGAGCCCTGGACGCGGGGGCTCTCGGCCTGGCCAACCGGCTGCTCGGCAACCCGCCGGGGGCCGCGGCCCTGGAGACCACCCTGGACGGGGTCGGCCTGCGGGCGCTGGCCCCGGTGACCGTGGCGGTCACGGGCGCGCCGTGCGCCGTACGGGTGTCGGGCCGCGCGGTGGCGTGGGGGGCGCCGGTGTGGCTCCGGGCCGGGGCGGAGCTGGAGGTGGGCCGGGCCGAGTCGGGGGTGCGCGGCTACGTCGCGGTGCGGGGAGGGTTCGCCGTACCGCCGGTCCTGGGCAGCCGCTCGACGGACCTGCTGTCGGGGCTGGGGCCGCCCGTGCTGTCGGCCGGGACGGTGCTGCCGGTGGGTCCGGCCGGACCGGATCCGGTCCGCGGGGCGGACGTGCCGGCCGCGCCGGGGATGCCGGCGGAGCTGGTGCTGCCGCTGCGGCCGGGGCCGCGCGCGGACTGGTTCGAGCCGGCTTCCGTCGCGGCCCTGTGGCGTGCGGGGTTCCGGGTCTCGCCGGCGTCGAACCGCATCGGCCTGCGCACCGAGGGCGGGACCCCACTGATCCGCGCCCGCGGCGGTGAGCTCCCGAGCGAGGGCATGGTCCTGGGCGCGGTCCAGGTCCCCCCGGACGGCCTCCCGGTGGTCTTCCTCGCCGACCACCCGGTGACGGGCGGCTACCCGGTGGTGGGCGTGGTCCCCCCGGGCCCGGCGCTCGACGCGGCGGCGCAGGCCCGGCCGGGGGTGCCGGTGAGGTTCGTGCGGGCCCGGTGAGACGTCCGCGGGGGCCGCGGCCGGGTACCGGGTGAGGGGGTTCCTCCTTTGTCCCCGGCGCGGGGGAACCGGCTGCACGCCCCCGCCCTGCACGCCCCCGCCCGCACCGAGACACGTCTCGGCCCGGCCCCCTCTCGTCGGGGGCCGGGCCGAAGGTGCGTCTTCCGGGGGCCTACACGGCCGACTCCGGGGCGATCCTGCTGCGTACCGCCGACTGGACGTCCTCTTCCTCGGCGGGGTCCGCCGCCAGGCGGCGCAGGCGCGGCGCCACCCGGGCGTCCGCCGTCTCCGCGTGGTGGGCGGCCACCTCGCGGGTGGTCTCCTCGCAGTCCCAGAGGCATTCGACGGCGAAGCCGGCGGCGAAGGAGGGGTCCGTGCTGGCCAGGGCGCGCGCCGCGCGCCCGCGCAGGTGGGACGAGGCCGTCTCGCGGTAGATGTGGCGCAGCACCGGAGCCGCGCAGCCGATGGACAGCCGGCCGGCGCCGTCGACCAGGGCGAACAGCCGCTGGGCGTCCGGGCCGGAGCCGCGCACCGTCGAGCGCAGGGCGCCCAGTACGAGTGCGGTGTCCTCGGCGCCGCCCCGGGCGGCCAGGAGGGCGCCCGCGGCCGCGCCCAGCGCGTCGGGGCGGTGGATCCACTGCCGGGCGCGGTCGACGGCCGCGGGGCCGCACATGCGCTCGTAGGCGGCGACGGCCGGCTCGTCGGCGGCGGCTTCGATGAGGTCCAGTACGGCCGGGTTCTCCGGCTCGGCGAGGACCAGGTGGTGCAGGGCGGTGGCCCGGGCGGCCTCGCCGCCCGCTCCGGCGGCGGCCGCGAGGATCGCGGAGCGGTCCTCGGGCGCGGCGACGGCGGCGAGGCAGCGTGCGGCGGGCACGTGCAGCGGGGTGCCGCGGCGCAAGCCGTCGGCGGCCCAGTCGAAGACGGCCTGGACCCCCCAGCCGGGCCGGGGCCCGTTCGGGGTGAGCTGGCGCTGCCAGCGGTCGAAGGAGCCCTGCTGGCGGGCCGCGCGCAGGCGGTCGCCGTACTCGGGTGACCCTTCCCACAGACACCAGGGCCGGGGCTCGTAGGCGTCGCGGACGGCGGCGGCCAGCCGCGCCTCGCCCTCGGCACCGGCCGGGAATCTGGCGAGCACGGGCGCGGCGAGGCCGCGCAGCCCCTCGTCGTCGTCGCGCAGGGCGAGCTCGTCGAGGGCCCAGGCCCAGTTGGCGCCGGAGGCGGCGTAGCGGCGCAGCAGCATGAGCGCGTCGCCGCGGCCGTACGAGGCCAGGTGGCCCAGGACGGACAGGGCGAGGCCCGTCCGGTGGTCCGAGTCGTCGACGAGGTCGTCCGCACTGAAGAGGTGGCTCTCGATGGCGCCGAGGGGGCCGTCGAGATCCACGTACAGGCGTGCGTAGTACAGCGAGCGGTTCTCGACCTGCCAGTCCTGGCGCGGGTCGCTGACCACGCACTGGTTGAGGGCCGCCAGGGCCTCCGCCCGGGGCGCCGCCAGGGCGTGCAGCGTGCCGTCGCCGCGGCCCCGCTGGAGGAGCCCGAGCAGGGTGCCGCTTGGCGCTATGACTGGTTCGAACATGGGAATGGCCTCAAATCAAGCTGGGGACGCAACCGGGAATCGGGATTCACAGGGCCGCGTAACAGCATGTGAGGACGTCCGCCGTCATGTTCCGCTCGATGTAGACCATTGCCTTCTCACTCTCGTCGGTGCTCCGCGACCACGTCGGCCGGGTTCGTGCAGGGGATGGGCCCGGACACCCTGCGTGTCCTGCCCGCTCCTGCCCGTCCGCCATGTCCGCGAATCGAATCCGTCGCCATGATGACCCAGCCGGTTTGTGCGCCGCGACCACATTTACGGCCGCCGTGACCATTCCGTGAGGTGGCGGACCGGTCAGACCCTGCCAGGTCACGGGCAAAAACGGACTACTCGGCTCCGAAGAGTTCCAGCAGGTCGGCCTTGGCGAACATGCGGGCGGTGTCCACGGCGGAGGGGGTTCCGGCGGTCGGGTCGGCCCCTCCGGCGAGCAGCGCGCGGATGACGGTCTCCTCGCCCTTGAAGACGGCGCCGGCCAGCGGGGTCTGGCCGCGGTCGTTGGCGCGGTCGGCTTCTGCGCCGCGGGCCAGCAGGGCCGTGACGGCGGCGGCGTGCCCGTGGTAGGCGGCCAGCATGACGAGGGTGTCGCCCCGGTCGTTGGTGAGGTTGGCCGGTACTCCGGCGTCCAGGTACGCGGTGAGCGTCTCGGTCTCGCCCTGCCGGGCGAGGTCGAAGATCTTGGTGGCCAGCTCGATGACGTCCTCGTCCGGAGCGCCCGGGGAGCCGCCCTGGGTGGGCTCGTGCTCGCTCATCTGTCGTACCGCCTTCCACTCGCTGTTGACGTGAGATTCCCCGGGCCGCGCGGGCAGGGGGGCGTACGGCACTGCGACCGTACGGGTGAATCGCCAGAGTAGCGCCCGGACCTGCACATACGGGGGCCCGGCCGAGGCAAGGATCCCCTTCGTGGCGGACGCGCCAGCCGGGCTGCGCCGGTCAAGTGAAAAAAGCCTGGATTCACCCGTATGCACCTTTTATCGCATTGATACTTCCTGTGAGCCTGGAACAACTGATGGTGACCGTCCCCACCCACCAGGAGAACTTCTCATGATCCTGTCCATCTCAGGCGTCGTCCTGCTCGGCATCATCGCCTTCCTCTTCTTCAAAAAGGACGGGATGAAGCTGTCCCACGCGTTCGTCTGCGCACTGTTCGGCTTCTTCCTCGCCGGCTCCGCCATCGCACCGAGCATCACGGCGAGCACGGCGAGCCTCGCGAGCCTCCTCGGCGGGATCAAGCTCTGACCCCGGCCCCACCGTTCAGCACCCCCGACTCCAGGAGACGACCGTGGCCCGGCGCCCACTCCCCCGCATCCTCGGCAACGGCACCACGTCGCTGGCACGGGGCCGCGACCTCGCTCGCACGGCCGCCGACAACGCCACGGACGTCCTCCATCCGCTCCTCGTCATCGGGCGCGGCCTGCGCGTCCTGGCCTCGGCCGGGCGGCGCAAATGGGGGCAGACGCCCAGGGACAAGCGTGGTCCCGCGCTGTTCCTGGGGGCCGCCTGCGTCCTCGTGGTCGCGCTCGTCCCCTACGGGCCCCTGCTCGCCCTCGTCAGCCTGATGGCGGCGGCGGCCTGGCACGGCCGCGACCGGACCCCGGTCAAGACCGGGCCGAGCGAGGCCGAGGGCGAACGGCTCGGCGCCCTCTACGAGGCGCTGGTGCCGTACTTCTCCATCCCCGAGGACCCGAACCCGCTCTTCGCCCACGGCGGGGAGTGGGACAAGGCCTTCAGCGGCCACGCCTTCGACGAGGCCGGCCGCGTCACCCGGCTCCGGATCCGCTATCCCGCCTACTTCACCGACGGCGAGGCCGCCTCGCGGGCCCGGATCGAGACCCTGCTCCACGCCAAGTCCGGGCGCGGCCGGGAGTACCTCTTCGAATGGGACGAGGAGGGCAACCAGCTCGACCTGACGGTGCTCGCGCCGCTGCCCACGGGAATCGCGGCGCAGCAGTTCGTCACCTCCCCCGGTGAGACGGTGCTCGGCTTCACCGATGCAACCGCGGTGCAGCGCACCCTGCCCGTCCTGGACGACGGGGGGCCGCGCGACGTGCCGCCGGTGATCTGGCGCACCGGCCCCCGTTCCACCGAACCGCACCTGCTGGCCGTCGGCCGGCCCGGCAGCGGAGCCTCCTCCCTGCTGCGCTCGATCGCCCTGCAAGCGCTGCACCACGGGGGTGAGGTACTGATCGTCGAGGGCGGCGGCAGCGGGGAGTTCGCCTGCCTGTCCGGTCGTACGGGCGTCCTGGCCGTGGAGTGCGGTCCGGCGGGGGCGCTGGCCACCCTGGAGTGGGCCGCGCGCGAGACGGAGCGGCGGCTGATCGCCGCGCACCGGGCCCGCGAGGCCGGACGGCCTGCGCCGGAGGACACCCGGCGGCCGCTGTGGATCCTGCTGGACCGGCCCAGCGTGCTCGCCCACCTCGCGACCGCCGAGGGGAGTCCGGACCCGCTGGCCCAGCTCCAGGTGCCGCTGCGGCACGGGCGCGCCGCGCACGTCACGGTGGTGGTGGCGGAGCAGTTCGATCACCTGGAGCTGCTGAACGACGCCGTCTGGCAGCACACCCGGGCCCGGATCGTGCTCGGCCCGGCCGCCGCGCAGCAGATCACCGACGTGCTGGGGCTGCCGCCGCACACCACGCCGACCGCTCAGGTGCCGCCGGGGCGCGGGTACGCGCGGCTCGGCTCGGGCCCCGTGCACCGGGTGCAGGTGCCCGCCACGCCGGACCCGTACGACGACGCCGCGCACCCGGGACACCGCCAGGCGGTGGTGGAGCTGCTGCCGGGGCGGCAGCTGCCGTCCCCGGGCGGGCCCGGCCGGGTGGCGCTCGCGAAGCCGCTGCACATCGTCCAGCCGCCGGCTCGGGCGCAGGGACCGTCGCTCGACGCCGACCTCGCCGAGCTGGAGGCGTTCGACGACGCCGAGGAGGTGCCGGCCGAGACCCCGCCGGCCCGCGGCCCCTGGCCGGTGGGCCCCTGAACCCCTGACCCCTGAACCGCCGAGTCCCCGAGCCCCCGCGCCGTTACGCCACGAACGTGCGCGGGGGCTCCGCCGTGCTGCCGGCAGCACCCGTGCCGACCAGGCGGGCGGCCGCCGCGAGGCGGACCGCCGCCTCCTCGGCCACCGGGCCGCCGACGGTGAACGGCAGCCGGACGTAGCCCTCGAAGGCCCCGTCCACGCCGAACCGCGGCCCCGACGGGACCCGTACGCCGACCCGCTCCCCCACTTCGGCCAGCCGGGAGCCCGACAGCCCGCCCGCCCGCGCCCACAGGGTCAGCCCGCCCCTCGGCACCTCGAACTCCCAGTCCGGCAGCTCCCGGCGCACCGCGGCCACCAGCGCGTCCCGGTTCTCCCGGGCCTGGTCGCGGCGGATCTGCACGGCCTCCGTCCAGCCGCCGGTCCGCATCAGCCAGTTCACCGCGAGCTGCTCCAGCACCGGCGTGCCGAGGTCGGCGTAGGCGCGGGCCGCGACCAGGCTCCGGATCACGTCGGGGGCCGCGCGGACCCAGCCGATCCGCATGCCGGCCCAGAAGGCCTTGCTGGCGGAGCCGACGGTGATCACGGACGACCCGGCCGGGTCGAAGGAGCAGACCGGGCGCGGCATCTCCAGCGCCGGGTCCAGCCGGAGCTCGGCCATGGTCTCGTCGACGACCAGGACCGTGCCGGCCGAACGGGCCGCCTCCACCATGGCGCGGCGCTGCTCGTCCGAGGCCAGCGCCCCGGTCGGGTTGTGGAAGTCGGCGACGACGTACGCAAGGCGCGGCGCGGCGTCGCGCAGCACCTGCCGCCACACCGTCATGTCCCAGCCGGCCAGCCCGTCGGCCATCGCGACGGGTACGAGCCGCACCCCGGCGGCGCGCATGAGCTGGAGGATGTTGGCGTAGGAAGGGGATTCGACGGCGATCCGCTCCCCGCGCCCGGCGAAGAGGCTGCAGATGGCGTCGATGGCGCCCATCGCACCCGTCGTGACCATGATCTGCTCGGGCATGGTGGGGATGCCGCGCTCGGTGTAGCGGTCGGCGAGCATCCGCCGCAGCGCGGGGAGCCCGGCGGGGTAGTCCCCGTGGGTGTGCGCGTAGGGCGGGAGTTCCTCCAGCGCGCCCTGTACGGCCTTGGTGAGCCAGGGCTCGGGCGCGGGGAGCGCGGCGCAGCCGAGGTCGATCATCGACCCGAGGGACTCGGGCGGCAGCGGTTCCAGGCCCCGGGCGGGCAGCGGGTTCCCGGCCGGTACGGAGGTCCAGCTGCCGGCGCCGCGGCGGGACTCCAGGAAGCCCTCCCCGCGCAGGGCCTCGTAGGCGGCGGCGACGGTGGTGCGGGAGAGGGAGAGCGAGGCGGCCAGCTCGCGCTCGGCGGGCAGCCGGGCGGCCACGGGGACGCGGCCTTCGAGGACGAGCAGCCGGATGCCGTCGGCGAGGGTGCGGTACGCCGGGAGCTTGCGCGCCCCGGGCAGACTCGGCCGCTCCTGCTGCGAGGTGATGAGACGGGCGAGCTGTGCGGCACCCACCGCCGAGGTCCACTCTGCCATGTTGTCCGGTCCACCTTTGTCGAATTGGCCCTGCCCGACCCCGGACGGGGCCGGTATTGGCTCGCTTCCGCACCCTCAGACTGTCATGCCGGGATCCACCCGGGCCAGGGGTGCCGCCGCGTTCACCGTGTGGCCACCGTGCGGTCCTCAGGCCGCCGCCTTCCCGCGGGGCACACGGTGCATACTGCGACGGGTGACGCACGTACGCCTTCGCCATCCGTATCTGGACCACCCGGCTCCGATCCCCTTCGCACACCGGGGAGGGGCCGCGGACGGCCTTGAGAACACCGCCGCCGCCTTCCGGCGGGCCGCCGACGCGGGCTACCGGTACTTCGAGACCGATGTGCACGCGACCGCGGACGGGAAGCTGGTCGCCTTCCACGACTCCACCCTCGACCGGGTCACCGACGGGCGGGGCCGGATCGCGGAGCTGACCTGGAGCCGGGTCCGCGAGGCGCGGGTGGCGGGCACCGAGCCGCTGCCGCTGTTCGAGGAGCTCCTGGAGGAGTTCC
Source organism: Streptomyces sp. NPDC051582 (assembly GCF_040681715.1). NCBI lineage: Bacteria > Bacillati > Actinomycetota > Actinomycetes > Kitasatosporales > Streptomycetaceae > Streptomyces > Streptomyces sp. NPDC051582. The sequence continues at coordinate 33,106 of NZ_JBFAZJ010000025.1, forward strand.
CCGAGGCCCGCTGGAACATCGACGTCAAGTCCGAGTCGGCCCTGCATCCGCTGGTCAACCTGATCGCGCGGGCGGGCGTCTGGGACCGGGTGTGCGTGGGCTCGTTCTCGGAGAGCCGGGTGGCCCGGGCCCAGAAGATCGCCGGGCCGCGGCTGGCGACCTCGTACGGGGTCCGCGGGGTGGTCGGCCTGCGGTTGCGCTCGTACGCGATCCCGGCGGCGCTGCGGGTCGGGGCGGTGGCGGCGCAGGTTCCGGAGACCCAGGCGGGGATCCGCGTGGTCGACGGCCGGTTCGTACGCACCGCGCACGAGCGCGGACTCCAGGTACACGTGTGGACCGTGAACGAACCGCAACGCATGGAGGCGCTGCTCGACCTGGGAGTCGATGGCATCATGACCGACCGGATCGACATCTTGCGCACGGTGCTGGACCGGCGCGGGGCCTGGGCCTGAGCGGCCGTAGGGCCGCCGCGCCCGGTGGGGCGGCCGCGGCGGTACGGGGACCAGCGAGGGGGCACTCATGAGTGCGCAGACCACGGACGAGGCGGAACCGGGCGCGGAGGACGGCAGAGCCGTCGCCGCCGCGGCCCGCAAGCGCGAGCAGCACGGCTGGTACTTCTACGACTTCGCCTGCTCGGTCTACTCGTCGACCGTCCTGACGGTGTTCATCGGCCCGTACCTCACGGCGATGGCCGAGGCCGCCCAGGACGCGCAGGGGTACGTCCACCCGCTGGGGATCCCGGTCCGGTCCGGCTCGTTCTTCGCGTACGCCGTCTCGATGTCGGTGATCGTCGCGGTGCTGGCGATGCCGCTGGTGGGAGCCGCCGCGGACCGTACGGGCCGCAAGAAGCCGCTGCTCGCGGCGGCGGCCTACACCGGCGCCGCGGCGACCACCGCGATGTTCTTCCTGGGCGGCGAGCGCTACCTGCTGGGCGGCGTCCTGCTGATCGTGGCGAACGCCTCGATGTCCGTGTCGATGGTGCTCTACAACTCCTACCTGCCGCAGATCGCGGAGCCGCAGGAGCGGGACGCCGTCTCCTCGCGCGGCTGGGCGTTCGGCTACACGGCGGGTGCGTTCGTCCTGATCCTGAACCTGGTCCTGTTCCAGTCGCACGAGTCCTTCGGGATCTCCAAGGACGCGGCGGTGCGCATCTGCCTGGCCTCGGCGGGCCTGTGGTGGGGCGCGTTCACGATCATCCCGCTGCGCAGGCTGCGGGACCGGGCGGTGCTCCGGTCGGGCGTCGGCCACGCGGCCGCCGGGTCGGGGTGGAAGCAGCTCGTCGCGACGCTGAAGGACATGCGGCGCCACCCGCTGACGCTGTCGTTCCTGTTGGCGTACCTGGTCTACAACGACGGGATCCAGACCGTGATCTCGCAGGCCTCCGTGTACGGCAAGCAGGAGCTGGAGCTGGAGGACTCGACGCTGATCACGGCGGTACTGCTGGTGCAGATCCTCGCGGTCGCGGGCGCGATGGGGATGGGCCGGCTGGCCGTGTCGTACGGCGCGAAGAAGACCATCCTCGGATCACTGGTGGCCTGGACCGTGACGCTGGCCGCCGGGTACTTCCTGCCGGCCGGCGCGCCCGTGTGGTTCTTCACCCTCGCGTCGATGATCGGGCTGGTGCTGGGCGGCAGCCAGGCACTGTCGCGGTCGCTCTTCTCGCACCTGGTACCGGTGGGCAAGGAGGCCGAGTACTTTTCGGCGTACGAGATGAGCGACCGCGGGGTGAGCTGGGTCGGACCGCTGGTGTTCGGCCTGACGTACCAGGTCACGGGCAGCTACCGGGACGCGATCATCTCGTTGGTGGTCTTCTTCGCACTGGGTTTCGTGCTGCTGGCGCGAGTGCCGGTGCGGCGCGCGGTGGAGGCGGCGGGGAATCCTGTTCCCGAGCGGATCTGAGTGGATCCGAGTGGATCCGGTGGGCTCACCGGCCGAGGTCCGGAGGCGGACACGACCCGGATCTTCATACGAATTCCGAACGGATTTCGACGTTGAAGCGAAGGGCCGGTAGTGTACGCCTTTGGCCTGCCAGCCGGACCGTTACTGCGCGCTAAAGAACTGAAGACGTTGGGTGACATCTGCTGCCAGATGTGACAAAACGGGCACTGGTGGGTACAACAAGGGGCGGCACGACGGGCGACGCATCACCCGGAGCGGGAATCTATACCGCCGACCGGACGTTGACCGGATGACGACGACAGCGACACCTGTCCTGTGGGCGACAAGCCCGGGAGGCACGATTCATGAGTGAGCGAGCTCTCCGCGGTACGCGGCTCGTGGTTACCAGCTACGAGACGGACCGCGGCATCGATCTGGCCCCGCGCCAGGCGGTGGAGTACGCATGCCAGAACGGACATCGATTTGAGATGCCGTTCTCGGTTGAGGCAGAGATTCCGCCGGAGTGGGAGTGCAAGGCGTGCGGCGCCATGGCACTCCTGGTTGACGGGGACGGGCCCGAAGAGAAGAAGGGCAAGCCTGCGCGAACGCACTGGGACATGCTCATGGAGCGGCGCACCCGCGAGGAACTGGAGGAAGTGCTGGCCGAGAGGCTGGCGGTCCTGCGTTCCGGCGCCATGAACATTGCCGTGCATCCGCGGGACAGCCGCAAGTCCGCCTGACAGCCGGACGAGCAGAACAAGAAGCCGAGGGCCCCCGCCACGAACTGTGGCGGGGGCCCTCGGTCTGTTTCCGTCCGCAGGCGGGACTCAGGACTCAGGACTCGGGAATCAGGGCGCCAGCGGCGGCCGGTACCCGGTGTCGGAACCCGGCTCCTGCGGCCGCCGCCGCTGCGGCCCGTCCTCACGGATGACCTCGCCCTGGACGACCTTGCCGTCGGGCTGGTGGATGCGGGCCTGCTGGAAGGCGTCACCGAGGGTGCCCGCCGGGGCCGCGGCCATCTGGCGCTCCAGGGTGCCGCTCAGGCGGCGGCCGGTCCACGCCCGGACGGGCGGGACCAGCAGGAGCAGGCCGGCCACGTCGGAGAGCAGGCCCGGCAGGATCAGGAGCAGGCCGGCCAGCATCGTGAGGCCGTTGCCGCTGCCCGGCTGCGCTTTCGCCGCCTGGGGCGGGGGCTGCTGCCCTTGCTGGGCTTGCTGGGCCTGCTGGAAGGTGTTCGTCAGGTTCTTGAAGGCCCGCCGCCCGGCCCGCTTGATGACCACGACGCCGAGCACGATCCCGCCCGCGAGGAGCGCCGCGACGGTCAGACCGCCGGCCGCGCCGGCGACCAGGCTGAGCAGCCAGATCTCCAGGATCAGCCAGGCGGCGACCGCCAGCGGAAGGAAGGTGCGGGCGCGCGAGCGCCGCCGGGGGGCCGTCGAAAGGGGAACGCCGGTCGTCATACCACCCAGTGTGCCTGGGGTGGCGTAAAAGCGGCCTCAGCCGGAGGTACCGGACATCCCCTAGGGGGTTTCGCGGGTCTTGGCCGGGCCGCCGTCCGCGTTCTTGGGCTTGTCCTGGCCGGTCAGCTTCGCCGCGTGGGCCTTGAGCCCCCACTGGGTGACCCGCCAGAGGGCTTCCACGACGATGTCCTTGCTCATCTTGCTGTCGCCGAACTCACGCTCGACGAAGGTGATGGGCACCTCGACGACGCGGAACCCCTGGCGCACCGCCCGGCGGGCCAGGTCGACCTGGAAGCAGTAGCCCGCGGAGGCGACCTCCTCCAGGCCCAGCCCCTCCAGGGTCTCGCGCCGGAAGGCCCGGTAGCCGCCCGTCACGTCACGGATCGGGACGTCCAGCATCAGCCGGGAGTACACCGAGCCGCCCCGCGAGAGGAACTCGCGGCTCTTGGGCCAGTTGACCACCCGGCCGCCCGGCACCCAGCGCGAACCCAGGACGAGGTCGGCGCCGGCCAGCGCGGTCAGCAGCCTCGGCAGTTCCTCCGGCTGGTGGGAGCCGTCGGCGTCCATCTCGACGAGCACGCCGTAGTCGCGCTCCAGGCCCCAGGCGAAGCCCGCGAGGTAGGCGGCGCCGAGCCCCTCCTTGCCCTTGCGGTGCAGGACGTGCACGTGGTCGTCGGCGGCCGCCAGCTCGTCGGCCAGCTTGCCGGTGCCGTCGGGGCTGTTGTCGTCGGCGACGAGGACGTGCGCCCCGGGCACCGCCGCGCGCACTCGGCCGACGATCGGGCCGATGTTCTCCGCCTCGTTGAAGGTCGGAATGATCACCAAGGCCGTGCCGAGCGGTCCCTGCCCTCGCTGTCCGCCGTCGCTCACTGGGTCCGCCTTCGTGTTCTTGTACGTCCTGTCTCAGAGGATGACTTTAGAACAGTGGCCGGGGCCCGCGGTCCTTCGGGCCGGTCCGGCTCCCGCTGGCTGCGGGTCGCCGTGACCGTTGTCTACTGGACCGCGGGCCCCGGCCGGGGCCACCCTCCCCCGAGTTCCTGCGGAGCAGGGGGGACCACCGTCCCGGCGAAACCTTCCCTCGCCCCCGAGGCGCGGGCGCGCTGAGCAGACGGATCCGCCCGGTTCGGACGTCCGGTGGTGGACCCGGCCGAACCTATCCGGGTCGAAGCGCCGGTACCGAACCGAGGCCGACCGGATCACCCCTGTGGCCGTACGAATACCTCCCGCCCGCCGACGACGGTCGCGAGGCACACGGGCAGATCGCGGCCGGGGGTCAGGTCGGGCAGCCCGGGGGTCCCCGAACGGGGGTCCGTGGACCAGCGGGCGACCCGGTCGTCGGGGGCCTGGACCACCAGTTCGGCGGTCTCCCACAGCGCGTAGTCGGCCGGGGCGCCGGGCACGAGCACGCCCGCGCCGTCGCGGCCCAGTGCCCGCCAGCCGCCCCGGGTGTGGGCCGTGAAGGCGGCCCGTACGGAGATCCGGTGCTCGGGGGTGCGGTGGAAGGCGGCCGCCCGGACGGTGCCCCAGGGGTCGAAGGGGGTCACGGGGGCGTCGGAGCCGAAGGCGAGCGGCACCCCGGCCCTGAGCAGGGCGGCGAATGGGTTGAGCGTACGGGCGCGCTCCGCGCCCAGCCGGTCGGCGTACATGCCCTCCTCGCCGCCCCAGGCCGCGTCGAAGGCGGGCTGGACGGAGGCGGTGAGGCCGAGGTCCGCGAAGGCGGCGATGGTGGCCGGGGTCATCATCTCGGCGTGCTCGACGCGGTGCCGGGCGGCGCGCACGCGGGCGAGGCCGACCTTCTCCGCGGCGGCGCGCACGCCCTCGACGACGGCGGTGAGGGCGGCGTCGCCGATGGCGTGGAATCCGGCCTGGAGGCCCGCCTCGGTGCAGGCGGCCACGTGCTCGGCCACCTCGGCCGCGCCGAGGTAGCCGGTGCCGGTGTGGCCGGCGTCGGCGTACGGGGCGTGCAGGCAGGCGGTGTGGGAGCCGAGGGCGCCGTCCACGAAGAGGTCGCCGGCGGCGCCGATGGCGCCGAGCGCCTTGGCCTGTTCCAGGTCCGTGTCCGCCCAGTAGCCGAAGACGCGGGGGCCCGGCCGCTCGCGGGCGAGGTTCAGGAGGTCCGCGAAGTCCTCGGCGCAGGAGATGTCGGGGCCGCCGCACTCGTGGACGGAGCCGATGCCGAGGGAGGCGGCCCGGTCGAGGGCGGCGCGCTGGGCCTCGGCGCGCTGGGCGGGGGTGACCGCGGCGAGGGCGGCCCTGCGGACGGCGTGGTGGTCCTCGCGGGTCAGCGGCTCGTCGCCGCGGACGGTGACGGCCGGGACGAGGTCCAGCAGGGCGGTGGTGACGACGGCGGAGTGCACGTCGATGCGGCTGAGGTAGAGCGGGCGGCCCGCGGCGGCCTCGTCGAGCTCCTCGCGCCGGGGTGCGCGGCGCTCGGGCCAGCGGGAGGCGTCCCAGCCGTGGCCGAGGAGCACCCGGTCGGCGGGGCGGCGGGCGGCGTACGCGCGCACGAGCCCGAGGGCCTCGGCGAGGGAGGCGGCGCCGGTGAGGTCGAGCCCGGTGAGGGCGAGGCCGGCGGAGGTGGTGTGGACGTGCGCGTCGGTGAAGGCGGGGGTGACGAGCGCGCCGCCGAGGTCGACGACCTCGTCGACGCCCTGCGCGAAGGCGTCGGCGGCGCCTTCGGAGCCGACCCAGGCGACGTGTCCCCGCTCGACGACCATCGCGGTGGCGAAGGGGTCGGCGGGGCTGTGTACCTCGCCCCCGCGCAGGAGGACGGTCCGTTCGGATGCGGGGGCTCCGGCGGCATCGGCGGAGCTGGCGGTGCGGTCTGTCATGCCCTCAGTTTCGCGGGTCCGCCGCCCCGCCTCGACCGCACCCCCGGGGGCGCGGCGGAAAACGCCTCACACGCGGGGCGGGCGGGCCTCGTACGGGGTGGAGAGGACCACCGTGGTGCGGGTCGACACGTGGGCCAGGGCGCGCAGGCGGCCCAGGAGGTCCTCCAGCTCCAGCGGGGTCGCGACGCGCACCTTCAGGATGTAGTTCTCGTCGCCGGCGACGCTGTGGCAGGCCTCGATCTCCGGCACGCCGGCCAGCCGGTCGGCGATGTCGTCCGGCGCGCTCGGGTCGAAGGGCTTCACCGAGATGAAGGCCGTCAGGGGCAGCCCGACGGCTTCGGGGTCGACGACGGCCGCGTACCCGCGGATCACTCCGCGCTGTTCCAGACGGCGTACTCGCTGGTGGACCGCCGACGTGGACAGTCCCGTGGCCTTGCCCAGATCCGTGTAGCTCATCCGCCCGTCCCGCACGAGCAGATCCACGATCTGGCGGTCCAGCTCCTCCATTGCGCTCATAGCCGCTCAACCTAAGGCCCAAGCGTGCTCCAGGCACAGTGCTGTCCGCCCACAAGTGGCACCTGCGGCGGGCATGTGACCAAGGCCACAGGGGTATGTAGGCGTACGCCGGGATGTTGTGGTTACTCGTGCCGCGCGGCGGGAAGTGCTTGCTGTGGCCGAGGCCGTGGAAACTGCCCGCCCGGCCCACTCAAGGGGGAGTACATCCATGCTGAACAGCAAGCGCGCCGGTCGCACCGAACCGGAGCCCCTGGATTTCGTCGATGCCGAGGACGGTGAGTACCTCGAAGACGCCGACGGGTTCGACGGCTTCGAGATCCACCACGCGATCTGCCCGGACTGCGGCCAGTCGATCGCCCTCGTCGCCGACGAGGAGTACCTGCCGGAGCACGCGTTCTGCCTGACCCCGTGGAACCCCTTCGGACTCACGGTGTGCGCGGGTACGGGCCGCCCGTCCTGCGACGCGCTGCCGACGGTGGGCACGGGCCAGGCCGAGCCCCAGGAGCTGGAGGTCGTGCTGCTGGACCTGCCGCAGGGCCTGGACTGGCGGACGCAGCCCTTCTCGCACGTCGGCGGTCCCGGTTCGCGTCCCGTGCGGATGCCGGCGCCGACCCTGCTGCCGCAGATGCGGCAGCACGCGCAGGCCGCCTGACCGACGGCCTTCCGGCCGCCGTCCGCGCCGGATGCCCACCGGGCGGGATCGCTGTCGGGCCGGATCGCTGCCGGGCCGGATCGCTGCCGGGCCGGATCCCCGCCCGTACGGATCCCTACCAGTACGTTCCCTGCACCATCGCCCGGAGGCTGGCGTGGTGCAGGATCAGGCCGTCCGGGTCCGCGGGGATCTCGACCTCCCCGAAGTAGGCCTGCCGGTAGGCGATGCGCAGCATCACGATCCCGTGCCGCAGGGCGGCGTACAGGGTGTGGAACTCCATGTCCCGCGGGATGTGCCCGGTGAGTTCGGCGTACCGGCGCTCCAAGTCGGCGCGGCGCAGGAAGTCGGGCAGGCCGCTCTGGCCGAAACCGACGGTCAGGTCCTGGAAGAAGCGGTGGAGGTAGACGGTCCAGCCGAGGTCGACCTCGCGCGGGGCGTACCCGGCCATCTCCCAGTCCAGGACGGCCACGGGCTCGAATCCGCCGGCCCGGTAGACGACGTTGCCGATGCGGGCGTCGCCCCAGTTGAGGACGGCGGGGCCCTCGTCCTCGGGCCACAGCTCCTCCAGTCGCTCGAAGGCCCGCTCCAGCAGCGGGGAGGGCGCGAGTCCCTCGACCACCCAGGCGTAGTAGGCGCGTTGGGCGTCGACGTGGCGGCGCAGCGGGCTGCCGGAGCCCGCGGGGAGCAGGAACTCGGCCTCCTCGGCGGGGAACTGGTCGTGCAGCCGGGCCAGCAGGGAGATGCTCGCCTCCTGGAGCTCGGCGCGTTCGGAGTCGCTCGCGGAGTGCAGCCAGTTGCCCTCGTACGTGTAGGGCATGACGTCGGGCGGGACCCGGCCTTCGGCGCGGGCCATGACGAAGAAGGGAGCGCCGAGCGGCCCGGGGTCCTGTTCCAGCCAGAGCACGCGCGGGACGGGCAGGTCGGTGTGGGCGCCGACCAGGCTCATCACGCGGTGCTGGCGGGGCATGTCGTACGTGGGGAACACCGTGTAGGCGGCCGGGTCCGCGGCGAGCCGCAGGGCGCAGGCGCGGACGGGGGTGTCGGGATGCTCGATGTCGAAGAGCAGGGTCTCGCTGGACATGCCGTTGGACGCGGGGACGGAGATGCCCGTGACCTTGGCGCCGGGGAGCTCGGTGTCGAGCCAGGCGGCGAGGCGCCGGCCGAGTTCCTCGGGTTCGCGGGTGGAGGTGCGCGGGCGTGGTGCCGGTGCTGCCATGACTTCCCCTTCCTTCTCTTGGCTCGTGCTGTCGCGGGGCGCCGCGGGGGCCGTTACGGGGGCCGTTACGGCGCGACCGAGCCGTAGTCGGTGAAGCCGCTGGGGTCGTGGCGGCCGAAGCTGCCGTGCTCGAAGATGCCGAAGCCGGTGCGCCCGTCGAGGGTGAAGCGGGCGGAGTGGTCGGTGACGCCGAAGGCGGCCATGGGGTGGGCGGCGGGGTCGGAGAGGTCGTAGACGCGGCGGTCGGTCCAGCCGCGGCCCTGCCAGCTGCCGTGCTGCCAGTCGGAGGCGGGCGGGTAGCCGGCGCCGACGGCGAGCGGGGAGGAGTTCAGGATCTCGACACCGAGTTCGAGGGGTTTGCGGGCGGGGTCGGCGAGGTGGACGACGGCGCTCTCGGGGTGGCGGGTGCCGGGGCGGTAGCGGATCTCCGTCTGGGGCCAGCCGAGCTGCACGTCGTGGCGGCCGCTGTCCTCGGGGAAGACCTGGACGGCCTCGCTGAGGGTGCGGTGGCCGTCCGCGTCCTCCTGCGCGATGACCATGAGGAAGCGGTCCTCGAAGCGGACGGGTATCCAGAGCCAGTGGAAGCCCTCGGGCCGGTGTTCCTCGGCGGCGCGGCCGCCGTCCTCTCCGGGGATGGGGCGCACGCCCCAGCTGCGGTCGCGGGTGCCGGTCCACTCCCCGGGAGTGAGGGCGTACTCCTCCCCCTTGGCGCGGATGGTGCCGGTGACGTGGCCGGCCTGGACGAAGCGGCGGCCTTCGAGCATGAGCCGGTCGCCGCGCCGCTGGACGTGGTGCGGCTCCCAGACGGCGGGGAACTCGGCGGTCCAGGAGATGTCGTACGAGAGTCCGTCGGGGTCGTCGGGGTCGGGATCGCACCGCAGGGTGATCCGCTTCAGGGGTTCGTCGACGGTGATCCGCAGCGGGCCGACGGAGAGGTTCATGCGGTCGTCGGCGAGGGCGTCGGAGGCGCGGACGGCGAGGAGTTCGTCGCCGGTGCGCAGGGTGGCGTAGGCGTCGATGACCCCTGCGTTGGGGTAGACGCCGAGGCCGAGGATGAGGACGGCGCGGCCTGCGTGGTCGAAGACGTGGAAGATGCAGCGGTCGTAGGCGTTGCGGTCGCCTGTGACCAGGTGCTTCATCGACAAAGGGGCCTGGTGGACGGGGTATTCGTCGAGGGGCACGGGTCGGTCCGCGGGCATGGCAAACCTCCTGGGGCAGCGAGCTCGGGCTGATATGACGGTACGTCAGATACCGTGTTCGGGGCCAGGGTTCTGGCACTCCCTGACATCTCGGCACGTCTGGCCACCTGGACGCCGGCGCCTTCCCGCGGCAGCGGCCCGCCGGCCGACCGACGCGACGACCCCCTCCCGTGCGCCCCGGGCGCGCGGTGGCGGGGACGTCTCGAACGGATACCCGGAGGGCGGCGGCGGTTACCCGCGCGTCGGGTGGCGCGTTGGCCCGGTATGACCACGCTCGAAACCCCTGGGACAAGAACGGGAAGGCGGCGGCGTCCCGCGCCCCCCGGCTACGAAGAATCGGTTCCGCGCCCGGAAGAATCGGTTCCGCACCGGCAGCCGGACCCACCGATCTACCATGCGCTGCTGACCCGTTGGGCCGCCGACGGACGCACCCTGCCGGGCCGCCGCGATCCGGAGTGGTCCCGGGTCGCCACCTCCCCGATCTGGCCCACGGGGCCGCTCTACGGCGGTGGCCAGTAGGAGCCGGTCCGGAGGGCGGGGCGAGGGGGAAGTGGCTCGTGGGGACCGGCCGGACATGAACCGGCGCACTCCCTGTGCGCTCCCCGTGATGCCTCGCCGGGGCCCGCGCCGGGCTGCACCCTGGGCGCATGACGGACCCGAAGCGGCTCCTGGCCCAATTCCGGCGCGACGGCTTTGCCGTCGTACCCCCGATGACCCCGCCCGAGATCTGGGGACCCCTGACCGAGGAACTGCCCGCCGTACTCGCCGAGGAGGGACCGCAGCGGTTCTTCGAGGAGGACGGCACGACCGTGCGCGCCGTCTACGGCCTTCACCGCAGAGGCGGTCCCTGGCAGGCGCTGGCCGAGGCGTCACCGCTGACCGCGCTGGCCCGTCTGTTCCTGGGTGAGGACATGTACGTGTACCAGTGGAAGGTCAATCCGAAGGCGGCCCGGCGCGGCGACCGCTGGCAGTGGCACCGGGACTTCGACTTCTGGCGGGCCGCCGACGGGATGCGGCGCCCGGCGGCGCTCACCGCCGCCGTGTTCCTCGACGAGGTCACCGAGGAGAACGGGCCGCTGCGCCTGATCCCGGGCACGCACACCGACCGGCCGGCCGCGGCGGCGTCCGCGGGGAACGACGGGAGCGACGGGAGCGACGGGAACACCGGCGGCGGGGCGGGCGGGGGCGGCTGGGCCTGGATCACGTCGAGCCGGAACGCCTACGCGCTCCCGGACCCCTCGACCGAGGAGCTCGCCCGCACCCGGGGGGTCCACGAGGCCACCGGCCCGGCCGGCACCGTCGTGTTCTTCCACGGCAACCTGGTGCACAGCTCGGGCCCGAACCACTCCCCGCACACCCGCACCCTCGCCCTGATCAGCTACAACGCGGTGTCCAACGCCCCGCCGGCCGACCACCCGGCCGCCCGCCAGGACCTCTTCCTCAACCACGACGCGAAGCCGCTGCCCGTCGGGGACGCGTAGGGCGGGAGCCCGCACCGGGCCCGGCCGGACGGGCCCGTGCCGGTGCGGCCCTGTGCGGCCCTGTGCGGCCCTGTGCTGTCGTCAGTGCGACTCGGGACCCGCCAGGTGACGGGCGATGACCATGCGCTGGATCTGGTTGGTGCCCTCGACGATCTGGAGCACCTTCGCCTCGCGCATCAGGCGCTCCACCGGGAAGTCCGCGGTGTAGCCGTAGCCGCCGAGGACCTGGACGGCGTCGGTGGTGACGGCCATCGCCGCGTCCGTGCAGAACAGCTTCGCCATCGCCGCCTGGCGGGAGAACGGCTTGCCCGCGTCGCGCAGCCGCGCCGCCGCAAGGTACAGGGCCCGGCCCGCCTCGATCTTGGTCGCCATGTCGGCGAGCATGAAGCGCAGGCCCTGGAAGTCGGCGATGGGGTGCCCGAACTGCTTGCGGTCCAGGGCGTACGTGAGGGCCTCGTCCAGCGCGGCCTGCGCGACGCCGATGGCGCACGCGGCGATGCCCAGGCGGCCCGCGTCCAGGGCGGCCAGCGCGATCGTGAAGCCCTGGCCCTCCTCGCCGATGCGGCGGGTGTCCGGCACGCGGACGCCGTCGAAGTGCAGCTGGGCGGTGGGCGAGCCCTTCATGCCCATCTTCTTCTCGGGGACGGCGGCCGTCAGGCCCTCCGCGTCCCCGGGCACCAGGAAGGCGGTGATGCCCTTGGGGCCCTCGCCGCCGGTGCGGGCGAGGACGGTGTAGAAGTCCGCGACCCCGCCGTGCGTGATCCAGGCCTTGGTGCCGGTGATGACCCAGTGGTCGCCGTCGCGCACGGCCTTGGTGGTCAGCGAGGCGGCGTCGGAGCCGGAGGCGGGCTCGGAGAGGCAGTAGGCGCCGAGCAGGCCGCCGCCGAGCATGGCGGGCAGATGGGCCTTCTGCTGCTCCTCGGTGCCGTATCCGGCCAGGCCGTGACAGGCGAGGGAGTGCACGCTGACGCCGAGCCCCACCGTCAGGCGGGCCGCGGCGAGCTCCTCCAGGACCTGGAGGTAGACCTCGTACGGCTGCTCGCCGCCGCCGTGCTCACCGGCGTACGGAAGACCGAGCAGGCCGGCTTCGGACAGCAGGGTGAAGATCGCGCGCGGGAACTTCCCGGCGTCCTCCTCGTCGGCGGCCATGGGGCGGATCTCCCGCTGGGCGATCTCTCGTACGAGTGCGAGCAGATCCCGGGACTCCTCGGTGGGCAGCTGACGGTCCACCGGCTGCGGGGCGCGGTCGTTCATGGCGGCGCTCTCCTCCCTCATCGGGCACGGCGGCGGCACGTGAGGTGTGGGACGGGCCGCCGGGTCTCGGTGCTTCACACAGCCGATACTGCCCTCCCGGATCACGGAAGCGGCAGATCAGTGGCTGCGGGCGGCTTGAGTATGCCCGATCAGGGTCGTCCCGTCACCGGGGCAAGATCACCTGTTGTCTCGAACGCCTCTTCGGGAAGGGGCGGCGGCGGACACTCCGGGACGAACTCCCCGATCACCGTCAGGGTCGCGCGCAGCTGGCGGACGAGAAGGGCCCCGAGCCGGCCCCGGTCGGGCTGGCGCGCGCCGCATTCCGCATCACCCTCCGTCCCCGGGTCCACCTGGGCATCCGCGGCCAGGGCGCCGATCCACTCCAGCGTGATCCCCTCGACCCCGGACAGCCAGCCCACCAGCGCGAGCCGGGCGAGCGGCGGGACGACCCGGCTCCCGTACGCACCCTCGGCGATGGTGGCCACCAGCTCCGCGCGCACCGCGTCACGGATCGCGAGGACCTCGGCGTCTGAGCCCACTCCCCCGGTGGCGATCGTGCGGTAGGCGGCCCGGTGGTGCTCGGCGTAGTGGAGGTAGCCGTCGATGGTGCGGCGCACCCGCTCGACCTTGGGCAGGTCCGGCTCCCCGGCGGCGCGGGCGACGAGCTCGGCCACCGAGTCCTCGACGATGGCGAGGTAGTAGCCGCGCTTGCTCTTGAAGTAGTAGTAGATCAGCCCCTTGGCGACGCCGGCCTGTTTGGCGATGTCGTCCATGGAGAGCGCGTCGTACGAGGTATCGGCGAACAACTTGCGCCCGATCGCTATGAGTTCGGCCCTGCGGACCTGCGAACGCTCGCTCGCACCCCGCTGTTGACTAATATTCAAATTCGGCCCTAGCCTCGAACTGCCACAGGATGCCCGCAGTATGGCAGACCTGTCTCATGCACTTCCCCTGCGCACGGACGACGTACGGGAGGCACTTCCATGAGCAAGATCAGAGGCACGGACAGGGGTGGCGGAACGCCCCCGGATCCGGCTCGCGGGCGCGAAGGCCGGGTGCGCCTGCGGAAGTCGGCCGCCGTCGCGGTCCCCGCGTTCCTCGCCGTCGGGGCGATGGCCGTGGTCATGGCGCAGGGCGCGCTCGCCGCGTCGTTCGCCGTCTCCGGGACCTCTTTCCAGGTCTCCTCCTCGAAGCTGAGCAGCAAGGGCCTGGCCTCGTACGTGCAGACGGACCGCTCCGTCGACGGCAAGGGGCATCCGGTCGCGCTGCTCGGCATCGGCGAGGCCACGCTCACCGACATCTGCCAGGCCGCCGAGGTTCAGACCCCGCTGGGCACGGTGGTCTTCAAGCTGACGGCGGGCGGTCCGGCCGGGGAGGTCACGGCCACCAACCTGGTCATCGACGGCGAGGACCTCGACGGGGACGCGACCTTCGGCACGGCGCAGATCGGCCGGGACGCCTCGACCCTGGACCGGGTGGACGGGGTCAAGGGGGAGCCGGGGAAGTTCGGGCTCCAGGCCGGGGACATCGAGGTCGTCGGGGTCAGGTCGCACGCCTGGTCCGCGACCGGCGGGAACTTCCGCCTCAAGGGCATGCGGGTGAGCGTGGACCTGGACGGCGAGAAGTGCTTCTGAGCCGCCCCCGGCCGCCGTCGCCCTTCTCGCACCGGCGGCAGCGGCTGCGCGCCTGGCGCCGGACCCGGCCGTTCTGGGGCGGGCTGCTGGTGGTCCTGGGCGGGGCCGAGCTGCTCCTGGTCCCGCTCTCCCCGCTGACCGTACTGGTGAGCCTGGGGCTCGGCGGGATCGCGGCGATGGGGATCGGCGCCGCCCTGGTCGTGGCGGGCCTGTTCCTGTGGTTCCTGCCGCAGGCTCGGGCGTACGTCTCCGTCCACGCCCTGCTGCTGTCGGTGCTGTCGTTCCCGGCCACCAACCTGGGCGGGCTCCTGGTCGGCATGCTGCTCGGGATCACCGGGAGCGCACTGGCCTTCGGGTGGACGCCGCTCCCGGACGCGGCCACCGGCGAGGAGGGCCCGTACGGGCACCGGGCGGGCGGGACCGGCCCGCGGACGCTCGCCGCCGCACTGCCGGTGCTGCTGGCGGCCGTACTGGCGACGGGGGCCCCGCCGGCCCGGGCTGCGGCCGCGCCGCAGGGGCCGCCGGCGGCACCCCGGACTCCCCCGACGATCACCACCTCGCTCTTCGCGCCGCAGGGCTTCGCCTTCGCGGGGGTCGCCGCGGTCGCGACGGCCGACGGGCCGCTGAGGGTGCTGGTGCTGAAGATGCGGGCGGCCTCGCTGACCGACTACCGGCTGCGCACCCGCGACGGCCGCGAGGAGTACGGGCTCGCCGCCGGCTCCCTGGAGCTGCGGGGCAACGTGACCTTGTACCTGACGAAGTTCAGCGGCTGCATCGAAGGGCTGCTGTGCGTCACCTTCAGCCCGGACGGCCTGCCCGCTCCCCCGGTGATCCCGCCGTTCGTGTTCATGACCCGGGTCAGCGCGGAGCAGGCGCTGGTCACCTCGGACGTGATCGTCACGGACGGCCTGCGGCTGGAGGCCTCGTAGCCACCAACCGCCCACGGGCCCGGCAGGCACTGCAGGCACCGCATGCGCGCGGGTCCGCGGGTCCGCGGGTCAGAGCCAGCCGACCTGCGTGACGAACATGGCGACGACGACCACCAGCGTCCAGCCGAGCACGTGCTCAAGCCACTTGGAGTGGTCCTTGGGGCCGCCGGTCCGGACGAGGTTCCGGGCGCGGGCGGTGAGGGAGGCGCTGTATGCGGTCATGTCGTCCAATGTGACAGCGTTCGCGGCTTTCGCGGTAGAGACGATCGTCACTCGTGGCACGCGTCACGGACCCCCGGCATGCCACCGGGCCCCGGCCGGCTCGCGGTCGGGGCCCGGGGCGTCCGGGGCGGGGCCTACGGGGGTCAGGTCGTTCGGTTGCGGCCCGCCATGCCGGCCATGGCGAGTGCGAGCAGCAGCGCGACGCCGCCGGTGATGACGTTGCTGACCACGCTGCGGGTCGTGCTGACGTCACCGGCGATGACCCACGGAGCCACGATCGTCCAGGCTCCGATGGCGACCGCCGTCCAGGCCATCGCGTGGGTGCGCTCGTAAGCGGAGCCGAGTCCGCTCATGCACAGGCAGTACGCCACACCGGCGATCAGGTTGTTGACCGCCAGTGAGCCGAGTCCGCTGAATCCGGCGATCCAGGGCGAGGCCGCCAGGTACAGGCCCGTGATGAGGGCCAGTGCCTCCACGGCCTGCGCGGCGGGGGTGCTGGTGACCCGCTCGAACCGGGAGCGCATCTCGGCGAGGTCGGGGTGGTGTTCGATGCTGTGGGTGGTCATGGCGGGCCGCCTCCTGTAGAAGCCTTTATGTGCCCTTTACGACTTTATGTTCCGCTTATCTGCGCCTGCGGTCAACGGGAATTTCCGGCGGTCCGTTTCCGGGGCTCCGGTCACAGCACCCCCACGGTGCGCAGGGCCGCGAGCTGGACCGCGCTCGGGCGGGCCGGGGCGTACAGATAGCAGACGCCTCCGGAGCCGGACGTCACCTTTCCGGCCGAATTGTTGCGCTTCGTCCGCAACCAGGCATTTTCCCACTCCCGGCGCTTGTACACGCGGCGGACGGCCGTGTTGTCGGGCGAGTTCGGGTCGTTGGCGACCACCTCCCCGGCAGCGGTGAAGCCGATGACGGTCATCAGGTGGCCGGCGGTGCCGTAGCCGGCTCCGGTGAGCTCCTCGGTGCGGAAGGACAGCGAGGTGATCACCGGAATGCCGGAGCGGACCAGGACCTCCAGGTCCGCGAGGGAGCGGAGCCGGGTCACGACCCCGCCGAGATCGGTGTACGTGGCGGCGTACGCGGCGTTGAAGGGCCAGTTGCCGCAGCCCTTGTACGCGCTGTCGTAGGTGGACCGGGCGGCGTGGCAGACCTGCGGATCGGGGTAGCGGGAATCCACCCAGGCCAGGTCCCCGGAGGCCGGCTTGCGGCCCCAGTACTCGATGGTCATCTGGGAGGAGGTGGGGCTGCACCAGGCCTCGCCGCCGTTGTCGTACTGGGGGTAACGGCCCTTGTGGACCTCCTGCGAGTAGCGGGGGACCTTCAGTTCGTGGGCCTTGCCCGAGGGGGCGGATGCGGGGACGGTGAACCGGTCCGGGACGTCGGAGACCATGGCCCCGGCCAGCCACACCGTCGGGCTCTGGGCGGCGCCGGGCTTGCGGTGGAGGGTCAGGCGCAGCTGCCACCCGGCGATCCGCACACCGTTCGCCTTCGCGGGGGCGTCGACGGCGAGCGTGTCGGTCCACACGGTGGTGCTGCCGTCGGTCTGGCCGTCCACGGAGGTGCGGCGGATGTCCCCGTCGCCGGAGGCCCAGCGGCCCATCACGTACCAGGGGCCGACGGCCCCGCCGGCGTACGTGGCGCGCAGTTCGATCTGGATCCAGGTGCCCGCCGGGGTGTGGGCGTTCCAGGAGGCGATGGCCTCGGTGGCGGGCACGCCGCAGCGGTGCACCGGGGAGGTCCAGACCGCGTACTCCCAGGACCCCTTCTTCGCCGTGTGCGGGTCGGTGTACTCGGTGCGGCCGGCCGGGGTGTCGATCACCAGGCCGGGGCGGGGACCGGCGAGGGCGGTGGTGCCGTGGTGCGCACCGGCCCGCCAGTGCGCGTACGAGTACCAGAACCGGTTGTCGACCGTCCTGGCGGCGGCTTCGCCCGGCGCGCCCCCGGCGGGTTCCGCTTCACCCCGCGGGCCGCCTTCCCCGCGGGCACCGGCCGCCGAGGCCCGGCCACCGGGGACGGCGGCGGTGGCCGCGGCGAGGGCGAGGGCCAGCAGGGCCCGGCGTGGCGTGGGTGCGGTCATCGGCGTGGCCCCCAAGGGTCGGTGCGGCGGGTCGGTCCCCCACCCTTCCAGTTCCCGTCCGCCGGGCGGCGAAGCCACGGCCCCGCGTCGGGGTGACGCGGAACCGTCGCAGGCCAGGGCCCTACTCTGGCCGGGTGGAGCCTCTGCAATCACCGCCGTCACCTCAGTCGCTCGGGTCGCTCGCGCGCGAGCTCTCGGCCCTGCCGCCCTCGCTGGGTACGGTCCGGCTGATCGCCGTCGACGGGCACGCCGGGTCGGGCAAGAGCACGTTCGCCGGGCTGCTCGCCGAGGCGCTGGGCGGGGCTCCGGTGCTGCACCTGGACGACGTCGCCACCCACGAGGAGCTCTTCGAGTGGCCGCAACGGCTGCGCGCGCAGGTGCTGGAGCCGCTCGCCGCCGGCCGCTCGGCCCACTGGGCCCCGTACGACTGGGTGGAGCGCCGCTTCGGACCCGAGCGGGTGCTGGAGCCGGTTCCGCTTCTGCTGATCGAAGGAGTGGGGGCCGGGCGGCGGGCGCTGCGCCCGCATCTGGCGCGACTGCTGTGGATGGAGACCCCGCGCGCGCAGTCCTGGGGGCGCGGGCGAAATCGGGACGGGCGTGAACTTTCCGACTTCTGGGACGGATGGGAGCGCGCGGAGCTCGCGCACTTCGCGGATGATCCTTCACGCCCCTTCGCCGACACTTTGGTACGCCAGTGCGGTACGGGATACGAGTGGACTTCCGGGACGGATGCGACCGCCGGAAGAGCCTCGTCGCTTACGGAAGGTGACGGATTCCCCCAGGCCTGAGCCGCTCGGGAAATCCGCTCGCGCGGGCCTGCACCGACGTGCTTGACCTGGGCCCCGCACCGGCCTTACGTTCTGAATGCGCGGTCTTTCCAGGCCGCAGCGGACGCGAAGCCCCCGATTGTTCCCCCGTGATCGGGGGCTTCGTTCTGCCCCGGGCCGGTTTCCCACCGGCGCCGCGCGGGCCGGGTCTCCCCGAAATCTTCACCCTGAGTCACCTTGTGCGTCCCTGGTGCCCCTGCGACCGGTGCCCGCCGCACCCTACGTATGGTGCTTGGCCGCAGGTACGATGCACCCCTGATTTCATCGGCGCAGTGGACAACTCGCGGGCGCGACGCGGGGGTTGCTGTGCACCTCGGGGGCAGGCTTGTGGGGGATGTGATGGATTTCGGCACGCCGGGCACGCACGCCCCGGCCGAACTCGCCTGGCTGCGCGGGGTGGACGCCTGCACCATGGGCGCCTATCCGCAGGCCGAGGAGGAGTTCCGGGCGGCCGTACGACTGGATCCCTCGATGGCCGACGCATGGCTGGGCCTGCACGCGCTCCGGGTGGACACCACGAACGCGTTATTGCGCATGTACGCCCATCGCGACCGCTTCGGCGAGCAGCGGGCCCGCCACCGGCGGACGCTGAACTCCTGGTACTGGCTCGGCTGGTGGGTACAGCCGGTGCTGGAGAGCCGCCGGGACCTGCTGCTGGCCCACGCCTCGCACTGGCTGGACGGCCGGCACGTCCCCGAGCTGGACCAGGCGCTGGCCGCCCTGCCTCCGGTGGACGCCGATGCGCAGGTGCGGTTCCTGCACGCCTGCCGGGCCTACCTGGTCAAGGACTGGGAGCAGCTGGTGCGGCACACCGAGCCGCTGGTGGAGGATCCGGTGCTCGGGATCGAGGCGGGCCTGTTCGGCGGGATGGCCAGGGTCCGCCTGGAGATGTACGGGCAGGCCGAGCCGATGCTCTCGGCGGCGCTGATGCGCTGCCGCAGCGAGCAGCCGCAGCGGAAGGAGCTGCGGTACTGGCTGGCGCGTGCGCACGAGGGCACCGGGCGCAGCGCGGCGGCCCTGCCGCTGTACCGGGCGGTGCACCGGGTGGACCCGGCGTTCATGGACACGGCCGCCCGGCTGACGGCGATCGAGGACGGCGACTACGTCGACGGGGCCGAGGGATACGCCGGATACGCCGCGTCCGGCTACGAGGGCTACGCGGGCCACGATCTTTCCCCCGTCGGCGGGGACTTCGCGGCGGTGGCCCTCGGCGGCGGCCCCGTCCAGGACATCGCGGCGGACGGGCAGGCGGAGCCGGACCCGCTGATGGCACCGGATCCGGATCCGCGGTTCGGGGCCCCGGGCACGGGCCGGGTGGAGGGCGTACGCCGCAAGGTGGCGGTCCCGCCGCAGACGGCCCCCGGCGGACTGCCGGCCGGGCCGGCCGATCCGGCGCTGCTCGCCGAGGCGCTCGCGGAGCTGGAGCGGATGGTGGGCCTGGAGCCGGTGAAACGGCAGGTGAAGGCGCTCTCCGCGCAACTGCACATGGCCCGGCTCCGGGCCGGGCAGGGGCTGCCGGTACAGCCTCCGAAGCGACATTTCGTCTTCTCCGGGCCGTCGGGCACGGGCAAGACCACGGTGGCGCGGATCCTGGGCCGGGTCTTCTACGCGCTCGGGCTGCTGGGCGGGGACCACCTGGTGGAGGCCCAGCGGGCGGATCTGGTGGGGGAGTTCCTCGGGCAGACGGCCGTGAAGGCGAACGAGCTGATCGATTCCGCGATCGGCGGGGTCCTCTTCGTGGACGAGGCGTACAGCCTCTCCAACACCGGCTACAGCAAGGGCGACGCGTACGGGGACGAGGCCCTCCAGGTGCTGCTGAAGCGCGCGGAGGACAACCGGGACCACCTGGTGGTCATCCTGGCCGGCTATCCGGCCGGGATGGACCGGCTGCTGGCCGCCAATCCGGGGCTGTCCTCGCGGTTCACGACCCGGGTCGACTTCCCCAGCTACCGGCCGCTGGAACTGACCGCCATCGGCGGGGTGCTGGCGGACTCGAACGGGGACTGCTGGGACGAGGAGTCCCTGGACGAGCTGCGCAGCATCAGCGGGCACGTGGTGGAACAGGGCTGGATCGACGAGCTGGGCAACGGCCGCTTCCTGCGCACCCTGTACGAGAAGAGCTGCGCCTACCGGGACCTGCGGCTGGCGGGCTTCCCGGGCGAACCCTCCCGCGACGACCTGGCGACGCTGCGGCTGCCGGACCTGATGCAGGCCTACGGGGAGGTCCTGTCGGGCCGGGGCCCGCAGGACCGCGACCGGCCGGAGCCGCCCCCGATGTAGCGGAGCCGCCCCCTGTGGAGCAGAGCCGCCCCCGCCGACGCGGCGCCGCCGCCCCGCGGGTTCCGCGGGGCGGCGGCGGCTCACACTCCGGCGCGGCTGGTCTGCCGGGGCCCCGGGCGGCGGGCCGGGACGCGGTGCGCGGGATCGCGCACCTCGCCGACCAGCATCTCCAGGACGTCCTCCAGGGCGACCAGGCCCAGCACCCGCCCGGCCGGGTCGGCGACCTGGGCCAGGTGGGTGGCGTCCCGGCGCATGACGCTGAGCGCGTCGTCCAGCGGGAGGGTGGCGGACAGGGTGGTCATCCGCCGCCAGACCCGCTGGGGCACGGCCCGCTCCCGGTCCTCCAGGTCCAGTACGTCCTTCACGTGCACGTAGCCCATGAAGGCGCCGTTCTCGGAGCGGACCGGGAAGCGGGAGTAGCCGGTGCGGACCGTCAGCTGCTCGATCTGGCGCGGGGTCGCCGAGGGGCCGACCGTGACGAGCCGGTCCCGGGCGAGCAGGACGTCGGTGACCGGGCGGCTGCCCAGCTCCAGGGCGTCCTCCAGGCGCTCCTGCTCTCCCGGCTCCAGGAGCCCGGCCTGCCGGGAGTCCTCGACGAGCCGGCCGAGCTGGGCGCTGGTGTAGACGGCCTCGACCTCGTCCTTGGGCTCCACCTTGAACAGGCGGAGCACCAGGTGCGCGCAGGAGCCCAGCGCGCTGGTGACCGGCCCGCACAGCCGGGCGAAGGCCACGAGGCCCGGGCTGAACCAGAGGGCGGTCCTCTCGGGCGCGGCCATGGCCAGGTTCTTCGGCACCATCTCGCCGATGACCAGGTGCAGGAAGACGACGGCGGCGAGCGCCACCGCGTAGCCCAGCGGGTGGATCATGCCCTGCGGGACGTGCGCCGCGTGGAAGAGCGGCTCCAGCAGGCGGGCCACCGTCGGCTCGGCGACCGCGCCGAGGGTCAGGGAGCAGATGGTGATGCCGAACTGGGCCGCCGCCATCATCCGCGGCAGGTTCTCCAGCCCGTACAGCACCTGGCGGGCCCGCTTGGACTCCTTGGCGAGCGGCTCGATCTGGCTGCGCCGTACGGAGACGAGCGCGAACTCGGCGCCGACGAAGAAACCATTGGCCAGGACCAGGAGCAGGGCGAAGAGCAGTTGGAGGGCGTTCATCGGCCGGCGCCTTCCAGCTGGGCCGACGGGGCCGGCTGCGGCGCCCTCGCGTCCGCGGAGGCCTGCCGTCCGGGCCCGGCCGCGCAGCTGCCCGCGTCGATCCGGACGGTCGCGCGGGTGGCCTCGGGGCCGGTCCCGTGAGCGGCGGCGGGGACGGTGCCCAGCCGGACCAGCCGGACGCGTTCGGCACGGTTGCGGCCGACCTGGCGGACGGACAGCTTCCAGCCGGGCAGTTCGGCCCGGTCCCCGGGTGCGGGGATCCGGCCGAGCAGGTCCGCGACGAGGCCGGCGACGGTCTCGTACGGGCCTTCGGGCACCTCCAGGCCTATCCGGCGCAGGGTGTGCACCCGGCAGCTGCCGTCGGCCTCCCAGGAGGGGCGGCCGTCCTCGGCGGGCACGGCGGCCAGTTCGGGGCTCTCGTCCTCGGCGAGGTCGTGCTCGTCGCGGACCTCGCCGACGAGCTCCTCCACGATGTCCTCCAGGGTGACGACCCCGGCGGTGCCGCCGTACTCGTCGACGACGACGGCCATCGGCTGCTCGCTGCGCAGCCGCTCCAGCAGCGGCTGCACCGGCAGGGAGCCGGGCACCAGCAGCGGGGCGACGCAGATGCGGCTCACGGTGGTGCGGGCCCGCTCGGACTCGGGCACGGCGAGGGCGTCCTTGAGGTGGACGACCCCGGTGACCTCGTCGATGCGCTCCCGGTAGACCGGGAAGCGGGACAGCCCGGTGGCGCGGGTCAGGTTCAGCACGTCGGCCGCGGTGGCCGTGTGCTGGAGGGCGCTGACCTTCACCCGGGGGGTCATGACGTGCTGGGCCGTGAGCTCGCCCAGCGAGAGGGTCCGTACGAAGAGGTCGGCGGTGTCCTGTTCGAGGGCGCCGGCCTGGGCCGAATGGCGGACCAGGGAAACCAGTTCGCCGGGGGTGCGGGCGGAGGCCATCTCCTCGGCCGGCTCCACTCCGAGCATCCGTACGAGCCGGTTGGCGACGGCGTTGAGGGCCGCGATGACCGGCCGGAAGGCTCGGGAGAAGACCTGCTGCGGGCCGGCCACGAACCGGGCCACCTGCAGCGGCCGGGAGACGGCCCAGTTCTTCGGGACGAGCTCGCCGACGACCATCTGGACGGCGGCGGCGAGCAGCATGCCGATGAAGACGGCGATGCCGGAGACGGCTCCCGCGGGCAGGCCGGTGGCCGCGAGCGGCCTGGTCAGCAGTCCGGCGAGGGCCGGTTCGGCGAGCATGCCGACCACGAGGGAGGTGATGGTGATGCCGAGCTGGGTGCCGGAGAGCTGGAAGGACAGCTCCCGCAGGGCTTCGACCACCGTGCGGGCACGGCGGTCGCCGTCGGCTGCGGCGCGTTCGGCCTCGGGCCGTTCCACGGTGACGAGGCCGAACTCGGCCGCCACGAAGAAGCCGTTGGCGAGGATCAGGGCGAATGCCGCCACGAGCAGAAGTAGCGGGATGGTCATGCCGCCGCCTCCGTGGGGAGGGCGGCGCGGGTACTACCGGACGATCCGTCCATTGCTGGAGGGAGTCACTCCTCAAGTCGCAGGTGCCCGCGGACCTCGGGGTCCCGGGGCCGGTGGGAGGGCGCACGGGTGCGCCCCGCCACCAGGGTAGTCACTGAGATCGCCGCCGCAATGGGACGCAGCGGTCGGCCGTGGCTCCGGTGCTTCGCACGAGAGCCGCTCAAGGCCCGTTCGAGGGCTGTTCCACGG
Organism: Streptomyces sp. NPDC051582; assembly: GCF_040681715.1. Taxonomy (NCBI): domain Bacteria; kingdom Bacillati; phylum Actinomycetota; class Actinomycetes; order Kitasatosporales; family Streptomycetaceae; genus Streptomyces; species Streptomyces sp. NPDC051582. The sequence goes on from NZ_JBFAZJ010000025.1 coordinate 56,431, forward strand.
CTGTTCGCCGGGTGTTCGAGCCTCCGCCGTCCGGGGTCCGTGAGGGGACGCCCGTGAGGGGACGTCCGCGCGGCGGCCGGCTCAGTGGTGGTGCGGCCCGGTTCCCCGGGCGTCGGCGAGCGCGCGCAGGGCGCGGGCGTCGCCGATGGCCTGCTGCCTGGCCACGCCCGGCTGGATGCCGAGGGCGGGCAGGCTCGTACCGTCGCTGAGGTCCAGGAACACCCACGGGTCGCCGGGGCGGAGGTTGACGCGCAGGATCTGCGCCCACTCCAGGCGGCGGGTGCTGGTCAGGTTCACGACGGTGACGCCCGCCTCGTCCGCGACCACCTTGGGGCGGCTGAGCAGGACGAGTACGGACGACAGCAGGACGGCGGTGAAGATGAAGCTGAGCCGCTCCCCCGGGCCCAGGTTCTCCAGCAGCAGGGCGATCGCCGTGATGGTGGCGAACATGGCGAGCCCGACGCCCAGCAGGATCGCCCGGGTACGGGTCGGCCGGAAGGTGACCGGCAGGGCGGGCGGTGCGGGCTGGGCGGCGGACTCGGCCATGATGCGGGAGATGCCTTCGGGAGGGGGGTACGGATCGGCAGGACGGTCGGCCGGCCCTGCGGCCGGCCGGGCCGGGTCAGAGGCGGCAGGCGTGGATCGAGGTGGTGAGGATCGCGCGCGCGCCGAGCTCGTAGAGGTCGTCCATGATCCGCTGCGCTTCCTTGGCCGGGACCATCGCGCGGACGGCGACCCAGCCCTCGTTGTGCAGCGGGGAGATGGTCGGCGACTCCAGGCCCGGGGTGAGGGCGACCGCCCGCTCCAGGTGCTCGGCCCGGCAGTCGTAGTCCATCATCACGTAGCTGCGGGCCACCAGGACGCCCTGGAGGCGCCGCAGGAACTGCTGGGCCTGCGGGTTCTCGGCGTCGGCGCCGTTGCCGCGGATGACCACGGCCTCGGAGGTGAGGATCGGCTCGCCGATGACCTCCAGGCCGGCGTTGCGCAGGCTGGTGCCGGTCTCGACGACGTCCGCGATGATCTGGGCGACGCCGAGCTGGATGGCGGTCTCGACCGCGCCGTCCAGGTGCACGACGGAGGCGTCGATGCCCTGCTCGGCGAGGTGCTTGGCGACGATTCCCTCGTACGAGGTCGCGATCGTCATCCCGGTGAAGTCCTCGGGGCCCTTCGCGGTGCCGGGCTTGGTGGCGTAGCGGAAGGTGGAGCGGCCGAAGTTCAGCGGGAGGATCTCCTCCGCGCTGGCGCCGGAGTCCAGCAGCAGGTCACGGCCGGTGATGCCGATGTCCAGCTTGCCCGAGGCCACGTAGATCGCGATGTCCTTGGGGCGGAGGTAGAAGAACTCCACGCCGTTCTCGGGGTCCAGGACCACGAGCTCCTTGGACTCCTTGCGCTGGCGGTAGCCGGCCTCATGGAGCATCGCCGACGCCGCTCCGGAGAGTGAACCCTTGTTGGGGACGGCGATGCGCAGCATGGGGCTTCCTTCAGTGCGTGGAGTGCGGAACGTGTGGGCTGGGGCGGGCGGGGGCCCGGGGTGAGGAGCTCCGGCCTAGAGGTGCGCGTAGACGTCGTCGAGGGAGATCCCGCGCGCGACCATCATCACCTGGACGTGGTACAGCAGCTGGGAGATCTCCTCGGCGGCGGCTTCCTTGCCCTCGTGCTCGGCGGCCATCCAGACCTCGGCGGCCTCCTCGACGATCTTCTTGCCGATCGCATGGACGCCCTTGCCGACGAGCTCGGCGGTCCGGGAGGTGCTGGGGTCGCCGTTGGCGGCCTTGAGCTGGAGCTCGCTGAAGAGCTCTTCGAAGCTCTTGGAGGGTGTGTTCGCCATGATGGTCCTCAGAATAAGGGGTCCCCCGCCGCCACTCAGCGCCAGGGTTCGCTGACGGACCGCAGGGTCGCAGCGGTGGAGACGGCGGCGATGACCGCTTCGTGTCCCTTGTCCTCGTTCGACCCCTCAAGCCCGGCGCGGTCCAGCGCCTGCTCGTCGTTGTCGCAGGTCAGTACGCCGAAGCCGATGGGGACTCCGGTGTCGATCGACACCTGCACCAGGCCTTGGGTGACGCCCTGGCAGACGTATTCGAAGTGCGGGGTGCCGCCGCGGATGACGACTCCGAGGGCGACGATGGCATCGTAACCGCGACCGGCCAGTACCTTCGCCACGACCGGGAGCTCGAAGCTGCCCGGGACGCGGAGCACGGTGGGCTCGTCGATGCCCAGCTCGTGCAGGGCGCGCAGCGCGCCGTCGACGAGCCCGTCCATGACCTTCTCGTGCCACTGGGCCGCGATGACGGCGACACGGAGGTCTCCGCAGTTCCTGACACTCAGTTCGGGTGCGCCCTTGCCGCTCACAGCTGTGCTCCTCGGTTCTTCGTGGTGTGCGTGGGTGGTGGTCGTACTTACCGGTTGATCACCGGTTGATCACTGGTTGCCGCAGGCGGACGTGGTCACGGTCTGGTCCAGCCAGGGCAGGTCGTGGCCCATCCGGTCCCGCTTCGTGCGCAGGTACCGCAGATTGTGTTCGCCCGCCTCCGTCGGCATGGCCACCCGGTCGTTGACCGCGATGCCGTGCCGTACGAGGGCGGCGGACTTGTCGGGGTTGTTGGTCAGCAGCCGGACGCTCCGCACGCCGAGGTCGGCGAGGATCTGCGCGCCGGCGGCGTAGTCGCGGGCGTCGGCCGGCAGGCCGAGCTCCAGGTTGGCGTCCAGGGTGTCGCGGCCGCGCTCCTGGAGCTCGTACGCGCGCAGCTTGGACACCAGTCCGATGCCGCGGCCCTCGTGACCGCGCAGGTAGACGACGACGCCGCGGCCCTCTTCCTTGATGCGGGCCATCGACGCGTGCAGCTGGGGGCCGCAGTCGCACCGCAGGGAGTGGAAGATGTCGCCGGTCAGGCACTCGGAGTGGAGTCTGACCACGACGTCCTGGCCGTCGCCGATCTCGCCGTGGACGAGGGCGACGTGCTCGACGCCGTCGACGGTGGAGCGGTAGCCGTACGCCGTGAAGTCGCCGTGGGCGGTCGGCAGGGTGACCGTGGCCTCGCGGCGGACGGTCGGCTCCGCGGAGCGGCGGTAGGCGATCAGGTCCTCGATGGAGATGATCGTCAGGCCGTGCTTGCGGGCGAAGGGGATCAGCTCGGGCAGGCGCAGCATGACGCCGTCCTCGCCGGCGATCTCCACGATCGCGCCGACGGGGCGCAGGCCCGCGAGGCGGGCGAGGTCGACGGCGGCCTCGGTGTGGCCGTTGCGGACCAGGACGCCGCCGGGCTTGGCGCGCAGCGGGAAGACGTGGCCCGGGCGTACGAAGTCCGAGGGGCCCGAGACCCCGTCGGCGAGCATCCGCAGGGTGGTGGAGCGGTCGGCGGCCGAGATGCCGGTGGTGACGCCGTGGGCGGCGCTCGCATCGACGGAGACGGTGAAGGCGGTCTGCATCGACTCGGTGTTGTGCTGGACCATCTGGGGCAGTTCGAGCCGCTCCAGCTCGGGGCCCTCCATGGGGGCGCAGATCAGGCCGCGGCACTCGCTCATCATGAAGGCGACGATCTCGGGCGTGGCCTTCTCGGCGGCGATGACGAGGTCGCCCTCGTTCTCGCGGTCCTCGTCGTCGACGACGACGACCGGCCGGCCGGCCGCGATGTCGCGGATGGCCTGTTCGACGGGGTCGAGCCGGAAGGCGGCGTCGAGGACGGCGTCGATGTCGGGCACGGGCTTGAGGGTGGTCATGCCGTTGCTCCTTCGAGGGCCGGGGCGGGGGTGGTGCGCGAACGCTGGTGCCAGTCGTGGGCGCCCCACAGGACGAGCGCGAAGTAGACGACGTAGACGAGGCCGGAGAAGGCCAGTCCGTTGGTGAAGGCGAGCGGGACGCCCACCAGGTCGACGAGGAGCCAGGCGAACCAGAACTCGACGAGGCCGCGGGCCTGGGCGACCATCGCGACGATCGTGCCGACGAAGATGTAGGCGTCGGCCCACGGGCTCCACGACAGGTTCGGGAAGAGCGTGAACAGGCCGCCGACGGCGAGGGTGCCCAGGGCCGCCCCGGCCAGGAGCAGTCCGCGCTCCGCCCAGGTGGCGGTGCGCACCGCGAGGGTGCCGTCCTGGGCCTGCCGGCGGCCGCGCTGCCAGGCGCGCCAGCCCCAGGCGGCCACGCCGATGACGAGGAGCTGCTTGCCGACGCCGCCGGCGAGGTGGGCGGAGGCGTACGCGGCTATGAGGATCAGGCCGGACAGGAGCTGGGCGGGCCAGGTCCATATGGAGCGGCGCCAGCCGAGGGCGAGGGCCGCCAGGCCCATCAGGTTGCCGATCATGTCGGACCAGATGACCTTCTGGCCGAAGACCGTGAAGGCCTCCGCGTTGAGCCAGGTCAGGGCGCTCACGGCTGGTCCTCCTTGGCGGTCAGCGGGTCCACGCCGGCGGCGAGCAGGCGCTCGACGTACTTGGCGAGGACGTCGACTTCGAGGTTGACCGGGTCGCCGGGCTGCTTGAGGCCGAGCGTGGTCAGCGCGAGGGTGGTGGGGATGAGGCTGATGGTGAACCAGTCCGCGGCGGCCTCGACCACGGTGAGGCTGACGCCGTCCACCGTGATGGAGCCCTTCTCCACGACGTAGCGGGTCAGGTTCCCCGGGAGCGAGACCTTGACGATCTCCCAGTGCTCGGAGGGCGTCCTGGACAGGATCTCGCCGGTTCCGTCCACGTGCCCCTGGACCAGGTGCCCGCCGAGCCGTCCGCCGAGGGCCATCGGGCGCTCCAGGTTGACCCGGGAGCCCGCGTGGAGGGCGCCGAGGCTGGAGCGGTTGAGGGTCTCCTGCATGACGTCGGCGGTGAACTCGCCGTCGCCGGTCTCCACGACGGTCAGGCAGACGCCGTTGACGGCGATGGAGTCGCCGTGCTTGGCGCCGTCGGTGACGACGGGTCCGCGCAGGCGGAAGCGGGAGGCTTCCGAGAGCTCCTCGACGGCGGTGACCTCGCCCAGTTCTTCGACGATTCCGGTGAACACTCAGTGCTCCTTGGGGGCGGTGGGGGTGGGGACGGCTTCGGACACGGGTACGGCGGTGATGCGCAGGTCGGTGCCGACGCGGACGGCCTCGGTGATGTCGAGGCGCACCGCGCGGGCGATGTTCGTGATGCCGGCGTCGGCGAGGGCGGCGGGGCCGGAGCCGAGGAGGGCCGGGGCGAGGTAGCCGATGACGCGGTCCACGGCTCCGGCTTCGAGGAAGGCGCCCGCGAGGGTGGGGCCGCCTTCCAGGAAGACGGAGCGCACGCCGCGGGCGTACAGCTGCGCGAGCAGGTCGTGGACGGCGACGCGGCCGTCGTGCAGGGGCATCCGCAGCAGGTCGACGCCGGGCAGGTGCCGGGTGTCGGCGTCCTCGCCGACGACGAGCAGCGTGGGCGCGGCGTCGTCGAGGATGCGGGCGCTCGGCGGTAGCGCGGCGCGCGTGTCGAGGGCGACGCGCAGGGGCTGGGTGGCCGCCGTGGTTCCGGCGGGTCCGCGTACGGCCAGGTGCGGGTCGTCTGCGCGCAGGGTGCCGCCGCCCACGAGGACGGCGTCGGACTCGGCGCGCAGCCGGTGGACGTCGGCGCGGGACTCCGGGCCGGTGATCCAGCGGCTGCTGCCGTCCGCGGCGGCGCTGCGGCCGTCGAGGGTGGCGGCGTACTTCCAGGTCACGTGGGGGCGGCCCAGGCGTACGGAGGTGAGCCAGGCGGCGTTGCCGGTGGCGGCCTCGGCCTCCAGGAAGGGGCCCTCGGCTTTGACGCCTGCGGCGCGCAGGGTACCGGCACCGCCGCTGGCCTGCGGGTTCGGGTCGCAGACGGCGTAGACCACGCGGGTGACGCCGGCCTCGACGAGCGCCTGGGCGCAGGGACCCGTACGGCCGGTGTGGTTGCAGGGTTCGAGGGTGACGTACGCGGTGGCGCCGCGGGCCGCTTCGCCGGCGGCGCGCAGGGCGTGGACCTCGGCGTGGGGGCCGCCGGCCCGCTCGTGCCAGCCCTCGCCGACGACGGTGCCCTCGGCGTCGGTGATGACGCAGCCGACGACCGGGTTCGGGCTGGTGAAGCCGAGGCCGCGGGCGGCGAGCTCGATGGCGCGGCGCATGGCCCGCGCGTCGGCGACGGTGCCGGCATCGACGGGGGCCTCGGCCTCGCCGAAGGTGTCGTGCGGTCCGTGCGCGGCGTGGTTCGCCACCGGGTCCTCCTGCCTCGATCGGGCACGGACTCCGGGGCCTGTCGGGATACGACAGATGAAGCGGTACAGCACACGCGGGGACGCCGAGGCCGAAAACACGGTCCGTCCGGACGCATCCGCAGGGATGCGCCGAGTGAACCGCCGACGGCGGCGTACCGGTGACTGGCCCGCCGCGCACTGCCTCCCATCCGGACTTTCACCGTCGGTCCAGGAATTTCACCTGGTCAACCGGCCGCTGGCTGCGGACGGGTCGCGGACTATACCGCCGGTTCGGAATTACACCGACCCCGGAGTGCGCTGCTTACTGGTACTGCTGCCAGTTTGCCACGGTCGATCGTCGGCCATGCGAGCGAGGTGCTGTGGCCTGGGTCACAAGGGGGCGCCCGCCCGGGAGTCCGTCAGGTTGGGCCGCGATTGGTCCAGACCTATTGACGGGTTGGTCTAGTCCTCTTAACGTTCCCTTCATCTTCCCCGGGAGACAGCCCGTCAGATGTGCGCACGTCACGGGCCAACACGCACTACTTCTCCGCCTGTTGTGTCCCTTTGTGTCTGCCATCCTCCCCTCCCCAGGAGGCACCATGCTGTCCCCCACACGTACGAGAGCGATGCTCCTGGCATCCGGCGCGGCGATCGCCGGACTGCTGGTCGGCGGGCTCTCGGCGGGCGTTTCGCACGCCGCCGACAACGAGAGCTGTCGCCCCGACGGCCTGTACAAGACGGCCGGCGTGGACGTCCCGTACTGCTCGGTCTACGACTCCGAAGGCCGCGAGAAGATGGGCGCCGACCACCAGCGGCGCGTCATCGGATACTTCACCGGCTGGCGCACGGGCAAGGACGGCACGCCCGCCTACCTGCCCAACAACATCCCGTGGTCCAAGGTCACCCACCTGAACTACGCCTTCGCCCACGTGGGCGGTGACAACAAGATCTCGGTCGGCACGGACAACGCGAACAACTCCGCCACCGGGATGACGTGGCCCGGCGTCGCGGGAGCCGAGATGGACCCCGCCCTGCCCTACAAGGGCAACTTCAACCTGCTGAACAAATTCAAGAAGCAGTACCCGAACGTCAAGACGCTCATCTCGGTCGGCGGCTGGGCCGAGACCGGCGGCTACTTCGGCGACGACGGCAACCGCGTCGCCTCCGGCGGCTTCTATTCGATGGCCACCAACGCCGACGGCTCGGTCAACCAGACCGGCATCGACACCTTCGCCGACTCCTCGGTCGAGTTCATCCGCAAGTACGGGTTCAACGGCGTCGACATCGACTACGAGTACCCGACCACCATGAAGGACGCCGGCAACCCGCTGGACTGGCAGCTGTCCAACGCCCGCCGGGCCGGCCTGGTCCAGGGCTACGCCGTGCTGATGAAGTCGCTGCGCGAGAAGCTCGACCGCGCGGGCGCCGCCGACGGCAAGCACTACCTGCTCTCGGTCGCCGCCCCCTCCTCCGGCTACCTGCTGCGGGGCATGGAGACGTTCCAGATGCAGAAGTACCTGGACTACGTCAACATCATGTCCTACGACCTGCACGGGGCCTGGAACGAGTACGTCGGCCCGAACGCCTCCCTGTTCGACGACGGCAAGGACGGCGAACTGGCCGCCGCCGGCGTCTACTCCACCTCCCAGTACGGCGGCGTCGGCTACCTGAACTCCGACTGGGCCTACCACTACTTCCGCGGCTCCATGCCGGCCGGCCGCATCAACATGGGTCTGCCGTACTACACGCGCGGCTTCAAGAACGTGCAGGGCGGTACGGACGGCCTGTGGGGCAAGGCGCCGGCGACCACCTGCCCGGCCGGCGCGGGACTGACCAAGTGCGGTGACGGCGCGGTCGGCATCGACAACCTGTGGCACGACCTGGACACCAACGGGGTCGAGTCCCCGGCCGGCTCCAACCCGATGTGGCACGCCAAGAACCTGGAGAAGGGCGTCGTCGGCGACTACGTCACCCGGTACGGCTTCCCGGCGAACACCACCCTGACCGGCACCTACGCCCGCAAGTACGACTCCACGCTGGTGGCGCCGTGGCTGTGGAACGCCCAGAAGAAGGTCTTCCTGTCGACGGAGGACGAGCAGTCCGTCGCCGCCAAGGCCGACTACGTGGTGGACAAGGGCATCGGCGGCACGATGGTCTGGGAGCTGGCGGGCGACTACGGGTACAACGCCGCCAAGGGCCAGTACGAGATGGGCGACACGCTCACCTCGCTGATGTACGACAAGTTCAAGGCGGCCTCCCCGTACGGAGCGAAGAAGGCGGGCGCCACCGCCCCGCCGGCCCAGGCCGTGGACATCAAGACGGAGTTCGGCGAGTTCAAGCTGGGCGACTCCAACTACCCGATCACCCCGAAGCTCAAGATCACCAACAACACGAAGACCACGCTGCCCGGCGGCACCGAGTTCCAGTTCGACTACGGGACCTCGGCCCCGGCCAACGCCTCCGACCAGTCCGGCTTCGGCACCAAGGTGATCGCCACCGGCCACGCCGGCAACAACGTCGGCGGCCTGAAGGGCGACTTCCAGCGGGTCTCGCTGAAGCTCCCGGCCTGGCAGACCCTGGCCCCCGGCGCCTCGGTGGACCTGGCGTTCAACTACTACCTGCCGGTCTCCACGCCCTCCAACTGGACGGTGAACATCTCCGGGACCACGTACGCCCTCGCCGGTGACCTGGCGCGCGGTACGGCGCTCGTCGAGCCGGGGGGCCCGACGATTCCGCCGACCACCCCGCCCACCACCCCGCCGACCACGCCGCCCACCACTCCCCCGACCACTCCGCCGACCACCCCGCCGGGCGGGACCTGCACGAACCCGGCGTACGTCGCGGGCAGCGTGTACACGGGCGGCCAGGTCGTCTCGCACAAGGGCCACAACTGGAAGGCCCAGTGGTGGACGCAGAACGAGGAGCCCGGCACCACCGGTGACTGGGGCGTCTGGAAGGACCAGGGCGCCTGCTGACACCGCGTGCGTCCCGTAGGTGAACAGAGATGAGGACCCGGTGGCCCGGCGGCCACCGGGTCCTCGCACGTCCGGCCGCGGAGGCCCTCGTAGGCTGCTGCCGTGATCACACGGGACCCCGCGCCGCTCGCGGACTTCGAGGAGCACCGGCTCCGGATGTTCGCCATCGCCTACCGCATGCTCGGCTCGGCGGCCGAGGCCGAGGACACCGTGCAGGACGCCTGGCTGCGGTGGAGCTCGGCCGGACGCGAGGACGTCGAGCACCCCGGGGCCTGGCTCGCCAAAGCCGTCACCCGCCTGTGTCTGAACCGCCTGACCTCGGCGCGGGCCCGGCGCGAGGAGTACGCCGGCCCCTGGCTCCCGGAGCCGGTCCTCACCGGAGACGGTGCGCTGGGGCCGCTGGAGTCGGCCGAGCAGCGGGACGGCGTCTCCATCGCCCTGCTGGTGCTGCTGGAACGGCTGACGCCGGTGGAGCGGGCGGTGTACGTGCTGCGCGAGGCCTTCGCGTACGGCCACCGCGAGATCGCCGTCCTGCTCGGCCTGACCGAGTCCCATTGCCGGCAGCTCTACCGGCGGGCGGCGGTCAAGGTGGAGACGGGGCGGGCGGAGACGGGGCGGGCGGAGACGGGGCGGGCCGGGGCGGGAGGGGCCGGATCGCTTTCACGCCGGCGTTTCGAGCCGGATCGGGCGCAGTGGCAGAACCTCGTGGAAACGTTCCTGACGGCGGCGCGCGAGGGGGACCTGGCCCGGCTGGAGTCCATGCTGAGCGCCGACGTGCGGTACGTGGCGGACGGCGGCGGGATCGTGTCCGCGGCCCGGCGGCCGATCCTGGGCCGGGAAAAGGTGGCGCGCTTCCTCGTGGGGGCGCTGCGCAAGTACGGGGCCGGTCTGCCGATCTCCCTCGCGGAGGTCAACGCAGAGCCCGCGCTGCTGTTCGGCGGGGCGGTGGTGCTGCAGGTGGAATTCGAGGACGGGCTGGTCCGCGGGGTGCGGAGCATGGCCAATCCGGAGAAGCTGGAGTTCCTGCAGCGGCAGCTGTCACATTCCCTGGGGCTGTCCGGTCGTAGCTGGTGAACGGAACCCTTCAGGGAAGGAACGGACACCATGAGCACGATTCTCGTCACCGGAGGCACCGGAAACCTCGGCGGGCCGGTCGTCACCCGGCTGCGCGCGGCGGGCCACGACGTACGGGTGCTGAGCCGGCGCGCGAAGGACTACCCGGTCGATCTGCGGGACGGCAGCGGGCTGGACGCGGCGATGGCCGGCGCGGAAGTGGTCGTCCACTGCGCGAGCACCCCGCGCGGCGGTGACGACGTGGCCGCCGGGCACCTGATCGAGGCGGCCCGGCGGGCCGGGACGGTCACGAACATCGTCTACATCTCGATCGTCGGGGTGGACGTGGTCCCCTTCGGCTACTACACGGTGAAGTACAGGGTCGAGCGGATGCTGGAGGCCTCGGGGCTGGGCGTGACGATCCTTCGGACCACGCAGTTCCACGACCTGGTGGCGATGCTGATGGACGCGCTGGTGAAGGTGCCGGCGGTGCCCGTGCCGCTGCCGAAGGGGGTCCGGGTGCAGCCGGTCTCGGTGGAGGAGGTCGCCGACCGGATGGCGGAACTGGCCGTCCCGACCCCGTCCGGCCGCGTCACGGACATGGGCGGCCCGGAGATCCACACGCTGGTGGAGCTGGGCCGGGCGTACCTGGCGGCGACGGGGAGCCGGCGCAAGGTGTTCGCGCTGCCGCTGGCGGGCAAGGCGTACGCGGCCTTTCGCCGGGGCGGCAACCTGACCCCGTCCCACGCGTCCGGCAAGGGCACGTTCGCGCAGTTCCTGGCGGCCCGGGCCGCCGCGGCGCCGGTGACCGGCGGATGATCGTTTCGGTGGTGTCCATGCCGGAGGGCACCGTGCGGCGCGCCCCCGTGTCCGAGGCCCGTGAGCGCCTCGCGGAATCCCGTTTCCTGTTCGTGGACGCGGAACTTCCCGAGGAGGCACCGCCCGGGGAGCAGCCGGTCGCCCACCTGCTGGGCCTGGAGGCCGGGGACCTGTCGTGGCTCGGCCGGGAGCGGGAAACGGCCCGCGCCGAGTTCCTCGGGGACGCCGCCGCGTTCGTCGTCCCCGCGATCGAGGCGGGACAGGTCGTCCACCTCCACGTCGTGGCCACCGAGCGGTACCTGCTCACGGTGCACCGGGGGCCGGCCGAGCTGGTGGAGAACCTCATCGCCCGGATTCCGCACGAACGGCCCCCCGACGCCGTGGCCACGCTGTTCCTGCTGCTGGGCGAGGCTCTGGAAACCTACCGGCGCTCCGCCGTCCAGGCCCTGCTGGAGGTGGAGGACCTGGAGGACGAGATGTTCCGGCAGCGCGAGCCCGAGCAGCTCTACCGTCTGGCGCGGCTGCGCCGGACCTCCGCGCTCCTGCACCACACGCTCCTCCCGTACCACCAGGCGGCCGACGAGACCATCACGCGCCGGGTGCTGAACCGCAACTTCCCGGAGGAGCGCCAGCGGCTGGCCCGCGAGTACCAGCGCTTGTCGAGGATGGTGCTGACGGACATCGAGGCGCTCCAGGAGGCGGCCCGGCGGGGCTTCAGCACCTACTCCTCGCTGGTGTCCGGCGAGCAGAACGGCGTGATCAACCGGCTGGCGATCGTTTCCACGATCTTCCTGCCGCTGAGCTTCCTGACGGGCTTCTTCGGCATGAACTTCGCCTACCTGACGGACGAACTGGAGAGCAGGTCCATCTTCTGGGTGCTCGCCGTGGGTCTCCAGGTGGTCTTCTTGGCCGGCGCGCTCTACGTGCTGCACCGCACCCGCATCTGGCGCCGGCTCCACGACGACGAGAGCATCGACGACGAGTAGGCCTTCCGGGCCGGCGCGGCTCAGGGGGCGAAGAGGTCCGCCTGGGCGGCTTCGCGGGCGGCCAGCCTGGCTCCCGTCAGGACCGCCGAATCGCCGAGGGCGGTGGCCCGGACCTCCATCGGGACCGGGGTCAGCGTCGTCAGGCGGCGGGCCACCGCCGAGGCGAGTGCCGCGCCGCCCGCGTGGCCCAGTCCCCCGGCCAGGACCAGGCAGCCCGGGTCCAGGACCGCCGCGACGGCCGCCGCGCCCAGCGCCAGCCGCTGCGCCAGGGCGTCGAGGAAGGGCGCGCCCGCCGCGCCCGACACCGCCTCCTCCACCGGCCCCGTCCACCCGTGATCCGCCGCCAGCTCCACCACCGCGTCACGGCCCACCAGCGCGTGGAACCCGCCCTCGCAGTCCGTGGCCGAGGGCAGCCGCCCCGTGCCCGGCACCGGCAGGAAGCCGATCTCGCCGGCGCCGCCGGAGGCACCGCGGCGCAGCCGTCCGTCCAGGACCACCGCCGCGCCCACGCCCGTGCCCAGCCACAGCAGTACGAAGGAGTCCAGGTCCCGAGCCACGCCGACCCGTTGTTCGGCGAGCGCCGCCAGGTTCGTCTCGTTCTCCACGGCCACCGTGGCCGGCAGCCGCTGCTGGAGGGCCGCCACCAGGTCCCGGTGCCAGGCGGGCAGTCCGGCGGTGCTGCGCAGTTCCCCCGCCTCGGCCACCAGCCCCGGCGCGCCGACCACCACCGTGTGCAGCCGGTCCGCGCCGGCCTCCCGCCCCAGCGCCTCCAGGAGGTCCACCGCCTCGTCCACGGCGTCCACGGGGAGGGCGGCCTGCGCCAGCGGGCGGCCCAGCAGGTCGGTGACCACCGCCGTCGCGCTGTCCGTCCGTACGTCCAGGGCCGCCAGGTACGCGCGGCGGGCGACGATCCCGTACACCCGGGCATTGGGTCCGCGCCGCTGCTCGCCCGACTCCCCCACCACCTCGATCAGCCCGGCGCCGGAGAGCCGCTCCACGAGATCGGCGACCGAGGGGCGGGACAGGCCGGTCAGCGTCTTGAGCTGAGTGGCGGTCAGCGGCCCCTCCTCCTGGAGGAGTCGCAGGGCGAGCCGGTCGTTGATGGCCCGTGCCGTGCTCGGCGACGCGGGCGACGGGGCGGCGGCGGTCAGGGCCTTGGCAGGAGTCACGGCGCCCATCTTAGGTAGCTCCCCACGACTAACTATCAGGCAGGGTCCCTGATAGTTTAATTCCATGACAGGGGAAACAGACCTCAGCCCGGCGCGCCTGCGCCACGCCCGCTTCGCCATCGCCGCCGTCTTCTGCACCCACGGGGCCGTCACCGGCTCCTTCGCCACCCGCATCCCCTGGATCCAGGACCACGCCCAGCTCGGCTCGGGCACCCTGGGCCTCGCCCTCGCCTTCCCCGCACTGGGCGCGGCGGTCGCGATGCCGCTGGCCGGCCGGATCAACCACCGCTTCGGGGCCCGCGCCGCGCTGCGCTGGCTGCTGGTGCTGTGGACCCTGTCCCTGATCCTGCCGAGCTTCGCCCCGAACCTGGCCACGCTGTGCTTCGCCCTGTTCGTCTACGGAGCGAGCGCCGGGATGGCGGACGTGGCGATGAACGCGCTGGGCGTGGAGACCGAGAACCGGCTCGGCCGCTCGATCATGTCCTCCCTGCACGGCATGTGGAGCGTGGGAGCGCTGATCGGCTCGGCGGCGGGCACCCTCGCCGCCCACGCCGGGGCCGACGCCCGGCTCCACCACCTGATCGCCGCCCTCGCGCTGACCGCGGCCGGTCTGGCCGCGGTACGAGGGGTGCTGGACCTGCGCAGCGCCCCGGACGCCGAGGCGCCGCCGCACTTCGCGCTGCCGCCGAAGTCCGCTCTGCTGATCGGCGCGATCGGGTTCTGCGCGGTCTTCGCGGAGGGCGCGAGCATGGACTGGTCCGCCGTCTACCTGCGCGACGTACTGGACACGGACGCCGGCCTCGCGGCCGCCTGCACCACCGCGTTCGCGCTCACGATGGCCCTCGCCCGGCTCGTCGGGGACCGGGTGGTGGACCGGTTCGGGGCGGTGCGCACGGTGCGGGCGGGCGGGGTGCTGGCCACCGCGGGCGGGGTGCTCGTGGTGGTGGCCGGGAATCCGGCCGCGGCGATCGCCGGCTTCGGGCTGATCGGGCTCGGCATCGCGGTGGTGGTCCCGCTGGCCTTCGCGGCCGCCGCGCGCAGCGGGCCGGCCCCGGCCCAGGCCATAGCGGGGGTCGCGACGATCACGTACACCTCGGGGCTGGTCGCTCCGTCGGCGATCGGCGCGGTGGCGGACGCGACCTCGCTCGTGGTGTCCTTCGGGCTGGTCACCCTGCTGGCGTTCGCGCTGGTGGTGGGGGCCGCCGTACTGCGGCAGAAGCCGGTGGCGGCAGGGGCCGCACCTGCGGATCTGGACGAACCGGCAGCTATCCGACCGTAATATTGCGCAGGCTGCTCCGCGGCCCGGATGCTTGATCGATCGGTTCGACGGAAGTGGTGGAAACATGGCCCTCGGCGTGCGCTGGACCCTGCACGGAGACGGGCGGACCCCCGCCCCCGGAGCGGTGGTCCGGCCGGACGAGCGGCTGTCGTGGCCGCGTACCGCCGGGCTCGGGGCCCAGCACGTCGTGGCGATGTTCGGGGCCAGCTTCGTCGCGCCGGTCCTGATGGGCCTGGACCCGAACCTGGCCATCATGATGTCGGGTGTGGCGACCGCCATCTTCCTGCTGGCCACGCGCGGGCGGGTGCCCTCGTACCTGGGCTGCTCGCTCTCCTTCGTGGGCGTCGCGGCCGCGATCCGGGCGGGCGGCGGGAACAGCGCGGTCGTCACGGGCGCGGTGTTCGTGGTCGGCGTGGCGCTGTTCCTGGCGGGGCTCGCCGTGCAGCGCTTCGGGGCGCGGGTCATCCACGCGGCGATGCCGCCGGTGGTGACGGGCGCGGTGGTGATGCTGATCGGCTTCAACCTGGCGCCGGTGACGGCCTCGACGTACTGGCCGCAGGACCAGTGGACGGCGCTGCTGACCATGCTGTTCACGGGGATGGCCGTGGTCTGCCTGCGCGGCTTCTGGTCGCGGATCGCGATCTTCCTCGGGCTGATCTTCGGGTACGCCGTCTCCTGGGTCTTCGACCTGGTCTTCGGCAAGATCCACTCGACGGTGGGCGGGGCCGAGGCCGTCGACCACTGGCGGCTCGACCTCTCGGGCGTCGGCAAGGCCGACTGGATCGGGCTGCCGTCCTTCCACGCGCCGGAGTTCCAGTGGTCGGCGATCCTGATCGCGCTGCCGGTGGTGATCGCCCTGATCGCCGAGAACGCCGGGCACATCAAGGCGGTCGGCGAGATGACGGGCGACCCGCTCGACGACGAGCTCGGCACGGCGATCGCGGCCGACGGCGCCGCGTCGATGCTGTCCACGGCGGTGGGCGGCCCGCCGAACACCACGTACTCCGAGAACATCGGCGTGATGGCGGCCACCCGCGTCTACTCGACGGCGGCCTACTGGGCGGCCGCGGGCTTCGCGCTCCTCTTCGGCCTGTGCCCGAAGTTCGGCGCGGTCGTCGCCGCGATCCCCGGCGGGGTGCTGGGCGGGATCACCGTGATCCTGTACGGGATGATCGGCCTGCTCGGCGCGCAGATCTGGATCAACGGCGGGGTGGACCTGCGCAATCCGCTGAACCTGGTGCCGGCCGCGGCGGGCATCATCATCGGCATCGGCGGGGTGAAGCTGCAGCTCACGGACAGCTTCGAGCTGGGCGGCATCGCGCTCGGCACGATCGTGGTGATCACGGGCTACCACGCGCTGCGGTACTTCGCACCGGCGCACCTCAAGCAGCAGGAGCCGCTGCTCGACGCGGGCACGTCGGCGTACGACGCGGGCGACTGCGGCGACGCGCGCGAGGGCGACGCGGACCGGGACACCCGTCCCTGACCGGGCCGGCGAGCGGGCCCGGACGGGCCCGGTTCGCCCGAACCGGCGAAGCACCCGGCCAAGTTACCCGGATCCGCACCGCCGGCTGCCACGCTGCCACCCATGGAAGCGGTACTCGCGCGGATGCGCGCCCTGGACGAGCGGCTCCCCGCGCAGGACGGCGTCGCCGTCTTCAACCGGGTGTACCTGACGGTGACGGAGACCCTGCACGCGCGCATCTCGCACGGGGAGTTCCCGGCGCCGCGGCGGGCGCAGGCGCTCAGCGTGCGGTTCGCGGAGCGGTACCTGACGGCGGTGGAGGCGGACCGGGCCCCGGCGTGCTGGCGCCCGCTGCTCCAGTACCGCCGGCACCCCGGGGTCCGGCCGCTCCAGCACGCGCTGGCCGGGATCAACGCGCACATCGGGCACGACCTGGCACTGGCGGTGGTGGCCACCTGCCGGGCCCTGGACTGCGAACCGCCCGCGCTGGAGGCGGATTTCGACCGGGTCGGCGACACCCTGGTCTCCCTGGAGGAGCACATCCGGGAGGACCTGATGCCGGGCCCGGACCTGCTGGAGGTCGCGGACCCGCTGACCCACCTGCTGGGCTCCTGGAGCCTGGACCGCGCCCGCGGCGCCGCCTGGTCGGCGGCCCGCCTCCTGTGGACCCTGCGCCGCTCCCCCGAACTGGCCGAGGAGTTCACCGACTCCCTGGACGCGGGAGTGGGCCTGGTGGGCCGCTGTCTCTTGACCCCGCGCAGCTGAAACCCGGCGCGACCTGCGCGTACGCAGCTCCGACCCGGGCCGGTGACCGGCTTCACCACGCACCGGCTCCGGGTGCACGACACCGCGCTGCCGCCGTACCGACGGCTGTCGGCGCTGCGCACGTGCCTGGTCGTACGACGGTCCGGGCTGCTGAGACCGCTGCGCGCGGCCGGAACGTGAAAACGGGCCGCCGCCGCGCTCGTGGCGCGGGGGCGGCCCGTGGTCAGGGGCCGGAGGGGCCTGGTGGGTCAGTCCTCCGGGAGTTCGACCGGGGCTATCTCGTCGTAGACGTCGCCCGGGCCGGGGTTGGTGGAGTCCGTGGAGCCGCCGAGGTGGTGCATGACGCCCCAGACCGCGTTCAGCGCCGTCTGGACCGCGCCTTCGGCCCAGCCCGCCGTCCAGGAGATGTCGTCGCCCGCGAGGAAGATGCCGCGCTTGTCCTCGGGGAGGCGGTCCTGCATGAAGTGGGTGAACAGGCGCCGCTGGTAGCGGTAGTGGCCCGGCAGGTTGGCCTTGAACGCGCCCATGAAGTAGGGCTCGTTCTCCCAGGACACGGTCACCGGGTTGCCGATGATGTGACGGCGGATGTCGACCTTGGGGTAGATCTCGCCGAGGGACTTCAGCATGACCTCCATCCGCTCGTTCGCCGACAGCGGCAGCCACTTCAGGCTGTCGTCGCACCAGGTGTACGAGAGGCAGATGGTGGCCGGCTGGTCCGGGCCGTTGTCCAGGAGGTACGTACCGCGCGTCATGCGGTCCGTCAGGGTCATCGACATGACGTCGCGGCCCGTCTCCTCGTCCTTGTCGAGCCAGAAGGGGCGGTCGACCGGGATGAAGAGCTTGCTGGACTCCATGTAGTGGGTGCGCTCGATCGCCGTCCAGTGGTCGATCGGGAACAGCGTGTCGTCACACGCGATCTTCGACAGCAGCATCCAGGACTGCGCCGTGAAGATCGCGGCACGGTACGTACGGATGTCGCCGTCGGCGTCGGTCACCGTGATGCGGTTGCCGGCGGTGCGGTGCAGGCGGGTCACCGCCGGGCGCGGCGCGCCCCCGTGCAGGGAGGACAGCGAGGTGCCCTGCGCCCAGTGGACGATCTTCTCGGGCTCGCGCTCCCACAGGCGCAGCGGCAGCTGCTGCGAGCCGCCGACGATGCCGCGGTGGTGGTCGTCCGCCTCGGTGTAGACGACGCGCAGGATCTCCAGGATGGAGTTCGGGAAGTCGGTGTCCCAGCCGCCCGTGCCGAAGCCGACCTGGCCGAAGATCTCGCGCTTGCGGAAGGACTGGAAGGCCTCGGACTTGCAGAGGAAGCCGTAGAAGGTCTCGTCGTCGAGCTTCTCGACGAGCTTCGCCCAGATCTCGCGGATGCGCGGAACGTCGCGCTCGCGCATCGCCTGGTTCATGTCGGAGAAGTCGGCGCCCTCGTCGAGGCAGGCGTTCCACGCGGCCGACACGTCGCGGTAGACCTGCGGGAGGTCGGCGATGGTCTCGGCGTAGTGGGTCTCGCCCTTGAGGTCCACGACCGTCGAGGGGGTGGCCTCGGCGAGCGGGTTCGGGAAGGGCTCGGTGACCAGGCCCACGAGGTCGATGTAGTGCTGGAGCGCGGTGGAGGAGGGCGGGAAGCGCATGGCGCCCATCTCCGCCGTCAGGCCCTCGGTGCCGGCGCCCTCGAAGCCGACGGTGCGCAGCCGCCCGCCGATCTGGTCCGCCTCGTAGACGACGGGCTTGAGGCCCATCTTCATCAGCTCGTACGCGGAGATGATGCCGGACAGCCCGCCGCCGATGACCGCGACCTCGGTGCCGAGCTCGGTCGCCGGGATCTGCCCCAGGCCCGCGGGGTGGGCCAGGAAGTCGTCGTACGCGTACGGGAAGTCCGGGCCGAACATGGTGATCGGCGGCTGTCCGTCGCTGTGCGGGACGGCGGTGGTGGGCACCGTGGACGTCATGGGGTACGGCTCCTTGCGGGGGTGGGGCAGGGGGAGGGCGCCGGCGGGGGCGTGGACCGGGCCAGGCCAGGGCCAGGGCTCGGGCTCAGGCTCAGGCTCAGGCTCAGACGAGGGAGGCGTAGAGCCCGGGGCGGCGGTCGCGCAGGTAGGGGTTGGTCTCGCGCGACGCGCGCAGCAGCTCGGGATCGGCCTCGCCGATCACCAGCTCCTCGCCGCGCCCGGCCCGGGTGCGGGTCACCCCGTCGGGGCTCGCCAGGCAGCTGAGTCCGACGAACTCGAACTCGCCTTCCGGACCGGTGCGGTTGACGTACGCGATGTACATCTGGTTCTCGAAGGCCCGTACGGGGACGAGCTGTTCGGCCACGAACTGGAACGGGTGCATCTGCGCCGTCGGCACCAGGAGGAGGTCGGTGCCGGCCAGGGCGTGCGCCCGGACGTTCTCGGGGAACTCCACGTCGTAGCAGATCATGATGCCGACGCGGAGGCCGTTCAGGTCCGCCTGGACGACGGGGGTGTCTCCGGGGGTGAAGGCGTCCTGCTCGAAGCAGCCGAAGAGGTGGGTCTTGCGGTAGTTCGCGAGCCGGGCCCCGTCGGGGCCGATGAGCTGCGCCGCGTTGTACACGGCGTCGCCGTCGCGCTCGGGGTAGCCGTACAGGACGGCGACGCCGTGGCGACGGGCGATCTCGCCGATGGCGCGGGCCGACATGCCGTCGGCGGCCTCGGCGAGGGCGGCGACTTCCCCGACCTCCAGCGCGTAGCCGGTCAGGAACATCTCCGAGGTCACGAGGAGCCCGGCGCCCGCCTGAGCGGCGCGCTGCGCGGCCTCGTCGAGCGCCTTCAGGTTCTCGGCGGTGTCGCCGAGCCGTCCGGAGCTCTGGAGGAGGGCGGTGCGCAGCGGGGGCATGGGCGTACCTCTGTGGCAGGAGGGGAGTGGGTCCTATTGAAGGTACGTTCACCCGTTCGACGCCGACAAGCCATGACTGTTGCGCTCGGAGCATCGATTCGTTGCGTGTTTTACGGCATGGGCGAAGATTCGTTGCGCAGGGGCGTTCGGCACGCTCGGGGCATAAACCCGGCCCGGGCGGATGCTGACCCTCATGACCGCCGTCACCGGCAGAAGGAGTCTCCCACCCCATGGCGTCCGACATCGACACGGCCACCCCGCTCCACGTACTCGACAATCCGGTCTGGGCCGCGCTGACCGGCCCGAGCAGCGCCCTCGCCGAGACCGGGCCCCGGGGACTGGCGGCGCGGTACGTCGCCGGCATCTCGCCGTTCGTCGCGCTCGCGGACCCGGAGGACCCGCGGTCCTGGGCGGACCTGGCCGCGCTGGCCGGCCCGGGCGCGACGGTCTGGATCACCGGCCTGCCGACCCCGCCCCCGGGGTGGACGACGCAGGACGTGATATCCGGCGTGCAGCTGGACGGCGGGGCGGTACGGGCCGAGGCCGCGCCCGAGGCGGTCCTGCTGGGGCCCGCCGACGTGCCGGAGATGCTGGAGCTGGTCGGCCTGACGAAGCCGGGGCCGTTCGCCGGGCGCACGGTCGAGCTGGGCACGTACCTCGGGATCCGGCACGAGGGCCGGCTCGTGGCGATGGCGGGGGAACGGATGCGCCCGCCCGGCTGGTCGGAGATCAGCGCGGTATGCACGCATCCGGACCACCGGGGCAAGGGGCTCGCGGGCCGGCTGGTCCGGGCGGTGGCCGCGGGGATCGGGGAGCGGGGCGACCGCCCGTTCCTGCACGCGGCCGCGGACAACACGGGCGCCATCGCCCTCTACGAGTCGATGGGGTTCACGCTGCGCCGCCGCCCGGTCTTCATGGGGGTCCGCACCCCGGACGCGAAGGCCTGAGGCCGGAGTTCTCGCGGCCGGGACGGGCCGGCAGGTTTCACGGGGCGCGCAGCGGTCACACGCGGGGAATCCCATGGAAACGAAAGGACCGAGAGGACCTGCGATGAACGACGTCTCACGCCTGCCCGGCGCCGCCGGCCACCACTGGCAGTGGCAGCTGCGCGCCGCCTGCCGGACCCTGGGGCCGGGCCGCTTCTACCATCCGGCCGGCGAGCGGGGCGAGGAGCGCGATGACCGCGACGAGGCCGCGAAGCGGGTGTGCGCGGTCTGCCCGGTGCGCACCGCCTGCCTGGAGCACGCGCTGCGGACCCGGGAGCCGTTCGGCGTGTGGGGCGGGCTGACGGAAGAGGAACGCCGGCCCCTGCTGAGCCCGTCGCACGCCGCCGCCGCGCGAAGGTCGGCTTAGGGGGTGCCTCGTGGGCCTAGGGGGTGTCCGCACAGTGGCGGCGTCCGCCCGCAGGGCGGGCCCGCCGGGCGCCGCGGGACAGGCGGGACTTTGCGGACACCCCTAGGCCGGGGCGCCCGAGGTGAAGCGGCGGAGCAGGGGGGAGAGGACCAGGACCGACTTGGTGCGCTCCACGAACGGCTCGCCCGCGATGCGTTCCAGCACCCGCTCGAAGTGCCGCATGTCGGAGGCGAAGATCTGGACGAGGGCGTCCGCGTCGCCGGTGACGGTCGACGCGGACACCACCTCGGGGTACCGCTCCAGCCCCCGCCGGATGTCGTCCGGCGAGGTGTTGTGGCGGCAGTAGATCTCGATGAAGCCCTCGGTCTCCCAGCCCATGGCGGCGGGGTCCACGCGGACGGTGAAGCCGGTGATGGCTCCCTCCGCCCGCAGCCGGTCCACGCGACGCTTCACGGCGGGGGCCGAGAGTCCGACCTCGGAGCCGATGTCGGCGTAGGAGCGGCGGGCGTCCTCGGCGAGGGCGTGCACGATGCGTTCGTCGAGATCGTTCAGTCGCACTGCGGGTGGATCACTTTTCTGCTGTGGCCACTTCTGCCGTGGCCAGTCGGGAGCGGCGGATGCCGTACAGGAAGTAGACCACGAGGCCGACGGCCATCCAGACACCGAAAGCGACCCACGTGGCGACCGGCAGGCTGTACATCATGTAGCCGCAGGCGAGGAAGCCCAGGATCGGCGTGACCGGGAACAGCGCCACCTTGAAGGTGCGCGGCATGTCGGGCTTGGTGCGACGCAGGATCACGACCGCGATGTTGACGAGGGCGAAGGCGAAGAGCGTGCCGATGCTGGTCGCGTTGGCCAGCTCACCCAGGGGGATGAACGCCGCGAGCGCGCCGCAGAAGAGGGAGACGATCACCACGTTGGCGCGGGGGGCGCCGGTCTTGGGGTCGACCTTGGCGAAGATCTTCGGGACGAGGCCGTCGCGGGACATCGCGAAGAGGATGCGGGTCTGACCGTAGAGGACGGCGAAGACGACGGAGGCGATGGCGACGACGGCGCCGGCGGCGAGGACGACGCCCCAGAAGCTGTCACCGGTGACGTTGGTCATGATCTGGGCCAGCGCGGCCTCGGTGCCCTCGAAGTCCTTCCAGGGCAGGGCGCCGACGGCGACGAAGGCGACGAGGCAGTACAGGACGGTGACGATGCCCAGCGAGAGCATGATCGCGCGGGGCAGGTCCTTCTTCGGGTTCTTGGCTTCCTCACCGGCGGTGGAGGCGGCGTCGAAGCCGATGTACGAGAAGAAGAGCGTGGAGGCGGCGGCGCTGATGCCGGTGATACCGAGCGGGGCCAGCGGGGCGTAGTTGCCGGACTTGATGCCCATGACGCCGATGCCGATGAAGAGGACCAGCGTGACGATCTTCACCACGACCATGATCGTGTTGATCCGCGCGCTCTCCTTGGCGCCGCGCATCAGGAAGACCATGGCGAGCAGGACCACGACCAGCGAGGGCAGGTTGATCCAGCCGCCGTCACCCAGCGGGGCGGCGGAGAACTTCTCGGGGAGGGTGACGCCTATGGTCCCGTC
Source organism: Streptomyces sp. NPDC051582 (assembly GCF_040681715.1). NCBI lineage: Bacteria > Bacillati > Actinomycetota > Actinomycetes > Kitasatosporales > Streptomycetaceae > Streptomyces > Streptomyces sp. NPDC051582. Next base: position 78,878 of record NZ_JBFAZJ010000025.1, read on the forward strand.
GAGCAGCTCGTTCAGGTACTGGCCCCAGCCTACGGCCACGGCCGAGACGGAGACGGCGTACTCCAGGACCAGGCACCAGCCGCAGATCCAGGCGATGAACTCGCCCATGGTCACGTACGAGTACGAGTACGAGGAGCCGGAGACCGGCACCGATCCGGCCAGCTCCGCGTAGGAGAGGGCCGAGAAGAGCGCGGTCAGGCCCGCGATGATGAAGGAGATCGTGACGGCCGGGCCGGCCTTGGGGGCCGCCTCGCCGAGGACGACGAAGATGCCGGTGCCCAGGGTGGCGCCGATGCTGATCATGGTCAGCTGCCACATGGTGAGCGAGCGGCGCAGGCTCCCGCCCTCGCCCTGACCGCCCTCGGCGACCATCTGCTCGACCGGCTTGCGGCGCAGCAGAGGGTTCACGGGCTTGCGGGGCCCGGAGGTGAGCGGTGGCGCCTGGCCGGTTTCGAGCACGAGGGGACTCCTTAGACACTGCGGATGGGGACTGAGGCATCGACCGCAGCGGTCCGGGGCAGGACACAGACAAGGAGCCTGGGCATGGGGGACCGCCGAGCAGGCGGTCCGCGCCACTCCACGTACAGCGAGTGAGCCTACGAGCTGAGAGATACCGCCCGTAATGCACCATCCTTGCACATTGCCGCACGATCGTTGCGCGGATCTGTCCTGGATGGTCCTTTGTTGCGCACGGATGATCGATCAGTGCGCAGGGTCCCCGGATGGCCTTCGTTGACACCTCGTCAGATGTGCCGCAGCATGCCGCCCGGACCGACGATCGGAGGCGCACCGTGAACGCCGCGAACGCCATGAACACCACGAACGCGATCGACCCCGTGGACGCCGACGGCGCCGCCGCTGCGCACTGGCTGGACCCGGGGCCGTTCCTGCGCGGGGTCGCCTGGCTGGACAAGGGGCGCCCGGTCCGGGCCGACCCGCAGGACTCCATGCGGCTGCCCTGGGACACCGGGGAGCGGGCCACCCTCCCCATAGGGGTCCGTCTGGAGTTCACCGCGCACGCGGCGCGGGCCGTGGAGATCCGCTACCGGGCGACCGTGCCCGGCCCCACCGACGCGCTGCGCGACCTCGCGCACGGCTTCGCCTTGTGGGACCGGCACGGAGTGGTCCGCGAGGTCTGGACGGAGCCGGCCGCGGAGGCCGTCGTACGGATCGAACTGCCCGGCGGGGCCGGACCGTTCACCGTCCATCCGCCGGAGGGTCAGTCCCCGCTGATCCTCGGCCTGCGCGGGATCGGCGGCACGGTGGCCCCGGCCCCGCCCGCCCCGCGCTGGGTGGTGCACGGCGATTCGATCACCGAGGGCTGGTGGTCGACCCGGCCGGCCCACGGCTGGCCCGCGGTCGCCGGGCGGGCGCTGGGCTGGGACACCGTCAACCTCGGGTACGCGGGCGCCGCCCGCGGGGAGCTCGCGACGGCCGAGCAGATCGCGGGCCTGCCCGCCGATGCCATCACCCTCGCGTTCGGCACCAACTGCTGGTCCCGCGTGCCCTTTTCGGCGCCGCTGCTGTACGAGACCACCCGCGCGTTCCTCGACCTCGTCCGCCAGGGGCATCCGCGGACCCCGCTGCTGCTGGTCTCCCCCGTACTGCGGCCCGACGCCGAGCGCACCCCGAACAGGCTCGGCGCCACCCTGGGCGCCCTGCGCGACGCGATGGAGCGGGCGGTCCGCGACCGGATCGCCGCCGGGGACGACCGCCTCGCCCTGCTCCCGGGCCGTGACCTGCTGGGTCCGGAGCACCTGGCGGACGGACTGCACCCCAACGACTGCGGACACCGGGTACTGGGCCTCGCTGTGGTCACGGCTCTGCGGCGCTCCGGGTTCGGTCCGGGGTGAGTGAAACAGACCACAGGAATCCGCTTGAACGGATCGACCCCGACAGGGCGTGTCCTGAGCACAGTTGCCGACGCACCGGGAACGGGCGGCGGACACGGAGACACCACACGTGGGAGAGATCAAGATGGGCATCAAGCGCGGAACCACCCTGGCCACCGTCGCAGTCGTCGTCGCCCTGACGGCGACCGCCTGCGGCGGGGACGACACGGCGGGCAACGCGAAGCCGGCCGGGGCGGCTGCCGCGGCTCCCGCCGCCGCCGGTGCCGACGCCTACGGCTCCGACTACGGGGCGGGCAGCGCCGACGGCACCGCGGCGGACGCCAAGGGCGCCGGACAGCTGGCGATCGCCCAGAACGAGCAGATCGGCGCCCTGCTCACCGACAGCGCCGGCCTCACCCTCTACCGCTTCGACAAGGACACCGCCAAGCCGCCGAAGTCCAACTGCGACGGGGACTGCGCGAAGACCTGGCCGGCGGTCGCGGCCGGCGATGCCACCGCCGCCGCGGGCATGGACGCGGCGCTGCTGGGCGAGGTCGTGCGCACCGACGGCAGCAAGCAGCTGACGGTGGCCGGCTGGCCGGTGTACCGGTACGCCAAGGACACCAAGGCGGGCGAGACCAACGGGCAGGGCGTGGGCGGCACCTGGTTCGCCCTCGCCTCCGACGGCAAGAAGGCCGCCAAGGCGGCCGCCGCCCCGGCCGGTGCGCCGGCGGGTGCGCCGGCGGGTGCGCCGGCCGGGGCGGGCCAGGCCTCGGGCGCGCTGACCGTGGCCACGGACCCCAAGCTGGGCGAGCACATCGTCGACGGCAACGGGATGACCGTCTACCGGTTCAAGAAGGACACCGCCTGGCCGATGGCCTCCAACTGCACCGGCGACTGCGTGGCCAAGTGGCCGGTGGTGGCGCCGGTGGACAAGGCCAACGCCAAGGGCATCGTGGAGAAGGGCTACTCGGTCCTGGACCGTCCCGACGGCAAGAAGCAGCAGGCCATCGACTGCTGGCCCGTCTACACCTTCACGGGTGACAAGAAGGCCGGCGACATCAACGGTCAGGGTGTCGGCGGCACCTGGTACGCGGTGTCCCCCGACGGCAAGCTGATCACCACCTCCTGATCCGCCGCCGTACTCCTCCGTCCCCTCCAAGTCCCCCCAGTCCCCCAGTCCCCCAGTCCCCGGCCCTCCGGGCCCCCTCCTCCCCCACGCCCCCCCACATCCGGACCGCGCGGCCCCCTGCCTCCCCTCTCCCCCCTGGCAGGCGGGCCGCGCACCGTTCCGCCCCGGCGCGGTCGTCCATACACTCCACCGCATGCTGCGCGTACTGGCCGTCGACGACGAGAAGCCGCTCCTTGAGGAGCTCCTCTACCTGCTGCGCTCCGACCCCCGGGTGCTCAGCGCCGAGGGCGCCTCGGACGCCACGGAGGCCCTTCGGCGGATAACCCGGGCCCTGGAGAGCGGCCCCGAGGGCCCCGACGGCATCGACGTCGTCTTCCTCGACATCCACATGGCGGGCCTGACCGGCCTCGACATCGCCCGGCTGCTGGCCGGGTTCGCGCGGCCGCCGCTGATCGTGTTCGTCACCGCCCACGAGGGTTTCGCCGTCCAGGCCTTCGACCTCAAGGCGGTGGACTACGTACTCAAGCCCGTCCGCCCCGAGCGGCTGGCCGAGGCCGTCCGGCGGGCCTGCGCCCAGCTCGGCCGGTCCGCCGTCCATCCGCCCCAACCCGCGGAAGCGGCCGGGGTCGTGGGTACGGGCGACCCGGCCACCCCGTCCGTCCCGGCGCAGCGCCGCCCCTCCCCGGAGGTGACCGTCGCCGACCGGACGACGGACCAGATCGCGGTCGAGCTGGGCGGCGTCACCCGGTTCGTGGCGATCGCCGACATCGCCTACGTCGAGGCCCAGGGCGACTACGCCCGGCTGCACACCGACGAGGGCAGCCATCTGGTCCGCATCCCGCTCTCCACGCTGGAGGAGCGCTGGGCTGCGCGCGGGTTCGTCCGCATCCACCGCCGCCACCTGGTGGCGCTGGGCCGCATCGACGAACTCCGGCTGGACGCCGGCACCACCAGCGTCCGGGTCGGATCGGCCGAGCTCCAGGTCAGCCGCCGCCACGCCCGCCAGCTGCGCGATCTGCTGCTGCGCCAGGCGACCGGCTAGGGAAGGGGCCGGCCGGCGGACCGGTCGGCGGGCAGGCGGGCCGGTCGGCGGGCAGGCGGGCCGGTCGGCGGCGCGGCGGGTTTGCCCCCGACCGTCCGGCGCGCGCGGGAACCGTTCGTCGCACCGGAGGTGACGTACGGCGCCCCGCCGCTGCCGTCGGTCGCAGGGCGGCCCCCTCCGCCCGCCGCCGAGCCGCCCCGGACCTAGGGTGGAGCCGCCGGGAACGAGCTGGGGGTGCGTATGGCGGAGATCCAGGCGCTGCTCGACGCGCTGGCCGCCTTGCCCCGGACCCCGCCGACCGGACCCGCCGAGGCCGAGCTGCTGCTCGCGAGCCTGCGCAGCGCCGCCGCCCGCTGGGCCGAGGTCCTGTACGAGGCGAACGAGGGCGTCGGCCGGCAGCTCCCGCCCCGCGCCGAGGCGGCCCTGACCCTGGCGTTCCGCCGCGCCGAAGACTCGTACGTGGAACTGGAGATCGCGCTGCGGGACTGCGCCGAACACCGCGACCCCGCGCTCTGACGCCCCTTTTCGGCCGGTGGGAGGGGCGACGACGGGCCCGGTTCGCGTCTGTTGCCGGTCCGGGGGCGTGCGTAGACTCCGGTACCCCCTCCCCCGGGCGATGAGGACCGAGCCTTGAACCAGACGTACGCGCTGACCGCGGTCACCGTCGTCGTCCTGGTCACGGTGCTCGTCGGGGCCCTGGGGCTGCGGATATCGCGGACCACCTCCGACTTCTACGTCGCCTCGCGGACGGTGGGCCCCCGGCTCAACGCGGCGGCGATCAGCGGGGAATACCTCTCCGCGGCCTCCTTCCTGGGGGTGGCCGGGCTGGTGATGCTCCAGGGGCCCGAGATGCTCTGGTACCCGGTCGGCTACACGGCGGGGTACCTGGTGCTGCTGGCGCTGGTGGCGGCCCCGCTGCGGCGCTCGGGGGCGTACACGCTGCCGGACTTCGCCGAGTCCCGGCTGGAGTCGCTGACGGTGCGCCGGGTCTCGGTGCTGTTCGTCGTCGGGGTGGGCTGGCTGTACCTGCTGCCGCAGCTCCAGGGCGCCGGGCTGACCCTGGAGATCCTGACCGGCGCCCCGCACTGGGTGGGCGGGGTGGTCGTCGCGTTCGTGGTGATCGCGGCCGTCGCGGCAGGCGGGATGCGGAGCATCACGTTCGTGCAGGCCTTCCAGTACTGGCTCAAGCTCACCGCCCTGCTGGTGCCCGCCTTCTTCCTGCTCGCCGCGTGGGCCGGGGACGGGGCGCCGCGCGCCTCCTTCGACGCCCCCGCGGTCTTCCGCGAGCACACCGCCGTCACGCTGGCCGAGGACGTACGGCTCTCCCTGGACGCGCCGCTGGCGCTGAAGGTCACCGGTCAGGTCGACGGGCGAGCTCACACCGCCGCCCCTCTGACGCTGGAGCCGGGGGAGCACTCCGTACGGGCCGGGGCGCGGCTGGAGTTCGCCCCGCAGACCCTGGTTCCGCGGACCCGGGCGGCCTCCGGGCGCGACACCGCGCGCTGGTCGGAACCGAGGGACGGGGGCCGCCCGGCGCTCGGCCTGTACGCGACGTACGGGCTGGTGCTGGCCACCTTCCTCGGCACGATGGGCCTGCCCCACGTCGCCGTGCGCTTCTACACGAGCCCGAACGGCCGCGACGCGCGGCGCACCACGCTGGCGGTGCTCGGTCTGCTCGGCTGCTTCTACCTGCTGCCGCCGGTGTACGGGGTGCTGGGCCGGACCTACGCCCCGGAGCTCGCCCTGACGGGGGACGCGGACGCGGCGGTGCTGGTGCTGCCGGAGCGGATGGTGGGCGGGGTGCTCGGGGATCTGCTGGGGGCGCTGGTGGCGGGGGGCGCCTTCGCCGCGTTCCTGTCGACGGCCTCGGGGCTGACCATGGCGGTGGCCGGGGTGCTGCACCAGGACATCCTGGCGACGCGTGGGGTGCGGACGTTCCGGATAGCGGTGCTGGTGGCGATGCTGGTGCCGCTGGGCGGGAGCGTGCTGCTGTCGGACGTGCCGGTGGCGGACGCGGTGGGGCTGGCCTTCGCGGTGTCGGCCTCGTCCTTCTGCCCGCTGCTGGTGCTGGGCATCTGGTGGCGCGGGCTGACCCCGCCGGGCGCGGTGGCCGGGCTGGTCATCGGGGGCGGGGCGGCGCTGGGCGCCGTGCTGGCGACCCGGGCGGGGCTGCCGCCGGCGGGCTGGATGCACACGCTGATGGCGTGGCCGGCGGCGTGGTCGGTGCCGCTGGGCTTCCTGACGATGGTGCTCGTCTCGCTGGCGACCCGGTCGCGGATCCCGGCGGGCACGGCGGCGACGCTGGCCCGGCTGCACCTGCCGGAGAGCGTGACGGGGGCCGGCTCCGGCTCCGCTTCCGCCTCCGCTTCCGGCGCTCGCGAGGGCGGTGCTCCGTGATCGGAGCACTGCTCACGGTGCTGACGGTGACCGGCGCGGCCCTGCTGCTGGGGCTGGGCTGGGCCGGCGGCCACTGGCACGCCCGGCGCGGCGACCGGGCGAGCGGCCCGGACCTGGGCACCCCCGTGGAGCGGGCCACCTTCCACACCCTGCACACCGCCTCGCTGGCCGCTCCCCCGCTGCGCGCCGGGCTCACCGAGGACGCCGCCCGCAAGGCCGCCAGACGGCTGCGCTCGCTGCTGGGCACGGAGGCCCTGTGCCTCACCGACCGGCAGTCCGTGCTGGCCTGGGACGGGCCGGGCGCCGACCACCACCAGCGGCGGGCGATGGCCCGGGTCGCCGTCATGCTGGACTCCGGCCGCAGCATGAGCGTGCGGACCGAGTGCACCCGCCCCGACTGCCCGCTCAGGTGGGCGGTGTTCGCCCCGCTCACCGGCGAGGACGGGGTGCTCGGCGCCCTCGTGGCCTACGGTTCGCGGGAGTCCGCGGTGCTCGTGCGGGCCGCGACCGAGGTGGCCCGCTGGGTTTCCGTACAACTGGAGCTCTCCGAGCTGGACCGCTCGCGCACCCGCCTGATGGAGGCGGAGATCAAGGCGCTGCGCGCGCAGATCTCCCCGCACTTCATCTTCAACTCCCTGGCCGCGATCGCCTCGTTCGTCCGCACCGATCCGGAGCGGGCCCGGGAACTGCTGCTGGAGTTCGCCGACTTCACGCGCTACTCCTTCCGCCGGCACGGCGAGTTCACCACGCTGGCCGAGGAGCTGCGCTCCATCGAGCAGTACCTGGCCCTGGCCGGAGCCCGGTTCGGGGACCGGCTGAAGGTGACGCTCCAGGTGGCGCCCGAAGTGCTGCCGGTGGCGCTGCCGTTCCTGTGCCTCCAGCCGCTGGTGGAGAACGCCGTCAAGCACGGGCTGGAGGACTCCACCGAGGAGTGCCTGATCACGATCGCCGCCCGGGACGCGGGCGCGGAGGCGTTGATCACCATCGAGGACAACGGGGTCGGCATGGATCCGGCCGTGCTCCGCCGGATCCTGGCCGGCGAGCGCGGCGGCTCCTCGTCGGGCATCGGGCTGACGAACGTGGACGAGCGGATCCGCCAGGTGTACGGCGACGCGTACGGCCCGGTGATCGAGACGGGCATCGGCGCGGGCATGAAGATCTCCCTGCGCATTCCCAAATACCGTGCGGGTGTGCACAGTTCGGGGCCAGGCCGACAGCCGCCCCGGCACTGACCACGCCCGGCGCGCCGGGCGGTCCCGCGGAACGCCGGTGGCCCCGGGCCCGTCCGCTGGGGGGACGGGCCCGGGGCCACCGGGAAGAGCGGGACTAGCTCCAGCTGGCGTGCAGCGGCTTGCCCTCGGCGTAGCCGGCCGCCGACTGGACGCCGACCACGGCCTTCTCCTCGAACTCCGCGAGGGAGCCCGCGCCCGCGTAGGTGCAGGACGAGCGGACGCCCGCGATGATCGAGTCGATCAGGTCCTCGACGCCGGGCCGGGAGGGGTCCAGGAACATCCGCGAGGTGGAGATGCCCTCTTCGAACAGGCCCTTGCGGGCCCGGTCGTACGCGGACTCCTCGCTGGTGCGGTTCTGCACGGCGCGCGCCGACGCCATGCCGAAGGACTCCTTGTAGAAGCGACCGTCGGCGGACTGCTGGAGGTCGCCCGGGGACTCGTACGTGCCCGCGAACCAGGAGCCGATCATCACGTTCGACGCACCGGCGGCCAGCGCCATCGCCACGTCGCGCGGGTGGCGGACGCCGCCGTCGGCCCACACGTGCTTGCCGTACTTCTTCGCCTCGGCCGCGCACTCCAGCACCGCGGAGAACTGCGGGCGGCCCACGCCGGTCATCATGCGGGTGGTGCACATGGCGCCGGGGCCCACACCGACCTTGATGATGTCGGCGCCGGCCTCGATGAGGTCCTTGACGCCCTCGGCGGCCACGATGTTGCCCGCCACGATCGGGACCTGCGGGTCCAGCGCGCGCACGGCCTTGATCGCGTTGATCATCGACTCCTGGTGGCCGTGGGCCGTGTCGATGACGAGCGTGTCCACGCCCGCGTCGAGCAGCTGCTTGGCCTTCTGCACGAAGTCGCCGTTGATGCCGACGGCCGCGGCGATGCGCAGCTTGCCCTCGGCGTCGGTCGCCGGGGTGTAGAGGGTCGCGCGCAGCGCGCCCTTGCGGGTCAGGAGGCCGACGAGCCGGCCGTCCTTGTCCACGGCCGGGGCCAGCTTGCGGTGGCCGGCGTCGAGCTTGTTGAAGGCCTCGCGGGGGTCGATGTCGGCGTCGATGAGCAGGAGCTCCTTCGACATGACCTCGGAGAGCTGGGTGAAGCGGTCCACGCCGGTCAGGTCGTGGTCGGTGACGACGCCGACCGGGCGGCCGTCGGCGTCGACGACGACACCTGCGCCGTGAGCGCGCTTGGGCAGCAGGGACAGCGCGTCGGCGACGGTCTGGGTGGGCGCCAGGGTGATCGGGGTGTCGAGCACGTGGTGGCGGGTCTTGACCCAGGAGATGACGTCGGTGACGACCTCGATCGGGATGTCCTGCGGGATGACCACGATGCCGCCGCGGCGGGCGACCGTCTCGGCCATGCGTCGGCCCGCGATGGCGGTCATGTTCGCCACGACGAGCGGGATGGTGGTGCCGGTGCCGTCGGGCGAGGAGAGGTCCACGCCCTGGCGGGAACCGACCGCGGAGCGGCTCGGCACCATGAATACATCGTCGTACGTCAGGTCGTACGGCGGCTTCTGGTCATTGAGGAAACGCACGTGCTGAACATCCCAGTCGATCGAAGGATCCGGCTGCGGCCCCGACGGGCGGCCGGGGAAACGCACGTACTTCATTCTCCCATGGCCCGCGCTCCATGCCGCCCGGGCCGATCGTCCAGGACATACCGGGCCCCCTGGTCTGTTCCTACGGGACCCTCGGCTTTCCCTACGGGACTTTGGTCCTCTCACGATGCACCGGACCGGGGCGGTGCGCCAGGGGCAGGACCGACCCTCCGTACCGGGCGGCCGTGAACTCGGCGGCGATCGACAGGGCCGTCTCCTCGGGCGTGGCGCCGCCGAGGTCCAGTCCGATGGGCGAGCGCAAACGGGTGAGGGCGGCCTGCGAGACCCCCTCCTCGCGCAGCCGCTGCTCGCGTGCGGCATGGGTGCGCCGCGACCCCATGGCTCCGACGTAGCCGAGCGGCAGCCGCAGGGCGAGGGCCAGCAGCGGTACGTCGAACTTGGCGTCGTGGGTCAGGACGCAGACGGCCGTACGGGAGTCCACCCGTCCGGCCTCCCATTCCGCGGCCAGGTGGCGGTGCGGCCATTCCACCACCACCTCGTCGGCGTCGGGGAAGCGGGCCGGGGTCGCGAAGACGGGCCGGGCGTCGCAGACGGTGACCCGGTGGCCCAGGAAGGCCCCGATCCGGGCGAGGGCGGCGGCGAAGTCGATGGCCCCGTAGACGATCAGCCGGGGCGGTTCGGCGGCCGATTCGACCAGCAGCGTCAGCGGCTGCCCGCACAGCCCGCCCGCGGTGCCGAGTTCGACGGTCCCGGTGCGCCCGGCCAGCAGCAGGTCCCGTACGTGCACGGCGGCGGCCCGGTCCAGGGCCGTACCCCCGCCCAGGCAGCCTTCGTACGATCCGTCCGGATGGACCGCGAGGGCCCGGCCGAGCTGCGGCGGCGGGCCGGAGACCACCCGGGCCAGCGCGGCCCTGCCCCCGCCGGCCGCGGCCTCCAGCACGGAGCCGATCACGGGCCGCACCGGATCGTGCCCGCGCACCGGCGTGACCAGCACGTCCAGGATCCCGCCGCAGGTCAGACCGATGGCGAAGGCGTCGTCGTCGCTGTATCCGAAGCGGTGCACGCCGCCTTCGCCCGAGGTGATGGCGTCGAGGCAGAGTTCGTGCACGGCGGATTCCACGCAGCCCCCGGATACGGAGCCCAGCGCGGTGCCGCCGGCGTCGACGGCGAGCGAGGCGCCCGGGCCGCGCGGCGCGCTCCCGGTGACGGCGACCACGGTGGCCAGGGCGAACTCCCGGTGCGCGGCGCACCACGCGCGTAGTTCCTCGGCGATGTCGAGCATCAGCGGATGTACTCGCGTCTCGCGCTCTGGCCGGGGATCAGCGGCCGCGGCGGCAGTACGGGAGGGCCGGTCCGCGGTACGGGGGCGGGCGCCCCGGTGCGCGGCCGAACGGCCGGCGCCGCGCCGATGGCGGGCGGGCCGGTGACGGGGAACGCGTCGGGGACCCGGCCCCGGGCGCCGAGCAGTTTCGAGGCGTGGGCGACGCTCGCGAGCGTGGCGTGGTGGTGCCAGCCGCGGAAGGAGCGGCCCTCGAAATCGCGGATGCCCACGGGTTCGCAGGTCTCGGTGAAGTCGAGGGACACCCGGTCGGTGAGTTTGGCGAGCAGGAACAGCTGGGCCAGCGGCCGGTCTCCGATGTTGGTGATCCAGAACTCGGAAGGCAGCAGGGCGGCTTCGGTCCAGGCTCCGACGAGCAGCAGCGGGGTCGGCGGCATCGGTACGGGCCGGTCCTCGCCGGGGGTCGCCAGGATGGCGGCCGAGGTCAGCAGGGTCACCGCTCCCTCGGCGCGGCCGTGCCGGGTCCATTCGACGACGCGGCGCTGGGAGCGCAGGGAGTCGATGAGTTCGCGGGCGGGTGCGGTGTGCGGTCCGGGCTTGTGGCGGCCGGCGCCGCCGAAGGAGACGGGCAGTGAGCCGTCGACCTTGAAGACGAAGGGGATGTCCTGGAGGGCGAAGGATTCGATGCACTGCGGGATGTCGCTGTTGGCGACTTCCATCACCACGGGCCGGCGCTGGAGTTGCCAGGTGGCGGCCATCCGCTGGACGGCGTGCACGGCGTCCTGGGCGGGGGTGAGCGAGCGGGCGGTGTCGGGGATGCCGGCCCGCCGGCGGCGCATCAGCTCGTTCGTCCAGGGCCCCGGGAGGGTGAGGGTCCATTCGACGGGAAAGCTGGCCTCGCTGGAGGCGAGCCAGATGCCGCCGGCCTGCTGGCAGTTGGCGGTGCGGCCGAGCTGGGGGACGAACTGCCGGCCGACCCCGACGGAGCGGTCGCCGGCCTTCTCGATGACCATGGGCTGGACCACCCAGGCCAGCGGGCGCTGGGCGGTGCGTTCGAGGTACTGCGCGAGGGAGCGGCGCACGGGGGTCCAGTCCCAGGGGGACTTGCTGATGAACTGCTGGAGGCTCTGCTCGACGGAGCTCGCCCCCGTTCCGGCGATGTTACGGATTGTTTTCTTCCCGCTGGTCCGCACGAGGCCGTTGAGATAAACGCGGGCCCAGTTTCGCTGGTCCCGCCGGGGTAAGGATTCGAAGAAAAGAGAGATCAGGACGTCGATCAATTCGGAGATTTCCTTGGCGGATTCCTCCGGCAGGACTACGCGAGCCATCTGGGCCTCCCCCGCGACCACTAGATCCAATACCCTACTTGACCGTACTGAGCGGCCGTAGGCCCCGGCGGCTACTTCCTGAGGTCGCTCGCAGTTTCGAGCCGCTCTTCTTCTACCACGAGGGGGATGGGGATCTGGTTCGCCGCATAGTAGAGCGCGATCAGGAAGTGTGCGGCGAGAGTGAGGGGAGCGGAGAAGAAGGACAGGAGGACGGTCATGGGGTACGCCACGGCGCCGAGGCCGAAGCGCACGCGGGTGGCCCGGGCGCCGTCCCTGTCCACCCGCTCGTGGAACAGGTGGCCGACCCGTGTGACGTACCACCAGAAGGCCAGGAACGCGAGCGCGTAGGCGACGGTGACCGAACTGTAGAGGACCGCGGCGGCGTTGGCGGAGCCGCCCTCCTCGACGAGGTGCTCGGCCAGCACGGTCGTGGTGTACGGAATCACCGATACCACCATCAGCACCAGGAGATTCAGGAACAACAGCGGCCGGTCAACCCGCTTCAGGTGGCTGAAGATGGTGTGGTGATTCACCCACATCACGCCGATGATGAGGAAACTCACCACGTATGCGGCATAGTGCGGCCACTGCTGCGCCACCCCGTGCCAGAAGTCCGATCCCTTTTCCTCCGGAACCTTTAGTTCCAGGACCAGAATCGTGATGACGATGGCAAATACGCCATCACTGAACGCCTCGACACGCCCGGTTTCGCGTTCCATGACCTCCCCTTTGCCATTTCACAAGTAAAGAGTTCCCGCCAGCGCCGTCCAGGTCTCCGGAAGAGCTTGTGCGTACGGGGAGGGCGCTGCCTTCGCCCTCCCCGCACACGCTACCCAGATATCGTTGTTCAGCCGCCGAAACCGGCGGTCTGGCGCCAGATCCGGCCATCGCGGACCACGAGTGTCCCGAACGCGTGCTCCGGTTCGCCGTTCAAGTTCATGATCGCGCGGTAGAAGATCGTGTCGTCGGTCTCGATGTACTCCTGGAGCTCCACCAGCGTCGGCTTCACGGTCAGGTAGCCCGTGAACGTCTCGCGCACCGCCTCGATGCCGACCGAGGCGCCCTCGAAGCGCACCAGCACCGCGTCGTCGGTGTAGTTCTTCATCACCGCCTCGATGTCCAGGGCGGCCAGGGCGTCCATCTGGCGGACGAAGACCGGGTGGAGCTTGGAGATGTCGTACTTGGCCATGTCGACTCCATTCGTTCAACGGGTGGTGGAACCGTGCGAGGTGGGCTCATCCGGTGTTGCGGCGCAGGCGGCGGCCGTGGTGAGCGGCAGCCGGACGACCATCCGGGTCTCGCCGGGACGTGAGCGGGCGGTGATCGAGCCGTGGTGCCGCTGGGTCACGATGCGATAGCTGAGGTGCAGTCCGAGGCCCGTGCCCTTCCCCACGTCCTTGGTCGTGTAGAAGGGTTCGAAGATCCGCGGCAGGGAGTCCTCGGGGATGCCCCGGCCGGTGTCGGCGATCTCCACGACCAGGCACACGCCTTCGGCGCGCACCCGCAGGGTGAGGGTGCCGGCGCCCTCCATGGCCTCGGCCGCGTTGTCGACCAGGTTGGTCCACACCTGATTCAACTCGCTGGGATAGCCCGTCAGTTCGGGCAGTGCCGGTTCGTACTGACGCACGATGGCGATCCCGGCGAGCTTGGCACGCAGCACGACCAGCGTGTTCTCGATCCCGTCGGCCACCGCGAAGCGCTGTTCGGGAGCCCGGTCGAGATTGGCGTAATCGCGGGTGGCGGCCACGAGTTGGGAGATCCGGGGCCCGGCCGCGCGCAGCTCCGCGGCGAGCGAGCGGATCTCCAGCAGGGCCGCGAGGTGGTCGAGGGCGGCGGGCAGGGCCGGCTCGCCGACCCCTTCCAGCCGCTCCAGCAGCCAGCCCAGCTCCAGCCCGAGGTCGGAGATCCCGGAGCCGAGCAGCCCGGGCCGCTCGGTGCCCGCCTCCTCGGCCCAGTCGGCGATCTCCTCCTCGGCGTCGGCCTGGGCGAACGGGTCGGTGCTGGCCGGCGGCGGCAGCTTGTCCAGCTCCTCGGCAAGCCGGTCGAACACCGAGCGCTCCGCGCCCGTCGCCGCGGCGCCCCAGGCCTGGGCGGTCCTGGTGAGGCCCTCCAGGGCGGGCGCCAGCTCCTGCGCGGCCCGGGCCACGGCGGCCGCGGGGTTGTTCAGCTCGTGCGCGAGGCCGGCGGCCAGGGTGCCGAGCGCCTCGACGGTGGCCCGCTTGCGGGCCTGCACCTCCGAGGACTTGATCCGCCAGGCCAGTACGGGGATCAGTACGGCCGCCACCCCGTGGCAGCGGGTCAGCATCTCGAAGAACACCGGCCTCGGGTACGCGACGACGGTGGTCGCCGGCCCGCTCGCGGCGGCGGTGGCCACGTACGCCCCGTCCGTCAGCAGCGGCAGCTCGCCGGTGAAGCGGTGCGCGGCGGAGGGTTTGCCGTCGTGCTCCTCGGCGGCGGCGCTCTCCTCCTCGGTGGAGTGCCGGGTCAGCACCTCCTCCCGGCCGTCGACGACCTTGGTGACGACGAGCCCGCCCGCGAGCAGGACGTGGAAGCCCGTGGCCTCCTCGCCGTCCCGGAAGAGGACCTCCCCGTCGGCGAGCACCCGGGGTTCGGAGACGGAGACCAGCCAGTCCAGCTGGTCCTCGGTGAGCCCGGCGAAGATCTCCAGCCCGGGCAGGGCCGATCGCAGCTCCGCGGTGCTCATGTCGGCAGCCTTCATGTCGTGCTCCCTTCGGCCCGGGTGCGGGCGGCCAGCCGCAGCGTGACGAACAGGGCCAGCGCGCACACCCCGGCGACGGCGGCCATGAAGCCGACCGAGGTGCGGTGCAGACCGTGGATGTTGGTGAGCATTCCGGCGAGGACCGCCGGCACGCTCATCGCCAGGTACGCGAAGACGTAGACGGCGGCGGTCAGTTCACCGCGGTGCGCCGGCTCGGCGAGCGTGCTCAGCGCCCGGAAGGAGCCGAGGAACGCCGCGCCCCAGCCCCCGCCGAGTACGGCGGTGCCCGCGAGGAACACGGGGGCGGAGCGCAGTCCCAGCGCGAGCAGGACCAGGCCCAGCCCCGCAAGCAGCCCGCACAGACCCAGCACCGCCGTACGCAGGGCCTCGACCCGGCCCAGCAGGAGCTGGGCCGCGGTGGCCGCGCCCGCGAGCAGTGCCACGGTGGCCCCGCCGACCAGGTAGTTGGAACTGCCGAGCAGGGAGAGGGCCAGGTGCGGCCCGAGCGAGAGGTAGAAGCCGCCGACCGACCAGACGGCGACGATGGTCAGGACGAGGACGGCGAAGCGGCCCCGTACGGCGGCCGGGACGTGGATGCGGCGGGCGCTGATCCGCATCCGGCCGCCCGAGCGCGCCTCGGGAGCGCTCTCACGCATCCTGAACACCCCCACCAACGTCACGGCGAAGGCGGCGACCAGCAGCAGGTAGCTGAGCACGGTCGGGGCGGGCGCGTACTGGACGAGCAGCCCGGCCCCGATCCCGCCGAGCCCGATCCCCACCGTCGGCCCCGCACTGTTGACCTGGGCCCCGAGCGCCGGACGTGAGCGCGGGGCGAGTTCGAGCAGGGCGGCGCCCATCGCCCCGGTGGCCAGGCCCACCGCGAGCCCCTGCACGGCGCGGGCGGCGAGCAGCAGCCCGAGCCCGCGGGCCCCGGCGAACAGTCCCATGGACACGATCGCCAGGACCAGGCCGCCGCCGAGCACGGGGCGCCGGCCCAGGGTGTCCGAGAGGGACCCGAAGAGCAGGAGCCCGATCAGCACGGTGACGGCGTACAGGGCGAAGACCACCGTGATCATGCCGGAGGACAGACCCCATCTCTCCTGGTAGAGCACGTACAGGGCGGAGGGTACGGACGAGGAGAGCATCAGCAGGACGAGCACCGCCCCGACCACCCAGAAGCCGGAGCCCCTGGGGGCCGCGGCCGCCTGGGCGGCCGGACCGGCCGGTACCCCCGTGGTCGTCCTGGACAATTCGGCCACTGCGTCAACTCCCCGTGGTGGGCGGTTCAGGCGAGGGCCTGGTCTGCCCTCTGCAGCGCGCGGGCGGCGAGCACCCCCGCGAGGTGGCCGAGGTACTCGGCCGAGGTGCCGCGCCCGGGGACGAACAGCTCCCTGGGCTCGGCGCGGAAGGCCGCGAGCACGGCCTCGGTCGTGTACGGGCCCCCGCGCAGCCGGTCCTCGACCCCGCGCAGCCGCAGCGGGCGGGCGGTGGCTCCGGTGACCGCGATGCGCGGCCCGTCGGGGGTGATGCGTACGGCGGTGGCGCAGACCGGGTAGAGGGTGGCCCGGTCGGCGGTCTTCTCGAAGGCGGCGGCCCGCCCGGCGGCGGGCACCAGCAGTGCCGTGACCACGGCCCCGGCCGGCACCCCGCGGTCCGCGAACTCCTCCGCGGGCACGGTCCGCCGGCCGCCGGGTCCGGCCACTTCGACCCGGGCGTCCGCGGCGATGGCCGCGACCGACAGGTCGGTGGCGCGGCCGCCGGCGGCGAGGTTGCCGCCGGCGGTGCCGAGGTTGCGGACCTGGGGGTCCCCGTTGGCCCGGGCCGCGGCCGCCACTTCGGGTGCCTCGGTGAGGACGACCGGGTGGGCGGCCAGCTCGGCGAGCGTGGTCAGCGCGCCGATCCGGATCCCCCCGGCGCTCCGCCCGATGCCGCGCAGCTCTTCGAGGTGGCGTACGTCGACGAGCAGCCGGGCACTCTCCTCCCCGGTGCGCAGGGCCGGCAGCAGGCTCTGGCCGCCGGCCAGCACCCGGGCGCCCCGGGCGCTGCGGAGCAGGGCCAGGGCCTCGTCGAGGCCGACGGGCCGGACGTAGTCGAACTCGGTGAGGATCACTGGGCTTCCCCTCTCAGACGGCGCCAGACCTTCTCGGGGGTGAGCGGCATGTCGATGTGCTCCACGCCCAGATCGGACAGGGCGTCGACGACCGCGTTGACGACGGCGGCGGCGGGCGGCACGGTGGCGATCTCGCCGGCGCCCTTGGCGCCCAGCGGGTTGTGCGGGCTGGGCGTGGTGGTCTTGCCGAGCGTGAAGAACGGCACGTCCGCGGCGCGGGGCAGGGCGTACTTGGTGAGGTCGCAGCTGAGCAGCTGCCCCTGCTCGTCGTACACGGCGGCCTCCATCAGCGCCTGGCCGAGGCCGTGCGTGATGCTGCCCTCGATCTGCCCGAGGACGATCTTCGGGTTGCCGATGTTGCCGGCGTCGTCGACGGCGGTGTAGGCGACCACCGCGCTCTCGCCGGTGAGTTCGTCGACCTCGACGACGGCCACGTGCGTGCCGAAGGGGTAGTTGAAGTCCGGCGGGTCGAAGTGGGTGGTCTCGTCGAGGGCGGGCTCGATCTCGTGCGGCAGCCCCCAGCCGTACCACATGGCCATGGCCAGATCGGAGAAGCTCTTGGCGTTCTCCTCGTTGCCTTCCTCGTGGACCGTGCCGCCGGTGTAGACGACCTTCTCCTCGGGGACGCCGAGGAAGACGGCTCCGGCCTTGACCAGCTTCGCCTTGATCTTGCGGGCGGTGAGGGCGACGGCGGGCGCGGCCATGCTGTAGGAGCGCGAGCCGTACGTGCCCTGCCCGTACGGGGCCCTGAGCGTGTCCCCCTGGTACACCTGGATCAGCGCCGGGTCGATCTCCAGCTCGTCGGCGGCGACCTGCGCGAAGACCGTGTGGTGGCTCTGGCCGGTGGAGGCGGAGCCGACGGTGACGGTGACCTCGCCGGTCGGGTTGACGCGGATGTTCGCGCTCTCCCAGGTGCCGCCGAGCATGCCCTCCTGGGACATCCGGGTGGAGGGGCCGACCCCGCAGATCGCCACGTAGGTGGCGATGCCCACCCCGAGCCTCTTGCCGCGGGTGCGGGCCTCGGCCTTGCGGGCGGGCATGTCGGCGTAGCCCGACAGCTCCATCGCCTTGTCGAAGTTGACCTGGTAGTCCCCTGAGTCGTACGTCCAGCCGAGGCCGTTGTCGTACGGGAACTTCTCGTTCGGCACCAGGTTCTTGCGGCGCACGGCGGCCGGGTCCATGCCGATCTCGGAGGCGAACCGGTCGACGAGCCGCTCCATCAGGAAGGCCGCCTCGGCCCGCCCGCTGCCGCGCTGGGCACCGAGCGGGACGGTGTTGGTGAAGGCGGCGTACACCTCGCAGAAGGCGGCCGGGATGTCGTACATGCCGCTGATGGAGCGGCCCATGAGGGCGGTGGCGACACCGGGGCCGATGGTGGAGGGGTAGGCGCCCAGGTTGGCGTAGCTGGTGGCCCACAGGCCGGTCATCCGGCCGTCGCGGGTGCCGGCGAGCACCACGTGCTGGCGGTGGTCGCGGCCCTGGACTGTGGAGTTCATCAGCCCGGTGCGGGTGTCCACCCACTTCACGGGCCGGCCGAGCGCCCTGGAGAGCAGCAGGACCAGCGCCATGTCGGGGTAGAGGTACCCCTTGGTGCCGAAGCTGCCGCCGACGGTCGGGGCGATCACCCGCAGCTTGTTGAAGGGGATGCCGAGGACCAGCGCGGCGAGCAGGAAGCGGTGGTTGTGCGGGCCCTGGGTGGAGGAGTACAGCGTGTACTCGTCGGTGGCGGCGTTGTAGTCGCCGACGGCGCCGCGCGGCTCGATGGGGCTGTTGATGGTGCGCTGGTTGACCAGGTCGAGTTCGACCTTGACCTCGGCGTCGGCGAGGGCCGCTTCGGTACGGCCCTTGTCCCCGCAGGTCCAGTACGCGTTCAGGTTGCCCGGTACGGCCTCGTGCAGCTGGGGCGCGCCCTCGGCGAGGGCCGTGTCGGCCCGGATGACCACGGGCAGCGGCTCGTACTCGACGGCGATGGCGGCCAGCGCGGCGGTGGCCTGGCGCGGGGTCTCGGCGACGACCACGGCGATCGGGTCGCCGACGTGGCGGACGGCGTCGCCGGTCAGGACCGGCCGGGCGCCGGGGAGTCCGTACGGGTGGGGCGGGAAGTGGCTCTCGACCCCGCCGGGGATCCAGATGCAGGGCAGCGGCATCACGTCGGTGAAGTCGGCCGCGGTGGCCACCTTCAGCACGCCGGGCATCTGCTCCGCGGCCTTGGTCTCGATGGAGAGGATCTTCGCGTGGGCCACCGGGCTGCCGAGGATCGCCATGTGGGCGGTGCCGGGCAGGTTGACGTCGGCCACGTACGTCGCCTCGCCGCGCAGCAGCTGCGGATCCTCGCGGCTGTCCATCGGCCGGCCCAGTACGCCCGATCCCTGGAGGGGTGCCTCCCCCGTCACTGCGGTCATCTCCCTCACACCTCCTTGCCGGACGCGGACGCGGACACGGATGCGGACACGGGCGCCGGCGCGGGTTCGGATGCGGACCCGGCCCCGGGCCCGGACCCGGACCCGGCGGGCGCGGCGGCGGCGCCGATCTCCGCGGGTATCTCGGTCCGGGCGGCGGAGCAGGCGCGCTGCACGCCCCGTACGACGCTGTGGTAGCCGGTGCAGCGGCACAGGTTGCCGGTGAGCCACTCGCGGATCTCGGGCTCGGTGGGCGCCTCGCGGTCCGCGGTGTTCTCGACGAGCTCGCCGAGGGCCATGACCATGCCGGGGGTGCAGAACCCGCACTGGGTCCCGTGCTCCTGGCGCAGGGCCTCCTGGAGGCCGCTGAGTTCGCCGCCGCGCGTGGTGACGCCCTCGATCGTGGTCACCTGGGAGCCCGCGGCGGCGGCGGTGAGGATCAGACAGCTCTTGACGGAGCGTCCGTCGAGCTGGACGACGCAGGTGCCGCACTGTCCGGTGTCACAGCCGACCTTGGTGCCGGTCAGCCCGAGGCCGTCGCGGAGCCGTTCGACGAGCAGTTCGTTCGGCTCCGCCGCGAACTGCTCGGGTCTTCCGTTCACATTCAGTGAGAGATCCATGCCAGCGCCTGCGCTTCCGTGAGCGGCCGGTTGAAAAGGGGCCCGCCGGGCTGCTGGAGAATTCCCCCGGAGTGCAGCGAGCCGGTGTCGACGGGAGCGAATCCCAAATCCGCGATGATTCCCGCGACGATTTCCTTCGCCTTCTCGTCGTCGCCCGCAGTGAAATGGGCCAGGCGTTCGCCCTTCGCGGTACCGGCGACGGCGAGAGTCTCGAAATGCATGGTATTCAGTGATTTCACGATCCGGGCGCCGGGATACCACTCGGCGACGAGTTCGCTGGAGGCGCGGCCGCCCGGATCGGCCGGCTTGCCACCGTCGCCGAACGCGTTCGTGGCGTCCACCAGCACCTTGTCCTGCACGGCCGCGGACGGGAGGAGTCCGCGGACGCCGGCGTACGGCACCATCAGCACCAGCAGTTCGGCCCGGTCGGCCACCTCGGCGGTGTGCGCCGCCGAGGCCGAGGGGCCCAGTTCGGCCACCAGGGGGCCGAGGGACCGCGGTCCGCGGGCGTTGGCCAGCAAGACCTCGTGCCCGGCCGCCACCAGGATCCGCGCGAGGGTGGAACCGATCCGCCCGGTGCCGATGATGCCTGTGCGCATTGCAGCTCCTACTCGGTAGATCGCTGGGTCGGTCCGTCGCTCAGCCGGTGAGCCGGTGAGCCGGTGAGCCGGTCGGTCAGGGGGCCGGCCCTCAGTCCATGCCGATCCATACCGACTTGGTCTGCGTGTAGCTCTCCAGGGATTCCGGTCCGCACTCGCGCCCGTATCCGGAGGCCTTGTAGCCGCCGTACGGCACGGAGGGGTCGTACTGGTTGTAGCAATTCACCCAGACGGTGCCGGCCTTGATCTGGGAGGCCACCCGGTGGGCGCGCCGCAGGTCCTTGGTGTGGACGCCCGCCGCGAGCCCGTACGCGCTGTCGTTGGCGATCCGGATCGCGTCTTCCTCGGTGTCGAAGGGGATGATCGACAGGACCGGGCCGAAGATCTCCTCCTGGGCGATCCGCATGCTGTTGTCGACGCCGGTGAAGATCGTCGGCAGGAAGTACAGGCCCTGGCTGGAGGCCCCTTCCGGGGTCCAGCCGGTGCCGCCCGTGCGCAGGACGGCGCCCTCCTTCTCACCGACCTCGATGTACGAGCTGACCTTCTCGAACTGGCCGCGGTGGGCCAGCGGCCCGAACAGGGTCTCCGGGTCGCGCGGATCCCCCGGCTTGAGCGCGGCCGCCCGCCTCACCAGGCGTTCGACCAGTTCGTCGTGGACGGGGCGCTGGAGCAGCAGGCGCGAGCCGGCCGTGCAGATCTCGCCCTTGTTGTAGTAGATGCCGAAGAAGGCGAGCTCCTCGGCGGCGTCGAGGTCGGCGTCGGCGAAGACGATGTTGGCGGACTTGCCGCCGAGTTCCATCGTCACCTTCTTCAGGGTGCCGGCCGACTTGCGGATGATCGTCTGGCCGACCGCGGTGGAGCCGGTGAAGGCGATCTTGTCGATGTCCGGGTGCCCGGTGAGGGTCTCGCCGAGCTCCACGCCCGGACCGGTGATGACGTTGAGCACGCCGTCCGGGATCTCCGCCTCCTGGAAGAGCTCGGCGATCTTCAGGGCGGTGAGCGGGGTGGCCGGTGAGGGCTTGTGGACGACCGTGTTGCCCGCCGCCAGCGCCGGTGCGATCTTCGTCATCGACAGCAGGAGCGGGAAGTTGAACGGGGTGATGGCGCAGACCACGCCCAGCGGTTCGCGCAGGGTGTACGCGAGCTGCCCGCCGGCCGGGGCCCGCGAGGAGCCGTCGACCCGGGTGACGGCGCCGGCGTAGTAGTGCATGAGCTGGGCGGCCATGGGGGCGTCGACCGTGCTGGAGAAGGCGAACGGCTTGCCCATGTCCACCGTCTCCAGCAGGGCGATCTCCTCCAGGTCGCGCTCGATGAGCTCACCGACCCGGTTCAGCCGCAGCGCGCGTTCCTGGGCGGAGAGTCTGCTCCAGGGACCTTCCTCGTACGCCGCGCGGGCGGCGGCCACGGCCGCGTCCGCGTCGGCGGCGGCGGCCTGGGCCACCGGTACGATCTCCTGCCCGTCCACGGGACTGATGTCCGGCTCGGTACGGCCGTCCTGGGCCGAGACCCATGTGCCGCCGATGAACAGCTTCCCGGGGTTGGCCAAGGGCTGGTCGCTGAGCGCGCGCTTGGTCATGGCTGCCTTCCGGTGTCGGATGCGGGGGCGATCTATCCCTTGGCGAGCTGCTGTAGGAACGTCTCGGCAAGGGCCTTGGAGGAATACGGGTTCTGGCCGGTGGTGAGCTTGCGGTCCACGACCACGTGCGAGTCCCAGATCTTCTCGGCCTTCTCGTAGCGCGCGCCGAGCCGGGTGAGCTCGGCCTCCAGGATCAGCGGGAGGCGGCCGGCCATGTTGGTGACCATCTCCTCGCTGTGCGAGAAGGCCGTCATCCGGTAACCCTCGAACGGCCAGCGGCCCTCGCCGTCGCGCAGCGCGAGGAGCGAGGTGTGGCCGTGGCAGACGGTGGCGAGCGGTTTGTCCTGGGCGATGGCCCAGCGCAGGAGCTGGGCGAGCTCGTCGGAGTGGGGCAGGTCCCCGATCGCGCCGTGGCCTCCGCTGACGTAGATGCCGTCGTACTCGGCCACGTCCTTCTCGCCCAGGGATTCCAGCGCGAGGGGGTTCTTGAGCTGGGGGGTGTCCTCGACGACTCTCACGTACTCGGCGGCGTTGGCCGCGTCCTCGTTCGGCGAGCCCTCGGGGCGGACCCACCTCAGGAACTGGGGGTCGATGCTGGTCTGGTCGACCGTGGGGGCCCGGCCCCCGATCGTCGCCACGTCCACGGTGTGGCCCGCGGCCTTGAAGAGGGTGTAGGGGACGACGAATTCCTCGGCCCAGAAACCCGAGGGGTGCTGTTCCCCGTCCAACAGGTGGAGCGTTGCCTTGGCCGTCATGACGACGAGAATCTTCATGACTTCTCTCCTAGTTCTGGAATCGCTGCCGATTCAACACGCCCCCCGCAGGGGGCGTAAGGGGGGAGCGTCAGGCGCGCGATACTTCGTGAGGTGCGTCCAACGCGGAGATGATGGTGCGGAATTCACCGACCAGGGGGTGGTCGGGATGGGCTTCTGCGAATATGCGTTCGCCGTACAGGGCGGCCATTTCCGGCACATACGGAAGGATTCCGGCCAGGGGAGCGCCGTACACCTCCTCGGCGCGCCGGCGGACCTGTTCCCCGTCGACGCCCTCGGGGGCCATGCTCATGACCAGAGCCCGCCGGCAGGCCAGCCGCCCGGCCAGGGCGATGGTCTCCTCGACCCCCGAGAGGTCGATCCGGTCGGCCCGGGCCAGGATCATCAGGACGTCGGCGCTCGCCATGGCGGTCACCGACTCGTTGTTCAGCCCGGCGTGGGTGTCGAGCAGCAGCACGTCGAGCGCGTAGTGCTCGGCCAGCCGGTCGAAGCCCTCGGGCAGCAGCCCGACGTCGTAGCCGCTGGTCATGAGCTCGCGCAGGGCCGCCGTCCCGGTACGGGCCGGTACGACGTACAGCCCGGGCAGGCCGACCGGCTGCGCCGTGGCCTCGATCTCGCAGCGACCGAGCAGGTAGTCGGCCAGGGAGGGGCCCGGGCCGAGCCGGAAGAGCAGGTCCAGGGTGGGCGACTGGATGTCCGTGTCGACCACCCCCACCCGGCGTCCCTCGCCCGCGATGAGCAGGGCCAGGTTCGCCAGTACCGAGGACTTCCCGGTGCCCCCGCGGTGCGAGTGCACCACGATGGTCCGGGCCATCAGGCCACCGCCGTACGGCCCGCGGCCGTGGTCCGGTCCGCGTGCGGCCCCCGCGCCGCACGTGGCCGGTGCAGGGCCAGCATGGTGACGTCGTCGTGCTGTTCGGCCGTTCCGGTGTGTTCGCGTACCGCTGTGTCCATGAGGTCGACCACCTCCCTGCCGCTCACCGGGGGGCCGGCGAGCAGCTCCAGCATCCGCTCGTCACCGAGGAAGCTGCCGTCGGGACAGCGGGCCTCCGGCACTCCGTCGGTGAACACGAACAGGGTGTCGCCGGGATTCAGCTGGGCGTAGCCGAGCGTGTAGACGCAGTCCGGCAGCACCCCGACGGCGGGTCCGGTGACCTCCAGGGCGAGCGGGTCGCCGCCTTCGGCGCGCAGCAGCAGCGGCGCGTTGTGGCCCCCGTTGATGTACACGAGGCTGCCGGTCACGGGGTCGAGCACACCGAAGAACAGGGTGGCGAAGTATCCCTGTCTGAGGTGGTTGCGGGTCAGGTAGCCGTTCGTGGCGGTGACCGCGTTGAGCAGGGGTGTCGCGCCGACGACCGGGATCCGTCTGCTGCCGCCGGCGCGCCCGGCGGCCACGAGGTGCTGGAGTCCGCTGTTCTCCGCGGTGTGCCGCAGCAGCGAGCGGATCAGGGCCATGAACAGTGCGGCGCCGACACCCTTGTCGCAGACGTCGGCGACGACGAAGGCCAGGCGGCGGCCGCGGGAGATCTCGAAGACGTCGTAGAAGTCCCCGGCGACCTGCCGTGCGGGCCGGAAGCGGACGTCGATCTCCCAGCCCTCGGGCACCGGCAGCGATTCGGGCAGGAAGCCGGCCTGGATCTCCCGGCCGATCTCCAGCTCCTTCTCGTAGCCCATGAGTTCGGCGCGGGCGTCGGCTTCGCGCAGGGTGCGGCCGAGTCCGGCGCGCTCCGAGCAGCTGTGCAGCCGCGCCCCGACGAGGGCCGGCAGGAAGGGCGGTACGAGGTAGTCGTGGCCGAGCCGGACGTGCTCCTCCAGGGCGGCGAACTCCGTCACCGTCCAGACCACCACGATGGGGGCCCCGGCCCAGCGGCGCAGCCGCCGCACCGCGAGGCGCACCGACTCGCCGTCGGCCTCGGCCGGGGCCAGCAGGACGTCGGCGACGGGCAGCTCGTCCAGTGGGCCGCCCCGCAGCTCCGCCAGCGTGCGCGCGACGAGCTCCGCGTCCATCGAGCGGAGCGCGTCGAGCAGTTCGAGCGGAGGCGGGGGGTACTCGTCGAGGATGATCACGGTCGTGGAGGGCATGGGTCCGTCCCCTCAGCGTTCACAGTCAGCGTGCTGATGTTGCGGCCGTCCCTGCGTACGTAGCTGAATTCGTCCACGCTGGTCAGCGCCAGGTGGATGCCGAGTCCGCCGATCCTGCGCCGCTCGGGGGGAGTCCCGGGGGCCGGGGGCAGGCGGCCTTCGACGGGGTCGAACGCCGGCGCCGAGTCCGCTATGGAGATCTGCACCCGGCCGGGGCCGGAGCGGCCGCGGACGGTGATCCGCCCGTCGCCGCCCCGGTACCCGTGCATCACGATGTTCGTGGCCAGCTCGTCCACGGCCAGCCGGATCCGGTACGCGGGCCCCTTTCCGAGGCCCGCCCGGCCGGCCAGCCGCAGGACGAACACGGCGATGTCGCCCAGTGCCCCCAGCGTGGCGGGCACCTCCAGCTCCGCGGGCGTCCTCGCCAGTTCGACCATGTCACTCATGCGATTCACTCATCGGAGAGCACGATGCTGCGGTCGAGCCCGGCCGTCCGGATGGTCCGGGACACGGGCTCGATCGCGCCGACCACCTTGATGGTCACGTGGTTGGCCACCTTCTGCTGGGCGAAGACCAGGGACCGCAGCCCGGCGCTGGCCATGTAGCCGACACCGGCCATCCTGATCTCGACCGTGCCGGTGCCGTGCCCGGCGGCCTTCTCGATGGTCTGGTGGAAGTCCGGCGCGGTCTTGGCGTCCAGCTCGCCCGCCAGCTCGATCACGGTGGTGTCGCCCTCGATGCTCAGGGACACGGAAAGCGGCATGTCAGGTCTCCTTCGGCGCTGCGGTTGGAGCGTTCGGTCAGATCGGGTCGCGACGGCTAGAGCTCGGGATCGGGCGTCCGGCCGACCAGGATCACGACCGAGCGCGGACCGATCAGGTACTTCCCGGAGTTCTCCAGCTCGGGCTCGCCGCCGGGGGTGCGGATGTCGTGCGGGGCCTCGGCCCCGGTGTCCGCGAACAGGTGCCAGCTGCGCCCGTGCGGGAGCGCGGGCAGCTCCAGGTCGTGCGCTTCCCAGTGCGAGTTCATGGCCACGTACACCACGTCGTCGTCCCCGGTGCCGCAGCGGGCCACGGCCAGCAGCCGGCTGTCCGCCGACCAGTCGGGCTGCCAGGCCCGCTCGCCGTGCCAGCTGATGTCCGGCAGTCCGAGGCTCTCGCGGACCCGGCCGGTGGGGTGGGAGGTGGAGCGCAGTTCCCGGTGGCGCCCGCGGAACGCGATCATCTCCCGGGTGAACCGGAGCAGTTCGGCGTTCTCGTCGACCTGCTCCCAGTCGAACCAGGACAGCTCGTTGTCCTGGCAGTACGTGTTGTTGTTGCCCTGCTGGGAGCGGGCCACCTCGTCGCCCGACAGCAGCATCGGGATGCCCTGGCTGGTCATGAGGATGGCGATCGCGTTCTTCATCTGGCGCGTGCGCAGCCGGTTGACCTCGGGATCGTCGGTCGGCCCCTCGGCCCCGCAGTTCCAGCTGGCGTTGTCGTTGCCGCCGTCGTTGTTGCCCTCGCCGTTCGCCTCGTTGTGCTTGTCGTTGTACGAGACGAGGTCGGCCAGGGTGAAACCGTCGTGGGCGGTGAGGAAGTTGACCGAGGCCGAGGTGCCGCGGCTGGAATACAGGTCGGGCGAGCCGGCGATGCGGGTGGCCAGCTCCCCGGTCACGCCGGGGTCGCCCTTGAGGAAGCTGCGCACGGTGTCGCGGTACTTCCCGTTCCACTCGGCCCAGCGCCCGTACGCCGGGAAGTTGCCGACCTCGTAGAGGCCGCCCGCGTCCCAGGCCTCGGCGATGAGCTTGGTGTGCCGCAGGACGGGGTCGTAGGCGAGCATCTCCAGCAGCGGCGGGTTGGGCAGCGGGGTGCCGTCCAGGTCCCGGCCGAGGATGGCCGCGAGGTCGAAGCGGAAGCCGTCGATGTGGTAGTCGGCGACCCAGTGGCGCAGGCAGTCGAGCACGAAGCTGCGCACGACGGGGTGGTTGCAGTTGACCGTGTTGCCCGTGCCGCTGAAGTTGAAGTAGTACCCCTCCGGCGTGAGCATGTAGTACGTGGCGTTGTCGAGCCCCTTGAAGGAGATCGTCGGGCCCTGCTCGTTGCCCTCGGCGGTGTGGTTGAAGACGACGTCGAGGATGACCTCGATGCCGGCCGCGTGCAGGTCCTTGATCAGGGTGCGGAACTCGTCGCCCTGCATCCCGTAGCGTCCGGTGGCCGCGTAGCCGGCCTTGGGCGCGAAGAACGAGACCGTGTTGTAGCCCCAGTAGTCGAAGAGGTGCTCGCCCGTCTCCGGGTTGGAGCGCATGTTGTCGCTCTCGTCGAACTCGAACACCGGGAGCAGCTCGATGCAGTTGACCCCGAGTTCCTTCAGGTACGGGATCTTCTCGCGCAGCCCCGCGAAGGTGCCCGGGGCGGTGACCCGCGAGGAGGGGTGCCGGGTGAAACCGCGCACGTGGGTCTCGTACACCACGAGGTCCTCGGCGGGCAGTCCCAGCGGGGTGTCGTCGCCCCAGTCGAAGTCCTGGAGGCAGACGCGGGAGCGGTACTGGTAGCCGCGGCTGCGGTCCGGCTCCACGCCCCACACGTCACGGCCGGAGATCAGCCGGGCGTAGGGGTCGGAGAGGATCTGGCGGGCGTCGAAGCGGTGCCCGGAGACCGGGTCGTAGGGGCCGTCGGCCCGGTACCCGTACTCGATGTTCTCGTGGTCGAGGCCGAAGACCGTCATGGCGAAGACGCTGCCGGTGCGGAACTCCTCGGGGAATTCCAGCTCGGCCATGGGCTCGGGCTCTCCGCGCTTGAAGATGACCAGGGTCATGGAGGTCGCCTGGTCGGAGAAGACGGAGAAACTGACCCCGCCGGGGACCACGTTGGCCCCGAAGGGGAACGGTTTGCCGGCGCGGACGCGGTACCCGCCCACTTCGTGGGTCGGGTACGCGTCGACGCGCAGCACCTGCTCGGACCGGGCCTCGGTCATCGCGCGGCCGCGGGCTTGAGGGCCGACTTGGCCTTGGACTGCGCGGCCGCCGCCTCGCCGGTCTGGAAGAAGTCCAGGAAGCCGGTGGCCGACATGACGAACCGGACTTCCTCGCTCACCCCGTAGAGGGTGACCGCGACCCCGGCGTGCTGGGCCTCGCGGTAGACGACGAGCAGGGTGCGCAGGCCCGCGCTGGACACGTACGTGACGGCCGTGAGGTCGATCCGCAGCGGCCGGCCCTCGCGGACCAGCGGCAGCAGGGACTGCAGCAGCTGTCCGGAGGTCTCACTGTTGATCTCGCCGGTGGCGACGAGGACGGTACCGCCCTTGTTGCGGCGTTCCTTGACGTTCAGAGACATTGCTTTCCCCTCTAGTCGGGGCGCCCCCCGTTGAGCGCTATGAAGTCACCGGGCGCAGCCGGACCTTGACCTTGATCCGCCCCTGGACGTCCGGCAGCCTGACGGTCAGGCCGTCCGCGTCGAAGTCCCGGTACGGCTTCTCGTCGATTTCGACGGACGCGATCTGCACGGAGCCGGCGGGCAGCAGGTCGGGTGAGACCCGCAGCACGCGGTCGGGCAGGTTGGTCGGGTCGGGCTTGAAGTGGAAGTCCATTTCCCGCTTGTTGATCAGCAGGTTGTTGTAGACGGCGGACAGGTAGCAGAGCTCCGCCGAGTGGTACATGGACATCGAGTGGCTGCCCTTGAGCCGCTCCGTGCCGAGCAGGTACGGCGTACCGCTGGCGAGCACGTTGAAGTAGACGGCTCCCTCGTCGTGGTCGAGGAAGAACGTGTTGTAGAAGGCCTCCGCCTGCCGGGCCTCGCGCAGGAAGGCGTCGCCGCCGACGGTGCCGTTCAGGATGAGGTAGGCGAGGATCGCCTGCTCCTGCTGCCACCAGGCCTTGCGGTCGTGCCAGGCGAAACGGTACGCCTCCTGCCCGTCCTTGCTGACGGACTTGACGCGCTCCACGACGTCGTACCAGCCGCCGCGCTGCACGTCGCTGCCGACCGCCGGCATGATCTCGCCGATCTTCTTGGCGAGGTCCTCGTACGCCGGCTTGGCCTTCAGCGAGTTCATCCGCATCAGGTTCCAGGCGATCTTGAGGTTGTGCCCGACGACCGCGCGGTTCTGCTGCCAGCTGTGCGCGGTGTCGTGCGACCAGTCGCGGAAGAAGCGCTCCTGGACGAACGGGCTGTTCTTGTAGTCCGGGAACTTGTCCGCGATGGTGTCGAAGGTGTACTCCAGGAAGTCGGCGTACCTCTGGTCGCCGGTCGCCAGGTACAGGTTGATCAGGTAGGCGGGCGCGTGGTCGCCGACCGAGTTCCAGTTCTTGCGCTCGGCGTTCTCGCCGAGGGACTCGTGGTCCGCGCTGAACAGGATCGGGTCGATGTGCGAGTAGTAGCCGCCCTGCTCCTCGTCCTTGAAGAACTTGTCGAACAGCCGGATGGTGGCGTCCGCGTCGTTCTTGATCCGGATGTCACCGGTGACCCGGTACGTCTGGATCGGGCCGGCCAGCGCGTAGATCTGCTCGTACATCGGGATCGCGTCGTAGTCGTCGGAGAACTCCGAGGTGAACAGCTTGCGCTCGCTGTCCCCGTCGACGCTGATGCCGTGGTACCAGAAGACCACGTCCTCCTCGCTGTCCACGACCCGCATGTGCTTGCGCAGGTACTCGGTGCCGCGCTCGGCGACCTCCAGGTACGCGTCCTTGCCGGTCAGCAGGTAGGCCGAGGCCATGCCGTAGACCAGGCGGGAGATCGTGTCGGTCTCCTGGACGTGGCTGGCGGTCTTGTCGCCGCCGAGCCGGATCTCGGTGCGGTACTCGGTGAAGTCCACCGGGCCCTCGCCGAACTGCGCCCGGATGTAGAAGTCGGCCAGCGACTCGATCTGCTTGACCCACCAGCTGGGCTCCTCGAACCGGTAGTCCTCGGCGCCGCGGCCCAGGAACACCAGGCGCTTGGCGTCGAAACGCCCGCCGCGCTCCGGGTAGTGGACGCCGTACACGAAGAGGAACCGGCCCGGCGAGAGCATCTCGTCGATGTGCCCGGAGGCGTCGATGTACGGCTCGTCCAGGTTGCGGACCAGCTCGGCACTCGGGTCGCCGGCCAGGGAGACGTCGAACTCCCTCCCGTCCGAGGTCTTCAGCCGCAGCAGGCGGGACTCGGAGTCGAAGCGGCCGACGTAGCCCGCGATGGTGTCGGAGAAGGAGAAGCTCACGGCGTCCGCCATGTCATGCACCGTCCTTGTCGTGTGAGCGGTCGTCCTCGAATCCCTGACTGACCTCGACGATCACCCCGTCGGGATCGCGGACCCACACGGTCCGCCAGCCGCAGATGAAGTCGTCGAAGTCCAGCGGGCCCAGGGTCACTTCGGCCGCGTCCCCCAGCTCTGCCAGGAACGCGTCCACGCTGTCGGTCTGGAAGGCCAGGTGGCGCATCCGGCCGGGGGCCCGCGGCCCGTCCTCCTGGGCCGGCCCGGCCGGGCCGGTGTCCGCCGCGAAGAGCTCCAGGTACGCGTCCCCCTTGCGCAGGAACACGATCTTGGCCTCGCCGAGGTCGACCACCCGGGCCCGGGTGAAGCCGAAGTACCGGGTGTAGAAGTCCTCCGTCGTCTTCTGGTCCGCGCAGTTCAGGCCCACGTGCGACCAGACCATCGCGCGCTCCCCGGCGCCGGGCATCAGGCGCTCCCCCGGCCCCGCCCCGCCGCGATCAGCTCGATGATCCGGCGGGCGAAGAGGTGGTGGTGGGCGCCGGTGCGGCCGGTGACCAGGTCACCGTCGACCACCACGTCCTCGTTGACGTACTCGGCGCCCATGTTGCGGACGTCGCCGATGAGGTTGTTGTGGCAGACCACCTTGCGGCCCCGGATCTTGTCCGGGATCGAGGCGGCCAGCCACATGCCGTGGCAGATGATCCCCTTGAGGACCGTCGGCTCCTCGAAGGCCCGGCGCAGCAGCTCCGTCGCCGGCGCCAGTACGTCCACGTCCTCGGTGTAGCGCAGCCGGTCGGCCACCATGCCCGAGGGCACGATGATCGCCGCGTACCGGCGCAGCTCCTCGTCGCTCAGCCCCTCCAGGGACTTGTCGGCGGTGAACGGCGCCCGGTACTCGTGTCCGGAGAAGGTGATGGAGCCGTTGCCCCACAGCCGGGTCAGGAAGTCGACCTCGGCGCCCTCCTCGGCGAACCGGTGCCCGTAGTAGAAGATCTCGGGCTCGTAGAAGTCGCTCTCGACCAGGACCGCGATCCGGGTCCCGCTCAGCGCGCCCTCGCGCAGTACGGCGTCAGGCACGGGAGGTCCCCCTCAGGAAGTCCGCCGCGCGCTCGGCGATCATCGCGATGGCGGTGTGGCAGTTGCCCGACGGGACGGCGGGCATCACGCTGGCGTCGACGACGCGCAGGTTGCGTACGCCGTGCACCCGCAGCTCGGGGTCGACGACGGAGAGGTCGTCGACGCCCATGCGGCAGGAGCCGGCCTGGTGGTGGTAGCTCTCCGACTTCTGCCTCGCGAAGGTCCGCAGGTCCTCGTCCGAGACGGAGCCGGGACCGGGCTGGAGCTCCTGCTTGTACCAGGGCGAGAAGGCCGAGGTCGCGAAGATCTCCCGGGCCAGCTTGATCCCCTGCACCATCCGCTCCAGGTCCCACCGGTCGCCCAGGTAGTTCGGGTTGATCAGCGGGTGGGCCAGCGGATCGGCGCTCGCGAGCCGGATCCAGCCGCGCGAGACGGGGCGTACGACACCGGGGAGGATGCTCACCGTGTTCGGGTGGTCCTTGCCGACGATCACGTCGAACGGCACGTGGACGAAGGCGATCTGCAGGTCGGGAGCGGGGAGACCGGGCCGGGAGGAAAGGAACAGGGCGCTCTCCGACAGGTTCTGCGCCGGGGGCGGGAGCTCCTGGGTGACCTCGGCCATCAGCCCGGTCAGTACGTGGTTGTGGAAGTTCTCGCCGACCCCGGGCAGCGCCGCGACCGTCCCGATGCCGTGCTCGCGCAGCTGCTCGGGGTTGCCGATGCCGGACAGCAGCAGCAGCTTCGGCGACTCGATCGCCCCGGCGGCCACGATCACCTCGCGGAGGGCCCGTACGGAATGGGGTCCGGGCTCGGCGGCCGTACTGTGCGCGTCGCGCACGGTCCGGCCCGGGAACTCGGCCGCCGGTGCGAGCTGGGTGTACTCGACGCCCGTGCAGGTGTCGCCGTCGAAGAGCAGGCGGGTGGTCTGGGCGCCGGTGCGCAGCGTCAGGTTGGACCGCTCCAGCGCCGGCTCCAGGTAAGCGGCGAGGGTGCCCTGGCGGCGTCCGTCGGCCACGTCGATGTGGTGCCAGCCGGCGCCGAAGAGGCCGCGCCGCGGCCCGTCGGTGTTGAAGTCGTCGATCTCCTGGTGGCCGAGCTCGACGGCCGCGTCGATGAAGGCGCGGGAGACCGGGTTGGGGCCGTGCCGCCCTGCGTTGGTGATGCGCTGCGGGCCGCGGGTGCCGGTGGTGGGCGCGATGGCGTCCTCCTGGCCCTCCAGCAGGGCGAAGTACGGCAGGACGTCCTCGTGACCCCAGCCGGCGGCGCCCTGGTAGGCCCAGTTGTCGAAGTCCGAGGCGTGGCCCCGGACGTGCATCATGATGTACAGGTTGCTGCTGCCGCCCGGGGCCTTGCCGCGCGGTTCGTACGTACGGCGGCCGTCGAGACCGGGCTGCGGGACGCTGGTGTAGCCCCAGTCGACGGGGCCGCCGAGCAGCTTGTACCAGGAGGACGGGTCGTCCACCTCGGGCGGGATGCGGTTGCCGCCCGCCTCCAGGACCAGGACGGAGACGTCCGGGTCCTCGGAGAGCCGGTTCGCGAGGACGCTGCCCGCGGTGCCGGATCCCACGATCACGTAGTCGTACTCTTCTCTCTCGGCGTTTCCCACGAGTCGGCCCCCTCAGCCCTGGCTCAGCACCTGGAAGGGGACGGTGTCGTGGTAGTTCGCCATGTACGCGATCTTTCCGTCCACGAT
Source organism: Streptomyces sp. NPDC051582 (assembly GCF_040681715.1). Classification (NCBI taxonomy): domain Bacteria; kingdom Bacillati; phylum Actinomycetota; class Actinomycetes; order Kitasatosporales; family Streptomycetaceae; genus Streptomyces; species Streptomyces sp. NPDC051582. Next base: position 111,492 of record NZ_JBFAZJ010000025.1, read on the forward strand.
CCGGAAGAAGTTCATGACCTCGGCCTCGATCGCCTCGCCCGCGGCGCCGACGGCGCTGAGGTGGGAGACGGCGGCGGCCTTCTCCCCGTCGACGAGGAAGTGCACGGGCGTGTTCCGGAAGACGCGGTACATCGTCCCCATGCCCTTCATCATCGAGCGCAGGACCTCCAGGCCCTCGATGTGTCCGGCGAGCTGCTCGTCCATGACCTGGTCCTCGGCGAACAGGTCGCACCAGCGGTCCCAGTCACCGGCGTTGGCGTATTCGTAGTACTTCTCAAGGATCTGTCGTGCGTCCACGGCGCTCCTCCCCCTATCGGTCGCGGCGGGTTCCGTCGGGCGCGAACGGCGCCCAGAACTGGCTGAAGGCGGTCGCCGAGTCCCCGAAGAGCCCGTCGCGGCCCTCGACGATCCGTCCGTCCCGCCAGCGCATGAAGTGGAAGACGGGGTAGTCCATCCGCTCGTACGGGGACCGGCTGGCCTCGTCGGCGCCGTCGCGCAGGGCGACGTTGCGGCAGACGTCGGCGCTGCAGTCCTCGCCGACGAGGACCGCCTGGATGTCCATGCGGAAGGTGCCGCCCGTGAGCTTGTGGGTCTGCCCCATCAGCTCCAGGAAGGCGTCCAGGCTCTCGTACCAGCCGGCCAGCGGGTGGCTTCCCGGGACCAGCCAGCGCAGGTCCTCGGAGTAGTACTCCAGGATGCGGGCCCGGTCGCCGGAGCCGAGGGCGGCGTACGCCGCCTCGACCCGCTCCCGTGTCACTTCGGTCATCGTCGCTTCTCCTTCGCCTGCCCGGCTCCCGGGCTCAGAGCGAGCCGGAACCGGGCATCGGGGCCAGGTCGTTGACGGTGTACTGCTTGATCAGCGGTCCGTCGGGACCGGCCACGACCGTCCAGGTCTGGTCGGCGTCGAAGCCGAGCCACTCGCTGCGGGCGGCCGGCGGGTCCCAGATCTTGGCCTGCCAGTTGACCAGGACCCGGACGACGGCGCGGTCGCCCTCGATGACGGGCTCCACCTTCGTGACGGTGTGGACCTCGTCGAAGAAGCGGTTCGTGACCGCCTCGTACCAGCGGCCGAAACCCTCGTGGCCGTTGAAGGTGTCCTCGGGGACCTTGAACTCCAGGTCCTCGGTGATCATGGCCAGCACCTGGTCGGGCGGCAGGTGCTGGTCCAGGGCCACGTACCAGTTCTCCGCGAAGGTGCGGATCGCGTCCTCGGTCAGCCGCTCGGCGGGCATGCGGTCTCCTCCTGTCCGTGGTGGTGTGCGGTGCGATGTGTCGCGGCGGTGCGGTGCAGCGCCGTGTGGCGGTGCGGTGCGGTGCGGCGGTGCGGTGCGGCCGTGTGTCAGATCTGTACGTCGACCAGGAACGGTCCGGGGTGCTCCAGCATCCGGCTCACGGCGGCGACCGCCTCGTCCGGCTTCTCCACCCGCATCCCCTCGGCGCCGAGCGCCCGCGCCAGCCCGGCGAAGTCGATCTCGGGGTGGGAGAGGTCGAAGGAGCCCGGGAAGCCGTGCTCCGGGATGTCCCGCTCCCGCCAGTACTGGGCGATGTTGTCGTCCAGCAGCCGGTACTTGCGGTTGTTGCAGACCACGAACTTGGCGTCGATGCCGTGCCGGACCGCGGTCCACAGCGCCTGGTACGTGTACATCGACCCGCCGTCGCCCGCGAAGCCGACGACCAGGCGGTCCGGGCGGGCCAGCTTGGCGCCGACCGCCCCCGGGAAGCCCACGCCGAGGGAGCCGCCCCGGGTGAGGTGGTAGTCGCCCGGGCGCTCCGCCGGCAGGTACCGGGTGACCAGCGGCGAGGTGGTCAGCGCCTCGTCGAAGACGATCAGGTCCCCGCCGGTGCGCTCGGCCAGGGTCCGCAGGAAGACGGCCATCGGCGTCCCGTCCCGCTCGCTGTCCCCGCCCCTGGCTGCCAGCGCCCGCTCCCGGGTGCGGGCGTCGAGCCGGGAGGCCGCGGCCGCCCGCCGCTGCGGGCTCAGCCGGCGGTCCAGTACGCCGGCCAGCGCGCGCAGCGCCTGCTTCGGGTCGGCGGCCAGTCCCAGGTCCACCGGATGGTTCTTGGCGATCTCGTAGGCGTTCAGGTCGATGTGGACGACCTTGGCACCGGCCCGGAAGGGGTTCTCCAGCTCGGGGAACACCTCCGGGAAGACGTAGGTGCCGACGATCAGCACCCCGTCGGCGCCGGCGACGAGCTCCTTGCTGTGCGGGCCGAACATGTGGCCGCTCTGGCCTCGCCGCAGCGGGTGCGAGGCCGCGATGTTCACCTCGGAGGAGTCCACCTCGTACACGTCGGCGCCCAGCAGCTCGGCGACGGCGACGAGTTCGCGCTGGGCCCCGGAGAGCGAGACCCCGTCCCCGACGAGGATCACGGGCCGCTCCGCGGAGGCGAGCAGCTCGGCCGCCCGCCCCACCGAGGCCGGCGAGGGCGCCACGTCGGTGAGCGGTACCGCGGCGGGCAGGACGGGCTCGGAGTTCAGCTCGTCCAGTACGTCCATCGGCAGCGCCACGAACACCGGACCGCGCGGCGGGGTCAAGGCGATCTTGACCGCCCGCCGGACGGTGCGCAGTACGGAGTGCCGGTCGGTCACCCGGGTCGCGTACTTCGTCACGGGCTTCGCCATCGCCACCAGGTCGGACGCCATCTGCGCGTCCATGGCGTCGTAGCGGACCCCGGCGTCGCCGGCGACCACGACGAGCGGGGTGTGGCCGCGCAGCGACTGGTACATCATCCCGATGCCGTTGCCCAGCCCCACCCCGGAGTGCAGCTGGAGCAGGGCCGCGCCGCCGGTGGCCCGGGCATAACCGTCGGCGATGCCGGCGGCCACGGTCTCCTGGAGGGCGAGGACGTAATGGAAGTCCTCCGCCGCGTCGACCGCGTCGAGGAATCCCTGTTCCACCGTCCCCGGATTTCCGAACATCACATTCAGGCCGTCGGCCTTGAACTGCTCGATCAGCCTTTCCCGTCCGGGAGTGGCTTTCATGATTCCCCCTACCACCCGTAACGGGTGAGACCGTCCTCCAGGACTTCCACGATCTTCTGCCCCGTCAGATATGAATCGGGGGTGGAACGGCCGGTCACGAACGGGTAGTCGACGATCACCGAAAGCGGGTGACCGAAATTCCCGTGGTACGCGCCGCGCGGCCCGGTGGCATCGCGCAGGATGTATTCCAGCGGGTACGGCGGCGGACCCATGTTGAAGTCGGTACCGAGGAATCCGGTGCCGTCCTTGTAGTCGTACTCCTTGCAGTGACCGGTCACGTGCTTGCCCCAGATGATGCTCTTGCGGTCGCCCCAGTCGCGGGCGAAGGCCAGGCAGGCCACGCCGTAGCACTCGGCGGCCACGACCTTGCCGGCGTTCTTGAAGGCCAGGATCAGCGCGTGGACGCGCTCGTTGTTGGCGAGGTCGACGATGGGACCGCTGCCGCCGACGATCAGGAGCGCGTCGTAGCCGGCGATGTCGGCTTCCAGCTTCTCCAGATCGCGGTGGTACCGCTCCAGCTTGCGCAGGTAGCCCTCGTCGCTCGTGTACGGGCGCTCGGGCGCCCACGCCTCGATGTCGAGCGGCGTGTCCAGCCGGCTCGACTGCTCGAACTCCCGCCCCAGCCGGGCGTTCTCCTCGGTGGTGACCGAGCGTCCCAGTGGAGGGTCGATGAAGTTCGCGTCGAGGCTCGGCGGAAGAGCGTGCGGACGCTTTCCGGTCGGCGTGGCGAATACGACTTCGTAGCCCCGCTCGTCGAACTTCGAAACCGGGCCTATCAGTTCTTCGGCCCAGTAACCGTGTTCGGAGACAATGACCAGAATCTTTCTGCTCACGGATTCCTCCAGGCGCCGCCTGTTGTCGTTGGCGTGACCCACACTGCTTGTGTCCGAGGGCTGCGTCAAAGCGCCCGTATGCGACTTGGTGAGGTAGGAGGGCAGGTCGCAGGGGCACTTCAGGTAGTCGCTCCGGGAGGTCATGAAGTAGCCGCGAGACTTCATGACCTCGGCCGAATCACTGAACCATTACGGGGGCACCGCCCTATGGTCTGGACGCGCCGTGAATCACGGGTGCGCGAAGGATCGAGGAGAGGGACGGGGACGATGACGACGGACCTGTTGTGCACACACATCGATCAGATACGTCCGGTGAAACCAGGCACCGAGGGCTGCGAGGAGTGCCTCGCCCTCGGCGACAGCTGGGTGCACCTGAGGATGTGCCTCAGCTGCGGGCACGTCGGATGCTGCGACTCCTCCAAGAACCGGCACGCCACCAAGCACTACCGCTCCACGGAGCACCCCATCGCGGCCTCGCACGAGCCCGGCGAGGCGTGGGCCTGGTGCTACGCCGACAAGCTGATGCTGGACGCGGCATGAGCGCGGCCCCCGAGAGCGCCACCGCCCCCGCGACCACCCCCGCGAGCGGGGCCGCGGCAGAGCGGGCCGAGAGCAGGAAGCCCGTCATCCTGGCCGTGGACGACGATCCGCAGGTGCTGCGGGCCGTCCGCCGCGACCTGCGCAGCGCGTACGGCGACCGCTACCGGGTGCTCGGCGCCTCCTCCGCCGCCGACGCCCTCAAGATCCTGGACTCCCTCGACGAGCGCGGCCACGACCCGGCGCTGTTCCTCGTGGACCAGCGGATGCCCGACGTGACCGGCGTGGAGTTCCTGCTGGAGGCCGTCAGCCGCTTCCCGGACGCCCGCCGCGTGCTGCTCACGGCGTACGCGGAGACCGATGCGGCGATCACCGCCATCAACCGGGTCCGGCTGGACTACTACCTGCTCAAGCCGTGGGACCCGCCGCACGAGCGGCTCTTCCCGGTCCTGGACGACCTGCTGTCCGACTGGCTGGCCACCTACCGCCCCGCGTACGACGGCATCATCGTCGCCGGGCACCTCGTCTCCCCCGGCACGCACGCCGTCCGGGACTTCTTCACCCGCAACGGCCAGCCGTTCCGCTTTCTGAACGTGGAACGGGATCCCGAGGCGCTGACCCTGATCGCCGCCCAGCCCGACGCGGTGCTCCCCCTCGTCCGCTTCCCGGACGGGGCGGTGCTCTCCGCGCCGTCCGACACCGTGCTGGCCCAGCGCCTCGGGCTGGCCACCACCGCCTCGCGCCCGCACTACGAGTGCGTCATCGTCGGCGCGGGCCCGGCGGGCCTGGCGGCCGGCGTCTACTCCGCCTCGGAGGGCCTCTCCACCCTGATGCTGGACTCCCGCGCCCCGGGCGGCCAGGCCGGCACCTCCAGCCTGATCGAGAACTACCTGGGCTTCCCGTCCGGCCTCTCCGGCGGGGACCTGACCCGCCGCGCCACCATCCAGGCCTCCCGCTTCGGCGCCGAGATCCTGCACCCGGTGGAGGTGGTCTCGCTGACCCGGGACGACCCGGCGAAGATCCTGACCCTGGCCGACGGCACGGAGATCAGCGCCGAGACGGTGCTGCTGGCCACCGGGGTCTCGTACAACCGCCTGGAGGCCCCCGGCGCGGACCGCTTCGAGGGCGCGGGGCTCTACTACGGCGCGGCGACGACGGAGAGCTCGGCGTGCATCTCGCAGCACGTGTTCATCGTGGGCGGCGCCAACTCGGCCGGCCAGGCGGCAGTGCACTTCGCCAAGTACGCCGCCAAGGTGACCATCCTGGTGCGCGCCGAATCGCTGGACGCGAGCATGTCCCGCTACCTGATCGACGAGATCGACCGCACCCCGAACATCGAGGTCAAGGTCCGCACGACGGTGGTCCGGCTGGACGGCGAGGAGCACCTGGAGCAGCTGACCCTGCACGACGCGACGACGGGCGCGGACACGCAGGTCCCGGCCCGGTTCATGTTCACCTTCATCGGCGCCCGCCCGCACACCGACTGGCTCTCGGGCGTGGTCGAGCGCGACGAGTACGGCTTCGTGCTGACCGGGTCCGACCTGATCGCGAACGGCGGGGAACTCCCGGCGGAGTGGAGCCTGGAGCGCGCCCCGTACCCGCTGGAGACCAGTGTCCCCGGGGTGTTCGCGGCCGGCGACGTACGGGCCCACTCGGTCAAGCGCGTGGCCTCGGGCGTGGGCGAGGGCGCGATGGCGGTCTCGCTGATCCACCGGTACCGCTCGATGGGCTGAGAGCGAACACGAATCCGCTTGCGATCAAGCCGGCACCGGATGCAACGTTAATTACATGATTACATCCGAGCAGAGCGAGCAGCTTCGCACGTGGTTCGCGGACCGCCTTCCGGTGGACGTGTACGAGTCCCTGGTCGACGTCTCGGTCGACCGCGAGGAGATCACGGTCGTCGGCACCATCCCGGCGACCGAGTCCGTCAAGGAGTTCCGCGAGCGCACCCGCGAGCAGCGCATCGAGGTCGCGCGGGAGGCCGAGGAGCTCTACCGCCGCAAGGTCGCCTGGGCCGTCCAGTCCGGCGACGACCGCGTCCTGTTCACGCACCTGGCGGTCCCGGTGATGACGCGGCTGCGCCAGCCGGAGCGGGGGGTCCTCGACACCCTGGTGGCGGGCGGCGTCGCCCGCAGCCGGGCCGACGCCCTCGCCTGGTGCGTCCGTCTCGTCGGACGCAACACGGACGAGTGGCTCACCGAGCTCCGCGACTCGCTGGCCGAGGTCCAGCGGGTCCGCGCGGCCGGCCCCGACGTCTCGGACACGTCCGAGGCCTCCGACTCCAAGAAGTCTGAGCCGGAATGACGAAAGTCCTCCCCACCCGGGCATGATCACGCAAGTCTGACAGCGAGCCGACCGGCACCCGATCACAGGGAGAGGCACGCCCCATGACCACCACCGTCGAATACATCCGCTACCGGATCGCATTGGACGACCAGCAGGCCTTCGAGGACTCGTACCGGCAGGCCGCGGAGGCCCTGGCCGCGTCACCCGAGTGCATCGACTACGAGCTGGCCCGCTGCGAGGAGGAGAACGACCGGGAGCGCTACATCCTCCGCATCCGCTGGACGTCGGTCGACGCCCATCTCAACGGATTCCGCAAGGGCGAGCACTTCCCGGCGTTCTTCAGCGCGATCCGCCCGTACGTGAAGGCCATCGAGGAGATGCAGCACTACCGCGTCACCGACGTGGCCGGCCCCGGAAAGGCCGCACCCCAGTCATGAGCACCACACCCGGCACCACTCCCACCATCTACGAGTGGATGGGCGGAGCGGAGGCGATGAACCGCCTCACGGACGCCTTCTACGCGCACGCCCTGCAGGACGAGATCCTGGCCCCGGTCTTCGCGGGCATGGACGCGGAGCACCCCCGGCACGTCGCCGTCTGGCTGTCGGAGGTCTTCGGCGGCCCGGCGCAGTACACGGCCCACCACGGCGGCCACCAGCACATGGCCACCAAGCACCTGGGCCGGGGCATCACCGAGCAGCAGCGCCGCCGGTGGGTGGACCTGCTGATGGACACGGCGGACGAGGTCGGCCTCCCGGCGGACCCCGAATTCCGCGCGGTGTTCGCGTACTACATCGAGTGGGGCACCCGCATGGCCCTGATCTACTCGGGTCCCAAGCCCCCACCGGTGGACGCGGCCAAGATCCCGGTCTGGTCCTGGGGCCAAACGCCCCCGTGGATCCCGAAGGGCTAGGGGGTGTCCGCAAAGTGGCGTCGTCCGCCCGCAGGGCGGGCCCGCGGCGTGCCGGTGCGTGCTCTCGGCGGGCCGGGCGGAAGCCCGTGTACTGGACGTACTCGGGATTTCGCCCGGTGCGGCGAGAGCGCGTGCCGGGCGCCGCGGGACAGGCGGGACTTCGCGGACACCCCCTAGGCCCCCGGCGGCCGGCCGGAGCCCCGTGGGGCAGAGGCGGGACCTCTGCCCCACACCCGCGTCCGGCCCGCCCCGCAGCTCTCCGCCGGGGCGCCCCCGGCGGAGCACCCTCACCCGGTGGGCGGAGCCTGCGCCAGGAGGACGTCCAGCGCACCGCTGTCGGCGTCGCGCCACCACCGGACGGCCCCTTCCACGACCTCCTGCAACGTCTCCCAGTCCCCCGGCCGGGCCTGCGCGTACGACCGCCAGGACGTCACCACCACCAACCGCCCCGGCGCCTGCGGCAACCAGGACAAGTCGATCAGCGCGTCCCCGAGCGCGTCCCAGTTCCCCCCGAACCACGCCGGCACGGACAACGCCGCACCCCACCGCCGCAAGAGCTCCGCCTTGCCGCGCACACCGGCCAGGTCCACCCGGAGCGTCGTCCAGCCCGCCTCCTCGGCGGCGGCCAGCGCCGGCCCGGGCGGCCGCGGATCCAGGGTCATCGCAGGACCGCCTTGAAGGTGTCGTAGTGGTCGTCCGTGTAGTAGAACTCCCCACCCTCACCGGTCACGATCCGCCGCGCCCCGCGGTCGCGCTCCCCCGGCGTCTTCACCGTGAACTCGTGGTAGTAACCGCGCTTTTGCTTCGGCAGGACCTTCTCGAAGTTCCCGAACACGGTGCCGTCCTGCCGGTACGCGTACGGCCCGCCCTTGTCGATGAGCGCGAGCACGTCACGCGCCTGCGTCGGCAGCGCATCCGCCCGTACGGTCGCCATCCCCTTGGCCCAAACGGGCGGCGGCACGGAAGCCGACGCGGCAGCGGACGGCGCAGGGCTCTGCCCACCACACCCCGCCACGCCGGCCAGCGCGACGCAAAGGAACAACGCCCCCACGACGCAACGCAGCAACGACCGGGGCACGTCCCTGAAGATCATGCACCGATCGTGCCAAATATCCGATTCGCTCGCGAATCGCCCGCCCGCCCGACCACCTGGTGACGGCAACCGGACGGCGACGGCCTCAGAGCGCGGACATCTTGGTGTAAGGACTCAGAATTCTCTTCTGGACCGATCCGAAGTCGACCAGGACAGCGATCCCCTCCTCGATACCGACGACACGGCCGAGGCCGTGCTCATCGTGAGAGACCCGGTCGCCGACGCTGAACTGCCGGAGCGGCGGTTCCACGGGGGCCTTGAACGGGCTGGACGGCAAATGGCGGCGAGGTACTGCTGACTTTGTCATTGAGACCAGTATGCGCCCCGCAGCCCCCCGCACGGGCCGCCGTTCGGATCTCAATTACGGCACCATCCGCCCCAGGACCCGTGCCGGGCCCGGGCAGGGCGGGGCCGAGGGGTGTCGCGAAGGGGCCGCGATCGGCCCGGGAGGACTCAGTCGTCCGGGTCGGCGCGCTCCAGCGCCGACCGGAGCCCCGGCTCGGACTCGGTGAGCAGGTAGTCCGCGACCGCCGTGTCGGTGACCAGGCTGGTCACCAGCCCGGACCGGAGCACCGCCCCGATCGCGGACGCCTTGCGCAGCCCGCCCGCGATGGCCACGACCTCGGGAATCCGCCGCAGCCGGTCCGCCTCGACGGTGATGCAGCGTTCACCGAGGTCCCGGCCCACGCGCCGCCCCTCGGCGTCGAACAGATGGGCGGACATCTCGGCCGCGACACCGAGCGAGGCGTAGTGCGCGCGCTCCTCGTCCGTGAGCATGTCGTGGACGGTCGAGATCCCCGGCTCCCACGAGCCGATCGAGACCGCGGCGACCGTCACCTTGTCGAAGTACTCGAAGGCCCGGGCGATCCCCGTCTGGTTCCGCAGCGCGGCCGCGGTCGCCGGATCGGGGAGCAGCATCGGCGCGTAGATGGGGTGGGCGTCGCCGCCCGAGACCTGGGCGGCGCGCCGTACGGCCTCCACGGACCCGCGCTCGGCCGTACCGGCGTCGTACACGCCCGTCAGCTGCACCACGGTGCACTGGGGCAGCCGGTGCAGGGAGGCGGCCATGTGGATGGTCGACCGCCCCCACGCGAGGCCCAGGACGTCGCCCTCGTTGACGAGCTCCCCGAGCAGGTCGGCGGCGACCGCGCCCAGGTTCTCCGGGTCCGGCGCGTCCTCGGTCGCGTCGGCCGGCGACTCGACGACCACCGCGTGCCGGAGTCCGTACCGCGCCCGCAGCGCGTCGGACCGCTCCGCGTCGAGCTCGGCCGGCACCCTGATCTCGATCCGTACGAGGTCGCGCTCAAGGGCGGTCTCCAGGACCCGGGCCACCTTGAAGCGGCTCACGCCGAACTCCTCGGCGATCTGGATCTTGGACTTGCCCTCCAGGTAGAAGCGGCGCGCCATGGCCGCCGCCTGCACCAGCTCCGCGGGTCCCATCCGCAGGGCTGACCGTCCCGCCGACATTGCAGACACCGCGTTCTCCTCACTGCTGTTCACACTCTCGACTCGCCGTTCATCCTGTCAGATCCGGCGGCCGTTGATCAGCCTGGACAGCTCCCGTTCACCGAGCCGTCCATCAACTCTCGTTTCAGTGGTCGCAAGCCCAGGGCGCCGCGGCGATCGCGACGTCCGCCTGCTCCCGCAGGGTACGTACGGCCGCGGCCGGGTCGACGGCCCCGTAGACCGCGCTCCCGGCGACGAACACGTCCGCGCCGGCCTCGGCGCAGCGCTCGATCGTCGTGGCCGAGACCCCGCCGTCGACCTGGAGCCACAGCTCCAGTCCGTGCTTGGCGATGAGCTCCCGGGTACGGCGGATCTTGGGGAGCATGATGTCGAGGAAGGGCTGGCCGCCGAAGCCGGGCTCGACCGTCATGATCAGCAGCATGTCGAGCTCGGGGAGGATGTCCTCGTACTGCTCGATCGGCGTGGCGGGCTTGAGCGCCATGGAGGCACGCGCCCCCTTGGCCCGGATCTCGCGCGCGAGGCGCACGGGCGCGGCGGCGGCCTCGGCGTGGAAGGTGACCGATCCGGCGCCGGCCTCGACGTACTGCGGGGCCCAGCGGTCCGGGTTCTCGATCATCAGGTGCAGGTCCAGCGGGATGTCCGTGGCGCGGCTCAGGGACTCCACGACGGGCACACCGAGGGTGAGGTTCGGGACGAAATGGTTGTCCATGACATCGACATGCAGCCAGTCGGCCCCCTCGACGGCCTTCGCCTCCTCGGCGAGTCGGGCGAAGTCGGCGGACAGGATGCTGGGATAAATCTGAGCGGCCATGCCCCAAGCCTGCCATGCCGTGACGCACTTCCGGCCACGACCCCGCAACTGGACCGCCGGCCCCGCCGCGCCGTCCCGTGGCCGCGCCCGTCCCGTGGCCGCGGGGGCGCCGCGCCCGCCGCGCCCCCGAGTCCCGGCCCCCGGACTACCCCGTGCGCCGGATCAGCGCCAGGTACATCGCGTCCGTCCCGTGCAGGTGCGGCCACAGCTGTACGTCCGGGCCGTCGCCCAGGGCCGGGACGCCCCCCATGTACGGCCTGGCGTCGATCAGCTCGGCGTCCACCGGCGAGGCGCCCGCGCCCCGGCCGCGCAGGACGTCGTCCACGACGACCCGGGTCTCGGCCAGGTGCGGCGAGCACGTCGCGTAGCCCACGACCCCGCCCACCCGGACCGCCGACAGGGCCTCCCGCAGCAGCGCGCGCTGGAGCGGGGCGAAGCCCTCCAGGTCCTCGGGGCGCCGCCGCCACCTGGCCTCCGGGCGGCGGCGCAGCGCGCCCAGACCGGAGCAGGGGACGTCCATCAGGACCCGGTCGAAGGAGCCCGGCCGCCACGGCGGCCGGGTGCCGTCCGCCGCGATGACCTGGTAAGGACCGGGGTTGCCGGCCAGGGCGCGCTCGACGAGCCGCGCCCGGTGCGGCTGCTTCTCGGAGGCCAGCAGGAACGCGCCGCGCTGCGCCGCGAGCGCCCCCAGCAGGGCCGCCTTGCCGCCGGGCCCCGCGCAGCCGTCCAGCCAGCGCTCGTCGCTGCCCTCGACCGGCGCGGCCGCGAGGGCCATCGCCACCAGCTGGCTGCCCTCGTCCTGGACGCCGGCGCGCCCGTCGCGCACCGCCTCCAGCGCGCCGGGCTCGCCGCCCTCGGCCATCCGCACGGCGTACGGCGACCAGCGCCCCGGCAGGGCCGAGTCCTCGCCGAGCGCCTCCACCAGCTCGTCCGTGGTGGACCGGCCGGGCCGCGCCACCAGCGTGACCTCGGGCCGCTCGTTGTCGGCTTCGAGCAGGTCCTCGATACCGGCCCGGCCTCCGCCGAGGGCGTCCCACAGCGCGCTGACGACCCACCTCGGGTGCGAGTGGTACACCGCGAGGTGCTCCTCGGCGTCCTCCTCGTACGGCGGGGCCACGCGCTCCAGCCAGCCGTCCAGATCGTGTGCGGCGATCTTGCGCAGCACGGCGTTCACGAACTTGGCGCGCCCGTCCCCGAGCACCACCCGGGCCAGCTCCACACTGGCCGACACCGCGGCGTGCGTCGGGATCCGGGTCCCCAGCAGCTGGTGGGCGCCGAGCGAGAGCACGTCCAGCACCGGCGGGTCCACCTCCCGCAGCGGCCGGTCGATGCAGGCCTTGATGACCGCGTCGTACGTGCCCTGGCGGCGCAGCGTCCCGTAGACGAGCTCGGTGGCCAGCGCCGCGTCCCGCGCCTCGAAGCCCTCCGTCTGGCGGGCCTTGCGCAGCAGCGGGGGCAGGACGAGGTTCGCGTAGGCGTCGCGCTCGTCCACCGCCCGCAGCGCCTCGAAGGCCAGCATCCTGACGGGGTCCTTCTTGGGGCGGCGGTACGGCTTGGCCTGCCGCTGGCCTGCGGCGCTGCGCGGGGTACGGGACTGATCGCTCACGTGAAAGGTGCTCCGGGTTTACGGGTGTACGAAATGCGGCCGAGGTGTGCCGGTACGGATCAGCCTACGTCGGCGCCGCCGACGCGCTCACCGGGAGCGATCCGCACCCCGCGTGCCCAGTCGGCGCCGCGCATCGGCTTCTTGCCCTGGGGCTGCACCCAGAGCAGCTCCACGGCGTGCGAGCCGGTGCCGACGTACACGTTGTTCTTGGCCGCGGCGAGTTCGCCGGGCGCCAGGTCCGTGCGGTCGGCGACCAGGCCGACGGAGATGAGCTTGAGCCGCTCCCCGCGGAAGACGGTCCACGCGCCGGGGGCGGGCGTGCAGCCGCGCACCACGCGGTCGGCGCGCATCGCGGGGGCGTTCCAGTCGATCCGGGCGTCCTCGACGGTGATCTTGGGGGCGAGCGAGACGCCGTCGGCGGGCTGCCCGACGGCGCGCAGCGTGCCGTCCTCGACGCCGTCCATGGTGGCGGCCAGCAGGCCGGAGCCGGCGAAGGCGAGGCGGGTCAGCAGGTCGCCGCTGGTGTCGGTGGGGCGGATCTCCTCGGTCAGGTGCCCGTAGACGGGTCCGGTGTCCAGTCCCTCCTCGATGAGGAAGGTGGAGGCGCCGGTGACCTGGTCGCCCGCCATGATCGACTGCTGGACGGGGGCGGCCCCGCGCCATGCGGGCAGCAGCGAGAAGTGGAGGTTGATCCAGCCGTGACGGGGGATCTCCAGGGCGCTCTTGGGGATCAGCGCGCCGTACGCGACGACCGGGCAGCAGTCCGGGCCGATCTCGCGCAGCCGGGCCTGGAAGTCGGGGTCGCGGGGCCGGACGGGCTTGAGGACCTCGATGCCGGCCTCTTCGGCGCGCTCGGCGACCGGGCTGGCCACGAGCCGGCGGCCGCGGCCGGCCGGTGCGTCGGGGCGGGTGATGACGGCCGCGACCTCGTGCCTCCCGGAGGCGATGAGGGCGTCCAGGGCGGGCACGGCGACCTCGGGGGTGCCTGCGAAGACGAGCTTCACTGGGGTCCTACCTCGCTATCTCGGCTGTCAGCAGCGCACCAGTCTATGTTCCCGGTGTCGTTCGGGCCGCCCGGGCCGGTGGACGGGGCCCGGCAGCCCTCCGTCGGAGCCCCCCGGCGGGCGCCGAGCGGCTCCGTACGCCCCGCCAGGGGGCGTACGCACACACACGCGCCTCTCGCATATGCCGACACGCCCCCGGTGCGTGACTTCAATGCCGTTTGGCGCGTTGGTCAAAAGAGATTGACCGAAACCGGGCCGCGCGATGAGATCGGTGTCTGCGGCCCGATCCGCTCTTCAGCACCGGTTCGAGAGGCTTCTTCATGGCCGACCACGCCACCCACGACGCCCAAGCACGGGCCAGCCTGCATCTCCTGGTGCGGGACATCGAGCGGGTTCGCCGGCAGGTGGATGCTCTGCGTACGCTCACCGCCCAGCTCGGCAACGTGTACCGCCCGCGCCGCTCAGGTCCCTCCACGGGCTTCGTCGTCTACGGCCGGGCCCCCGCGCCCACCGTCCGTCTCGCGCAGGAGCTGCGGGACAGTGTCGAGACGCTGGTGACCGCCGCGGTGGACTTCGACCGCTCGCTCGGCTTCTCGTGGGACGCCGTGGGTTCCGCACTCGGTGTCACCAAGCAGGCCGTGCACCGGCGGTACGGTGCCCGGCGCGCCCAGGCCGCGGAGTCCGCGGAGCCGCTGGCCGAGGGGACGACCACGCGGACCCTCGGGCCGCTGCCCACGGTGCCGGCCGCCCGCTCGGTGCCGCCGCAGCCGCTGCGCGAGGAGTCCCAGGCCGCGGCCGCGCCCCGCGCCGCGGCCGCCTTCCCGGGCCCCCGCAACGGCTGATCCGCCGCCGGCCGCCGGGACGCCGACTCTCCGACGGCCGGCCGTCGCGACGCCGTGACCCGCCCCGCCCCGCCCCCGGCGGGGACGACCCCCGTGGCCGTCCCCGCCGGGGGCGTTCGGCTGCGCCCCGCGGGCTCAGCCGATGTCCGGCGGGTCGATGCGCACCCGGACCGCCTCCGACGCCGGGACCCCGCGGGCCAGCCGCGCCGCCTGGGCCGACTTCAGGGCGGCCGCCAGCGCCGCCCCGCTGCCCGGCGGGACGCGGACCAGGGCCCGGTCCCCCGGCGAGGGCTCCCCGCGCCGCCCCGGCACCGGGACCGGACCCAGCACCTCCGCGTCCGGCGGCAGCCCGGCTCCGGCCAGGAAGGCCTCCACCGCCTCGCCCCGGCCGGCCACGGCCGCCATCCGCGACACCGGCGGAAACCCGAGCTGGGCCCGCTCCGCGAGCTCCCGTACGGCATGGCCCACCGGATCCCACCGCACCAGTGCCTGGACCGGCCGCAGCGTCGGCTCCGCGACCACGACGACCTGCCCCTCCCCCCGGACCAGCGAGGCGGCCGCGATCCACCGGCGCAGCGCGTCCTCCCCGGCCCGCAGGTCGGGCCGGGTCAGCATCGCCCAGCCGTCCAGCAGCAGCGCCGCCGCGTAACCGGCGCCCGCGGCGACCGGCTCGGCCCCCGGGGTGCACACCACCAGCGCGGGCCGGTCCGGCACCTCGTCCAGGATGTGGTCGCGCCCGGAAGTCCGTACGGGCACGGCGGGGAAGGCCCGCCCGAGCTCCTCGGCGGTCCGCCGGGCGCCCACCACCTGGGCGCGCAGCCGGAACGAGCCGCACTCCTCGCAGTGCCAGGCGCTCTCCTGCCGGCCGCACCAGCCGCAGTGCAGGTCCCGCGCGTCGGGGGCCTCCAACGGCCCCGCGCAGACCTTGCAGCGGGCGGGGGCGCGGCAGCGCTCGCACGCCAGCCGCGGCGCGTAACCGCGCCGCGGCACCTGGACGAGCACCGGCCCGGTCTTCAGCCCCTCCCGTACGGTCTCCCAGGCCAGGCTGGGCAGCCGGGCGGCGCGGGCCGCCTCGTCCCGGGCCAAGAGCTCGTCGCCCACGGTCCGGATCCGGGGCGCGCAGGCCCGTACCGTCTCGCGGTCGGCGACGAGCGCCCGCGCCCAGCCCGATTCGACGAGCTGGGCGGCTTCGACGGTGCAGCCGGTGCTCCCGGCGAGGAATCCGCAGCCGTCGCTGACCGCGCGCAGTTCCAGTACCTCGCGGACGTGGGGGAAGGGGGCGCGGTCCTCGCTGTGGCTGGAGTCGCCGTCGTCCCAGATGGCGACCAGCCCGAGCTCCCGTACGGGCGCGAACATCGCGGCCCGGGTGCCGACGACGGCGCGCACCGAGCCCCGGCTCACGGCGAGCCACTGGCGGTAGCGCTTCTCGGGGCCGGACTCGGCGGTGAGCAGCGCGTGCCGGCCTTCGCCGAGCAGGGCGGTGAGCGCGGCGTCGACCCGGGCGGCGGAGCGCCCGTCGGGGACGACGGCGAGGGCGCCGCGCCCGGAGGCGAGGGTGGCGGCCATGGCCCGGGCCAGCTCGTCGGCCCAGCCGGGGCCGGGCAGCGCGGTCCACACGGCCCGCGGGGCGGCGCCGGTGGCCAGCGCCCGCAGGAAGGCGGGGCCCGCGCCGTAGCGCGCCCAGCCGCCCGGTTCGGGCGCGGCGGGCGGCGGCAGCGGCTCGGGCGAGGGCTTGGCCTCGGCGCGGGCGCTGCGCGCGGGCAGGGCGAGTTGGAGCACGTCGGCCAGGCTGCCGGCGTACCGGTCGGCGACGGCCCGGGCGAGGGCGAGCACGGACGGGCCGAGGACGACCTCGGGCGAGACGACCTGGGCGAGGGCGGCGAGGGCTCCGTCGTAGTCGGACTCGGCGCGCCGCTCGACGATGAACCCGTCGATGAGGCCGCCGCCCTCGCGGCGTCCGCCGTGGACGCGGTGGCCGCCGGCTCCGAACCGGACCCGGACGCGGACGCCGGGGCGGGCGGTCTCGGAGAGCTCGGCGGGGACGGCGTAGTCGAAGAGGCGGTCGAGGTGGAGCACGCCCTTGTTGACGAGGACGCGGGCCACGGGCAGTTCCTCGGCGACGGCGGCCCCGCGCCAGGTGCGCGGCTTGGCCTTGGGGGCCTTGGCCTTCGCCGCGGCGACCATCTCCCGCATCAGCGCGAGCTGCTCCGGCGGGCCCGCCGCCCCGGTTTCGCTCTCGCCGTCGTCGCTGCTCACAGCAGCATTCTTACAAACGGCACCGACAGCGGGCGCCCTCCCGGGATCGAGGCGGGCGGCGGCGGGCGATCGACGCAGTACGGCCCCGGACCTGCGCAGGTCCGGGGCCGTACGTGCCCGCCGCGGGGCGGGGTGTGCCTACAGGCCGGCGGCCGCGCGCAGTGCGTCCACGCGGTCCGTGCGCTCCCAGGTGAAGTCCGGCAGCTCGCGGCCGAAGTGGCCGTACGCGGCGGTCTGGGCGTAGATCGGGCGCAGCAGGTCGAGGTCGCGGATGATCGCGGCCGGGCGGAGGTCGAAGACCTGGCCGATCGCGTCCTCGATCTTCTGGACCTCCACCTTGGCGGTGCCGAAGGTCTCGACGAAGAGGCCGACGGGCTCGGCCTTGCCGATGGCGTACGCGACCTGGACCTCGCAGCGCGAGGCGAGGCCGGCGGCGACCACGTTCTTGGCGACCCAGCGCATGGCGTACGCGGCGGAGCGGTCGACCTTGGACGGGTCCTTGCCCGAGAAGGCGCCGCCACCGTGGCGGGCCATGCCGCCGTAGGTGTCGATGATGATCTTGCGGCCGGTGAGGCCGGCGTCGCCCATCGGGCCGCCGATCTCGAAGCGGCCGGTCGGGTTGACCAGCAGGCGGTAGCCCTCGGTGTCGAGCTTGATGCCGTCCTCGACGAGCTGGGCCAGCACGTGCTCGACGACGAACTCGCGGATGTCCGGGGCGAGCAGCGAGTCCAGGTCGATGTCCGAGGCGTGCTGCGAGGACACGACGACGGTGTCGAGGCGGACGGCCTTGTCGCCGTCGTACTCGATGGTGACCTGGGTCTTGCCGTCGGGGCGCAGGTACGGGATGGTCCCGTTCTTGCGGACCTCGGACAGGCGGCGCGAGAGCCGGTGCGCGATGTGGATCGGGAGCGGCATGAGCTCGGGGGTCTCGTCGCACGCGTAGCCGAACATCAGGCCCTGGTCGCCGGCGCCCTGCTTGTCGAGCTCGTCCTCGTCGCCCTCGACCCGCTTCTCGTACGCGGTGTCGACGCCCTGCGCGATGTCCGGGGACTGCGCGCCGATGGACACCGACACGCCGCAGGAGGCGCCGTCGAAGCCCTTCTTCGAGGAGTCGTAGCCGATCTCAAGGATCTTGTCGCGGACGAGCTGAGCGATCGGCGCGTACGCCTTCGTCGTCACCTCACCGGCGATGTGGACGAGACCGGTGGTGATGAGGGTCTCCACGGCCACACGCGAGGTCGGGTCCTCGGTGAGAAGTGCGTCGAGGATCGTGTCGCTGATCTGGTCAGCGATCTTGTCGGGGTGACCCTCGGTGACGGACTCCGAGGTGAACAGGCGACGGGACACAACGCTCCCTGGGGTTGCAGCGGCTGCTGGCTGATCATTTGGCGGAACCACACCGGGGGCTGCGCCCGATCACGTTCCGAGTGTGCAGTTTATCGGTCGCCAC
Source organism: Streptomyces sp. NPDC051582 (assembly GCF_040681715.1). Classification (NCBI taxonomy): domain Bacteria; kingdom Bacillati; phylum Actinomycetota; class Actinomycetes; order Kitasatosporales; family Streptomycetaceae; genus Streptomyces; species Streptomyces sp. NPDC051582. Next base: position 129,576 of record NZ_JBFAZJ010000025.1, read on the forward strand.
CGTTTGCCGGACCACCTGTCTCGCCCAATGGGAGCCATGTGACCTGCGGCACTCCATTCTGGCTCATGGAATCCGCTACGAGAAGGGCCGTCGCTCAGGCGCGTCGGGGGGCGAGTCGCGGGGCGATCTGGTCCCAGATCACCTCGGCCAGCGCTTCCTTGGGACCGTAGGGAACCGGGGTTTCCTTCCCGTCGGACGCCAGGATGACCGCCTCGTTCTCCTCGGAACCGAAGGTCTTGGCTTCGCCGACCTCGTTCACGACGAGAAGATCACACCCCTTGCGGAGCAATTTGGCCCGGCCGTTCGCGAGCACGTCGTCCGTTTCGGCGGCGAAACCGACCACGACCTGGCCTTCCCTGGCACGCTCGGCCGAGATCTCGGCGAGGACGTCGGGGTTGCGGACGAGCGCCACGGGGGCCGGATCCTGCCCGTCTTTTTTCTTGATCTTGCCGCTGGCGTACTCCGCGGGCCGGAAGTCGGCCACGGCAGCGGCCATCACCACGGCGTCGGCGTCCGCCGCCGCCTTGAGCACGGCCTCGCGCAGCTGTACGGCCGTCCCGACCCGTACGACGTCCACCCCGGCCGGGTCGGCCAGCGCGGTGTTGGCCGCCACGAGGGTGACGCGGGCCCCGCGGGCGACGGCCGTACGGGCCAGCGCGTAGCCCTGCTTGCCGGAGGAGCGGTTGCCGAGGAAGCGGACCGGGTCGAGGGGCTCCCGCGTACCGCCGGCACTGATCACCACGTGCCGGCCGGCCAGGTCGGGCCCGGCCGCGCCGTGCGCCGTGCCCGACCTCCTCAGGACGTGGCGGCACACCTCGAAGATCTCCTCGGGGTCGGGCAGCCTCCCCTTGCCGGTGTCCTTGCCGGTGAGCCGGCCCACGGCGGGCTCGATGACGACGGCCCCGCGGCGGCGCAGCGTCGCCACGTTCTCCCGGGTGGCGGGGTGCTCCCACATCTCGGTGTGCATCGCGGGGGCGAACACCACCGGGCAGCGCGCGGTGAGCAGCGTGTTCGTGAGCAGGTCGTCGGCGAGGCCGTGGGCGGCCTTGGCGAGCATGTCGGCGGTGGCGGGGGCGACCACGACGAGGTCGGCGCCCTGTCCGATGCGGACGTGCGGGACCTCGTGGACGGTCTCCCAGACCTCGGTCCCCGCCGGGTTGCCGGAGAGGGCGGCCCAGGTGGCCTCGCCCACGAAGTTCAGGGACGCCGCCGTGGGGACGACCCGTACCTCGTGCCCGGACTCGGTGAGCCGGCGCAGCAGCTCGCACGCCTTGTAGGCGGCGATCCCGCCGCTGACTCCGAGCACGACCTTCGGCTTACCCACCACACACGCCCTCTCTCGCTGATCGTCGTACGTGTCTATGACACACCACAGGCCCGGCAGATGTTCTGCCGGGCCTGTGGTGAAAGGAATTCTCGGTGCCTTACTGGGCCGGGGCCTCGATGGCCTCGGAGGTCAGCAGACCCGCGTTGATCTCGCGCAGCGCGATCGAAAGCGGCTTCTCGTGGACGTGGGTGTCCACCAGCGGGCCGACGTACTCAAGCAGGCCCTCACCGAGCTGCGAGTAGTACGCGTTGATCTGACGCGCGCGCTTGGCCGCGTAGATCACGAGGCTGTACTTCGAGTCCGTGGCCTCAAGCAGCTCGTCGATCGGCGGGTTGATGATGCCCTCGGGCGCAGTGATGGAAGAGGACACGCTCTACCTTCCGAAGAATGGGTGAATGATCAAGCATTGACCGAAATGAACATCGATCAACGATCAGACAACTTCCATCAAGGCTAGCAGCTCGCGCGCCACGTCCTCGACGGAGGTGTTGACCAGGGTGGTGTCGAACTCGGACTCGGCAGCCAGTTCGACCTTGGCGGACTCCAGCCTGCGCTGGATGACCTCCGGTGATTCGGTGCCGCGGCCGGTGAGCCGGCGGACCAGCTCGTCCCAGCTCGGCGGTGCGAGGAAGACGAGCTGGGCCTCCGGCATGGACTCGCGGACGAGCCGCGCGCCTTGGAGGTCGATCTCCAGGAGAACGGGCTCGCCGTTCTCCAGTCGTTCCGCCACCGCGCCGCGCGGTGTGCCGTAGCGGTTGCCCGCGAACTCGGCCCACTCCAGCAGCTCGCCGTTGGCGATCAGCTTGTCGAACTCGTCGTCGTTGACGAAGAAGTAGTGGACTCCGTGTCGCTCACCGGGCCGCGGCTTGCGGGTGGTGGCCGACACCGAGAGCCATACCTCGGGGTGGACTTTGCGCATATGCGCGACGACCGTGCTCTTGCCGACCCCCGAGGGGCCGGAGAGCACGGTCAGCCGCGGACGAACCTCTGCTGCCATAGAGCGATTATCCAGCTTCTCGGGACTGCCTGAGAACGCCGGGAGAACTTCAGGCAACGCGTCAGCCGGCAGGAGTGCCGAACTCACGCTCCAGAGACGCGATCTGGTTGGAACCGAGACCTCGGACACGCCGGGACTCGGAGATGCCGAGGCGCTCCATGATCTGCTTGGCGCGGACCTTGCCCACGCCAGGCAGGGACTCCAGCAAGGCGGAGACCTTCATCTTGCCGATGACGTCGTTCTCCTGGCCGGTCTTGATGACCTCTTGGAGCGAGGCGCCGGAGTGCTTGAGTCGATTCTTCACCTCGGCCCGCTCCCGGCGAGCCGCGGCGGCCTTTTCGAGCGCGGCTGCGCGCTGTTCAGGGGTAAGGGGCGGAAGAGCCACGCCTACGTCACCTCGGATGTCGAACTGTCGGATACGGACCAGTGGGGAGCCCCAGGGCACCACACCAGGCGAATGCCCGAACAGCGGTGGAACTCGTTCGCTGCTCGTCACTCTGATCGGAGACTAGCGGCCATGACCGCTCCAGTCAGCGAGAACGGACGAAAAGTCCTGGTCAGCCTCCACCGAACCGTACATCACGGACAAAATACCCCTGTTTTGTCCGAGGAAGTACGTTCGAATTTCGTCAGGTCGAACGGGAACGCGTACCGCGAGGGGTCCGCGGAGGCGTCCTAGGCGGGGACGGCCTCCCGGATCTCGGCCGCGAAGCGCGCCGCCGCCTCCTGGAGCCCCGCCGGGTACGGACCGTGCCGGAGCACCCCGCGCGAGACGTTCGGCACCACGTTGCGGGCGGCGTCGCCGAAGACTGCCGGGAGGTCGGCGGCGGAGGCACCCTGGGCGCCGACGCCCGGGGCCAGCAGGGGGCCGTTGATGTCCAGGTCGAAGGAGGACAGGTCTCCCAGGGTGGCCCCGACCACCGCACCGAAGGAGCCCATGGGCCCGGCGCCCGCGTTCTCGGCCGCCAGGTGGCGCAGCATGGTCGCGCCGACGCTCAGGCCGTCCTCGCGGACCGCCCGCTGCACCTCGGCGCCCTCGGGGTTCGAGGTGAGGGCCAGGACGAACAGGCCCGCGCCGTTCTCCCGGGCCAGGTCCACGGCCGGCTTCAGCGAGCCGTAGCCGAGGTACGGGGAGACCGTGAGGGCGTCCGAGAACAGCGGGGAGTCCTTGTGCAGGAAGGTCTCGGCGTACGCGGCCATGGTGGAGCCGATGTCTCCGCGCTTGGCGTCCATGACCACCAGGCCGCCCGCGGCGCGGACGTCGGCGACCGTGCGCTCCAGCACGGCGACGCCGCGGGAGCCGAAGCGCTCGAAGAAGGCGGCCTGCGGCTTGAAGACGGCCACCTGCTCGGCGAGCGCCTCCACCACGGTGCGGGAGAACCGCTCCAGGCCCGCGACGTCGTCGGCCAGGCCCCAGGAGGCCAGCAGCGACGCGTGCGGGTCGATGCCCACGCAGAGCGGGCCGCGGGTGTCCATCGCCTCACGGAGGCGGGTACCGAAGGGGGTCACAGAGCTGCCTTTCGGGTCTCGGCGCCGACCGCGTCGGCGAGGGTCGCGTAGGGGCCGGCGGCCAGGCGGGCGGCCAGGCCCTTGTGGATGGCGCGGGCGTAGAACGGGCCCTCGTAGATGAACGCGCTGTACCCCTGGATCAGGGTGGCGCCGGCCAGGATCCGCTGCCAGGCGTCGTCGGCGTTCTCGATGCCGCCCACACCAATCAGGACAATCCGGTCTCCGACACGAGCGTACAGCCGCCGCAGGACTTCGAGGGAGCGCTCCTTGACCGGGGCACCGGACAGGCCGCCGGTCTCCTTCACCAGGTCCGGGGAGGACTTCAGGCCCAGCCCCTCGCGGGCGATGGTGGTGTTGGTGGCGATGATGCCGTCCAGGCCGAGTTCCAGGGCCAGGTCGGCGACCGCGTCCACGTCCTCGTCCGCGAGGTCCGGGGCGATCTTGACGAGCAGCGGGACCCGGCGGTCGGTCACCGTGCGGTCCGCGGCCTCCCGTACGGCCGTCAGCAGCGGGCGCAGGGACTCGGTGGCCTGGAGGTTGCGCAGGCCGGGCGTGTTCGGCGAGGAGACGTTCACGACCAGGTAGTCCGCGTGGCGGGCCAGGCGCTCGGTGGAGGCGACGTAGTCCGCCACCGCCTCCTCCTCCGGCACGACCTTGGTCTTGCCGATGTTGACGCCCACGACGGTCTTGAAGACCGGCACGCGGGCCCCCAGGCGGGCCGCCACGGCCTCGGAACCCTCGTTGTTGAACCCCATGCGGTTGATGAGCGCGCGGTCCGGCACGAGCCGGAACAGCCGCTTCTTGGGGTTGCCCGGCTGCGCCTGCGCCGTGACCGTGCCGATCTCGACGTGGTCGAAGCCGAGCATCGACATGCCGTCGATGGCGACGGCGTTCTTGTCGAAGCCGGCCGCGAGGCCGAAGGGGCCGTGCATGCGCAGCCCGAGCGCCTCGGTGCGCAGCTCCTCGTACCGGGGGGCCAGGGCGGCCGCGGCGAAGGTGCGCAGGACGGGGGTGCGGGCCGCGAGCCGGATCCAGCGGAAGGCCAGGTAGTGGGCCTGCTCCGGGTCCATGCGCTTGAAGACCAGGTTGAAGAAGAGTTTGTACATGTCGAGAAGATCCCTTGTGCGCTCATGACGAGGGGGACACCGACGCGCATCGCGCATCCGTGTCCCCCTCCTCGTACGGGCTGCTAGTCGCGGGCCGCGGTCAGGTGCTCCGCGTGCTCCTGGAGCGAGCGCACGCCCACGTCGCCGTGGTTGAGCGCGTCGATGCCCTGGACAGCCGCGGCGAGCGCCTGGACCGTGGTCAGGCACGGGACGCCGCGGGCCACGGCCGCCGTGCGGATCTCGTAGCCGTCGAGGCGGCCACCGGTGCCGTACGGGGTGTTGACGATGAGGTCGACCTGGCCGTCGTGGATGAGCTGGACGATGGTCTTCTCGCCGTCGGGGCCTTCGCCTTCGCTGAGTTTGCGGACGATGGTGGCGTTGATGCCGTTGCGGCGCAGGACTTCGGCGGTGCCGGAGGTGGCCATGAGTTCGAAGCCGTGGTTGACGAGTTCGCGTGCGGGGAAGATCATCGAGCGCTTGTCGCGGTTGGCGACGGAGATGAAGGCGCGGCCCTTGGTGGGCAGGGGGCCGTAGGCGCCGGCCTGGGATTTGGCGTAGGCGGTGCCGAAGACGGAGTCGATGCCCATGACTTCGCCGGTGGAGCGCATTTCGGGGCCCAGGACGGTGTCGACGCCGCGGCCGTGGATGTCGCGGAACCGCGACCAGGGCATGACGGCTTCCTTGACGGAGATCGGCGCGTCGAGCGGCAGGGTGCCGCCGTCGCCGGTCCTGGGGAGCATGCCCTCTTCGCGGAGCTCGGCGATGGTGGCGCCCAGGGAGATGCGGGCGGCGGCCTTGGCCAGCGGGACCGCGGTGGCCTTGGAGGTGAAGGGGACGGTGCGCGAGGCGCGGGGGTTGGCTTCCAGGACGTAGAGAATGTCTCCGGCCATCGCGAACTGGATGTTGATCAGGCCGCGGACGCCGACGCCCTTGGCGATGGCTTCGGTGGAGGCGCGCAGGCGCTTGATGTCGTGCCCGCCGAGGGTGATGGGGGGCAGGGCGCAGGCGGAGTCGCCGGAGTGGATGCCGGCTTCCTCGATGTGTTCCATGACGCCGCCGAGGTAGAGCTGGGTGCCGTCGTAGAGGGCGTCGACGTCGATCTCGATGGCGTCGTCGAGGAAGCGGTCGACCAGGACGGGGCGGGTCGGGGAGATTTCGGTGGATTCGGCGATGTAGGAGGAGAGCCGGTCCTCGTCGTAGACGATTTCCATGCCGCGGCCGCCGAGCACGTAGGAGGGGCGGACCAGGACCGGGTAGCCGATCTCGTCGGCGATGGCCTTCGCGCCCGCGAAGGTGGTGGCGGTGCCGTGTTTGGGGGCGGGCAGGCCCGCCTCGGCCAGGACCTGGCCGAAGGCTCCACGGTCCTCGGCGGCGTGGATGGCCTCCGGCGGGGTGCCGACGACGGGGACGCCGTTGTCCTTCAGCGCCTGGGCGAGCCCGAGGGGGGTCTGGCCGCCGAGCTGGACGACGACGCCGGCGATGGGACCGGCCAGTGATTCGGCGTGGACGATCTCCAGCACGTCTTCGAGCGTCAGCGGCTCGAAGTAGAGGCGGTCGGAGGTGTCGTAGTCGGTGGAGACGGTCTCCGGGTTGCAGTTGACCATCACGGTCTCGTAGCCGGCGTCGGACAGGGCGAAGGAGGCGTGGACGCAGGAGTAGTCGAACTCGATGCCCTGGCCGATGCGGTTGGGGCCGGAGCCCAGGATGATCACCGCGGGCTTCTCGCGGGGCGCGACCTCGGACTCCTCGTCGTAGGAGGAGTAGAAGTAAGGGGTCTTCGCGGCGAACTCGGCGGCGCAGGTGTCGACCGTCTTGTAGACGGGGCGGACGCCCAGTGCGTGGCGGACCTCGCGCACGACGTCCTCGCGCAGCCCGCGGATCTCGGCGATCTGGGCGTCGGAGAAACCGTGGCGCTTGGCCTCGGCGAGCAGCTCGGGGTGGAGCTTCTCGGCGGCGGCCAGCTCGTCGGCGATCTCCTTGATCAGGAAGAGCTGGTCCACGAACCAGGGATCGATCTTCGTGGACTCGAAGACCTCCTCCTGGGTGGCACCGGCCCGGATCGCCTGCATGACCGTGTTGATGCGGCCGTCGGTGGGACGCACGGCGGTGGCGAGGAGCTCGTCCTTGTCGCCGACGGGGCCGACGAAGGTGAACTGCGAGCCCTTCTTCTCCAGGGAGCGCAGGGCCTTCTGGAGCGCCTCGGTGAAGTTGCGGCCGATCGCCATGGCCTCGCCCACCGACTTCATGGTGGTGGTGAGGGTGGAGTCGGCGAGCGGGAACTTCTCGAAGGCGAAGCGCGGGGCCTTGACGACGACGTAGTCGAGGGACGGCTCGAAGGAGGCCGGAGTCTTCTCGGTGATGTCGTTCGGGACCTCGTCGAGGGTGTAGCCGATGGCCAGCTTGGCGGCGATCTTCGCGATCGGGAAGCCGGTGGCCTTCGAGGCGAGCGCCGACGAACGGGACACGCGCGGGTTCATCTCGATGACGATGACGCGGCCGTCGACCGGGTCGATCGCGAACTGGATGTTGCAGCCGCCGGTGTCGACGCCGACCTCGCGGATGATCGCGATGCCGATGTCGCGCAGCCGCTGGTACTCGCGGTCGGTCAGCGTCATCGCCGGGGCGACGGTGATGGAGTCGCCGGTGTGGACGCCCATCGGGTCGAAGTTCTCGATGGAGCAGACGACGACCACGTTGTCCTTGGTGTCGCGCATCAGCTCCAGCTCGTACTCCTTCCAGCCGAGGATGGACTCCTCCAGGAGCACCTCGGTGGTCGGGGACAGTGTCAGGCCCTGGCCCGCGATGCGCCGCAGCTCCTCCTCGTCGTGCGCGAAACCGGAACCGGCGCCGCCCATCGTGAAGGAGGGACGCACGACCACCGGGTAGCCGCCGAGGGTGTCGACGCCGGCGATGACGTCGTCCATCGTGTGGCAGATGACCGAGCGGGCGGACTCGCCGTAGCCGATCTTGGCCTTGACGGCCTCGACGACGCCCTTGAAGAGGTCGCGGTCCTCGCCCTTGTTGATGGCCTCGACGTTGGCGCCGATGAGCTCGACGCCGTACTTCTCCAGCACACCCTGCTCGTGCATGGAGATCGCGGTGTTGAGGGCGGTCTGGCCGCCGAGGGTCGGCAGGAGCGCGTCGGGGCGTTCCTTGGCGATGATCTTCTCGACGAACTCGGGGGTGATCGGCTCGACGTAGGTGGCGTCGGCGATCTCCGGATCGGTCATGATCGTCGCGGGGTTGGAGTTCACCAGGATGACCCGCAGGCCCTCGGCCTTGAGGATGCGGCAGGCCTGGGTGCCGGAGTAGTCGAACTCGGCGGCCTGTCCGATGACGATCGGGCCGGAGCCGATGACCAGGACGGACTGGATATCGGTGCGCTTAGGCACGCTCGGCCTCCATCAGGGCGGTGAAACGGTCGAAGAGGTACGCGGCGTCGTGCGGGCCCGCTGCGGCCTCGGGGTGGTACTGGACGGAGAAGGCCGGCTGGTCGAGCAGCCGGAGACCTTCGACGACCTGGTCGTTCAGGCACACGTGCGAGACCTCCGCGCGCCCGTAGGGGGTGTCGGAGACCCTGTCCAGGGGCGCGTCCACGGCGAAGCCGTGGTTGTGCGCGGTCACCTCCACCTTGCCGGTGGTGCGGTCCTGGACCGGCTGGTTGATGCCCCGGTGCCCGTACTTCAGCTTGTAGGTGCCGAAACCGAGCGCACGGCCCAGGATCTGATTGCCGAAGCAGATGCCGAACAGCGGGGTCTTGCGCTCCAGCACCGCCCGCATGACGGCGACGGGGCCGTCGGCGGTGGCCGGGTCACCGGGGCCGTTGGAGAAGAACACGCCGTCCGGGTCGACCGCGTACACGTCCTCGACGGTGGCGGTGGCCGGCAGCACGTGCACCTCGATGCCGCGCTCGGCCATCCGGTGCGGGGTCATGCCCTTGATACCGAGGTCGACCGCGGCCACGGTGAACTTCTTCTCACCGATGGCGGGGACGACGTACGCCTCCTTCGTGGCGACCTCGGCGGAAAGGTCGGCGCCCTTCATCTGCGGGGCTTCCAGGACGCGGGCCAGCAGCGCTGCGTCATCGGCGACCGCCTCGCCGGAGAAGACGCCCACCCGCATCGCACCGCGCTCGCGCAGGTGCCGGGTCAGCGCACGGGTGTCGATACCGCAGATGCCCACCACGCCCTGCCGGACGAGCTCCTCGTCCAGCGAGCGCCGCGAGCGCCAGTTGGACGGCACCCGGGCGGGATCGCGCACCACGTAGCCGGCGACCCAGATCCGGGAGGACTCGGGGTCCTCGTCGTTGACACCGGTGTTGCCCACGTGCGGGGCGGTCATCACGACGACCTGCCGGTGGTACGACGGGTCGGTGAGGGTCTCCTGGTAGCCGGTCATGCCGGTGGAGAACACGGCCTCGCCGAAGGTCTCCCCCACAGCGCCGTAGGCGCGGCCGCGGAAGACCCGACCGTCCTCCAGGACGAGAACGGCGGGAGCTTTGGCTGCTCCCCTGGTGGAGGTCGTCATCGTTCGGCGCCTTCCGTCGTGATGGATTGGTTCATGAGATTGATGGCTTCGACCCAGGCGGCGTGTTCGGCCGCGCGGTCGGAGCGGAATCCGGAGTCGATCAGCTTGTCGCCGTGCGCCCAGGTGACGACGAGGAGACCGCCCTCGGTGAGTACCTTGCCCGCGATTCCCTTGTCGAGGCGGGCGCCGCGCAGCTGCGCGGCCGGTACGAAGAAGTCGGTGGCCCCCGGACGGACCACGTCGAGGCCCGCATCGGTGAGGGTGAGCTCGACCCGGCTGCGCACCCCCAGACCGTGGGCGACGATCCGGTCGAGCCACTGCCCCGCGGTGGTGGACCCGTGGTAGCGGCCGGTCAGGGCCAGCCGGTGCTCGGGGAGGCCGTCGGGGGCGGCGGGCAGCTCCGGCAGATCGCTCTGCAGGGCGCCGCGCCATTTCCAGCCCTGCCGCATCAGCCAGTACACGAACGCGATGAAGACGAGCAGACCGACCACCCACGCGATGCGTGCGCCCCAGTCCGTCACCTCCGCCGACTGTCGCTCGGCAGCCTCTGCGGCCAGTTGGATTACTGCAGGTGTCACGCCAGTTTCCCGTCCACGACCGTTGCCCGGCCCCGCAGGAAGGTGTGAGTGACGCGACCCGGCAGCTCACGGCCCTCGTAAGGCGTGTTGCGGCTGCGGGAGGCGAAGTGTGCGGGGTCCACGACACCACGGTACGAGGTATCGACCAAGGTCAGGTTCGCGGGTTCACCTGCCGAGACGGGGCGGCCGTGGTTCTCCAGGCCGCCGATCCGCGCCGGGGCGAAGGACATGCGCTCGGCGACGTCCGCCCAGTCGAGCAGTCCGGTCTCCACCATCGTCTGCTGGACGACGGAGAGCGCGGTCTCCAGGCCGACCATGCCCATGGCGGCGGCGGCCCACTCGCAGTCCTTGTCCTCGTGCGGGTGCGGGGCGTGGTCGGTGGCGACGATGTCGATCGTGCCGTCGGCGAGCGCCTCGCGCAGGGCCATGACGTCGCGCTCGGTGCGCAGCGGCGGGTTGACCTTGTAGACCGCGTTGTACGAGCGGACCAGCTCGTCGGTGAGGAGGAGGTGGTGCGGGGTGACCTCGGCGGTGACGTCGATGCCGCGGGACTTGGCCCAGCGGACGATCTCGACGGAGCCGGCGGTGGAGAGGTGGCAGATGTGCACGCGGGAGCCGACGTGCTCGGCGAGGAGGACGTCGCGGGCGATGATCGACTCCTCGGCGACGGCCGGCCAGCCGCCCAGGCCCAGCTCGGCGGAGACGACGCCCTCGTTCATCTGGGCGCCCTCGGTCAGGCGGGGCTCCTGGGCGTGCTGGGCGACGACGCCGCCGAAGGCCTTCACGTACTCCAGGGCGCGGCGCATGATCACGGCGTCGTCCACGCACTTGCCGTCGTCGGAGAAGACGGTGACGCGGGCGGCCGAGTCGTGCATGGCGCCCAGCTCGGAGAGCTGCTTGCCCTCCAGGCCGACGGTGACGGCGCCGATGGGCTGCACGTCGCAGTAGCCGGACTCCTTGCCCAGGCGCCAGACCTGCTCGACGACGCCGGCGGTGTCGGCGACCGGGAAGGTGTTCGCCATGGCGAAGACGGCGGTGTACCCGCCGGAGGCGGCGGCGCGGGTGCCGGTCAGGACGGTCTCGGAGTCCTCGCGGCCGGGCTCGCGCAGGTGGGTGTGCAGGTCGACGAGGCCCGGCAGGAGGACCCGGCCCTCGGCCTCGATGACGGTCGCGCCCTCGGCGGACAGGTTCCGGCCGACCTCGCTGATGTTCTCGCCGTCGATCAGGACGTCCTGCGCCTCGCCACCGAGTACCTTCGCCCCGCGGATCAGGATCTTGCTCATGATTACTTGCTCTCCTCGATACGGGGCGTGCTGGTGGTGGTGACGGCGGGCTCGGAGCCTCCGAGCAGCAGGTACAGCACGGCCATCCGGGTGGATACGCCGTTGGCGACCTGCTCGACGGCCGTGCAGCGGTCGGAGTCGGCGACCTCGGCGGTGATCTCCATGCCGCGGTTCATCGGGCCGGGGTGCATCACGATGGCGTGCTCGGGCATCTTGGCCATGCGGTCGCCGTCGAGCCCGTACCGGCGGGAGTACTCGCGCTCGGTCGGGAAGAAGGCGGCGTTCATGCGTTCGCGCTGCACACGCAGCATCATGACCGCGTCGGACTTCGGCAGCACGTCGTCGAGGCTGTACGAGACCTCGCAGGGCCAGCTCTCGACGCCGATCGGGACGAGGGTGGGCGGGGCCACGACGGTGACCTCGGCGCCGAGGGTGTGCAGCAGCTGCACGTTGGAGCGGGCGACGCGGCTGTGCAGGACGTCGCCGACGATGGTGATGCGGCGGCCGTTCAGGTCCTTGCCGAGGCCGGCGTCCCGGCCGACCAGGCGGCGGCGCATGGTGAAGGCGTCCAGCAGGGCCTGGGTGGGGTGCTCGTGGGTGCCGTCGCCGGCGTTGACGACGGCGGAGTCGATCCAGCCGGAGGTCGCGAGCCGGTAGGGGGCGCCGGAGGCGTGGTGGCGGATGACGACGGCGTCGGCGCCCATGGCCTCCAGGGTCAGCGCGGTGTCCTTGAGGGATTCGCCCTTGGAGACCGAGGAGCCCTTGGCGGAGAAGTTGATGACGTCGGCGGACAGCCGCTTGGCGGCCGCTTCGAAGGAGATCCGGGTGCGGGTCGAGTCCTCGAAGAAGAGGTTGACGACGGTGAGGCCGCGCAGGGTGGGCAGCTTCTTGATCGGCCGGTCCGCGACGCGTGCCATCTCCTCGGCGGTGTCGAGGATGAGGACGGCGTCGTCGCGCGTGAGGTCGGCGGCCGAGATGAGGTGGCGCTTCATCAGGGTGCTCCGTTGGTCGATGAGGTCAGAGCGGGGAGAGGTGCTGAGCAGCGGGGCGGCAGGGCTGCGGACGGCGGGGTGCGCGGTCCTGCGGGCAGGCTCGCGCGCGGGCCCCCGTGTTCGGGGCCCCCACTCGTACGGGCTACTGCCCGGCCGCCGTGTCGGTCCGCTGGCCGAGCAGCACGGCGTCTCGGCCGTCCTCCTCCTGGAGCTGGACCTTGACGGTCTCCCGCAGCGACGTGGGGAGGTTCTTGCCGACGTAGTCGGCGCGGATCGGCAGCTCGCGGTGGCCCCGGTCGACGAGGACGGCGAGCTGCACGGCGCGGGGGCGGCCGAGGTCGCCCAGTGCGTCGAGGGCGGCTCTGATGGTGCGGCCGGAGAAGAGCACGTCGTCGACGAGGACGACGAGGCGTCCGTCGATGTCGTCGCCGGGGATCTCGGTGCGGCCGATCGCGCGGGCGGGCTTCAGCCGCAGATCGTCGCGGTACATGGTGATGTCGAGGGATCCGACCGGGATCTTCGTACCGGTGATCTCTTCGAGCTTGGCGGCCAGCCGGCGGGCGAGGTACACGCCGCGGGTGGGAATGCCGAGGAGCACCACGTCGTCGGCGCCCTTGGCGCGTTCGACGATCTCGTGGGCGATGCGGGTCAGCACCCGCGCGATGTCCTGTGCTTCCAGCACGGGGCGCATCGCCTCGGTGCTCTGGGCACCGACGTTCTGAGCAGCCTGAGCGTCCATGAAAAGGACCTCCTTCTCCGCCTCACGGGACGGACCTTAAAGGACGTCTGATGTACGCGGTCCACGTTACCAGGGCCCGGGCGGGGAACCGGCACGGGGCCCGGGCGATGCCCCTCGTACGTGGGCGTGCGACATCATTCGGCTTGACGCATCCAAGTAACGCTGCGTAACCTCACAGTGAGTTACCAGGCCGCGCGGCGGAGCCGCACGTGGTCCATGTCGTCAGTGCCCATGTCGTCACAGCGTCACAGCGTCCGGGAGCGTTATGTCCAGCGAATACGCCAAACAGCTCGGGGCCAAGCTCCGCGCCATCCGCACCCAGCAGGGCCTCTCCCTCCATGGTGTCGAGGAGAAGTCCCAGGGCCGGTGGAAGGCCGTGGTGGTCGGGTCGTACGAGCGCGGGGACCGCGCCGTGACCGTCCAGCGCCTCGCCGAGCTGGCGGACTTCTACGGGGTTCCGGTGCAGGAGCTCCTGCCGGGCACGACCCCGGGCGGGGCCGCCGAGCCGCCGCCGAAGCTGCGCCTCGACCTGGAGCGCCTGGCGGGCGTGCCCGCCGAGAAGGCCGGCCCGCTCCAGCGGTACGCCGCCACCATCCAGAGCCAGCGCGGGGACTACAACGGCAAGGTGCTGTCGATCCGCCAGGACGACCTGCGCACCCTGGCCGTCATCTACGACCAGTCCCCCTCGGTCCTGACCGAGCAGCTGATCAGCTGGGGCGTCCTCGACGCCGACGCGCGTCGCGCCGTGGCCCACGAGGACATCTAGTCCCCGCGCAGGACCAGCAGAAACGTTACCGGCGTGGGGGGGGGCGTGGCGGGCGGGGGCGGGGGCGGCGACTCGATGCGCTGTGTGGGTTGTGGGGAAGATAGAGGAGGGGCCGGGCCGG